>QIAJ01000106.1 GCA_003225495.1 Acidobacteriota bacterium
TATCCATGCCGGGCTTGGGCGTGGAGAAGTAAATACGGCAAACATTGTTGGCATTTTGCGTATTGATATCTTGCGTGTTTGATCCCGCACCGCTGCCGGTTTGCGCAAGGGACGAAACAACGCACATGAAACTTACAACAAACACTAATAGAGTTCTCAATTGGCACGCCTCCTTGAAATGGGGTTTTCTGTCGGGCGAACTTTATGCTCAGTTGCCCACAATGTCAAAACAGGGATTGGGTGTCTGAGTTGTGGGAAGCAGCGTGTTCCCCTCGCGACCAGCTTTTGGGAGGGCACGGCTTCAGCCGTGCAGAAACGCTTCCAAAATCATGAGCCCGGTGGCTCAGATAATCGCGGACGGCTACCCCGCTCATTAGCGTTTTTGCGAATGAGCGGGTTCAACTCAATCTCTTTGAACGAGGAATCCTAAATTCGTATTTGTTAGAGGTGCATGACTGCAACGTCCAAATTTCTCAACGACATTAAAATCTGTTCATCATCACGCGAAGTCCATGAATTTTCTTGAAGCCGCGCGAGAAACCTATTAGTTTTGTGTGTCGCTGGCACTCCACCCAATTAAGTGCTGTTTTCGGGGTCACGGTGAATTAACCGCGAGGGGCCAGCGTGTATCTCTTCGAAATTGCATTTAGCGGAGACCCAATGCACCGATGCGCGCCCCGACTCGACCCGTTTGCTTTTTCCCTTGGATTTGTGTTTTTTCTCGCCGTAATTCTCATATTGTCGTCGACCACGGTTCACGGTCAGTCCGCATCGGCCACAGGACGGCTAGAAGGCACAGTGACCGATTCGACTGGCGCCGCCGTACCCGCTGCGGACGTTACCGTGCGCAATCAGGATACCGGGATTTCCGCGACGCTCCAGTCCGGTACCGGCGGCGATTTCACCTTCCTCTATCTCGAGCCCGGCACCTATGAGATTTCCATTCAGAAAGCCTCCTTCAACAAACTCGTGATGAAGGACATCGCCGTCACCGTCGGCACTCGAGCCATCATTCACCCGGAGCTTATCGTGGGTAGAGTGGATACCGTCGTCTCGGTGAGTGCGGCCACACCTTTGGTGGATACCGCCGAGTCTTCTCTAGGGACAGTCGTGGGCCAGCAGGCCATCGAGTCGCTTCCGACAAACGGACGCAACTTCACCGACTTTGCTCTTCTCACCCCTGGCGCCACCACCGACGGCGGTGATGGCATGATCAGCTTCAACGGCGTGTCAGGAAATTTCAACAACTACACCGTCGACGGCGGCAACAACAACAATGCCTTTTTTTCGCAGCAGATCGGGCGCACGAGCATTCCTTTTCAGTTCAGCGAAGACGTAATTCGCGAATTCCAGGTCACGAGTACAGGATTCGAAGCTGAGTTCGGCCAGGCCGGAGGAGGACTGGTGAACACTGTGACGAAGAGCGGCACCAACCAGGTTCACGGCGACGGCTATTACTACATCCTTGATTCTGCCTTCAGCGCCAACGACAAGATCAACCAGCAGCAGGGGATTGCCAAACCTCATGATCGACGACAACAGTTTGGCGGCACGGTCGGTGGGCCAATCATCCACGATCGTCTTTTTTATGTCGGCAATTATGAAGGTCAGATCCGCAACGAGCCCTTGACCGTAAACGACGGACCAGCCGTAAACGGGCTGGACCCGGGTTTTTTTGCTGCCCATCCCGACTTGGCCGCCCAGGTCCTGGCGGCGGCTGGATCCTTTCCCCGCAGCTTCAATCAGAACGTCGCCTTTGGCAAGATCAATGGCATCATCAACGACAAAAACCTGTTCAGTGTTACTTACAACTACCAGCGTTACCGCAGCCCCCACGGGTATTTCAATACACCCACCTCAACCGGTGACGGTCTTTCTCTCACCGACGGGGCCACCAGCCATTTCTTTCAGGTTTCGCTACAAACCAGTTTTAACGCCACCACGGTCAACGAAGTCCGCTTTCACTTCGGCAGTGATTACCATCCGGATACCGGCTTTGTTTTCGGAGGAAACCGCTTTCAGCTTGCCGACACCGACTACCGCTACGAATTCGCCGATACCTTCACGAAGGTTTTTGCAAAACACAACTTCAAGGCGGGCGTGGACATCAATCTCAGCCACAACTCAGATTCATTCACCTATGGACCCAAGGGAGAATATCGCTTCGGCAGCCTCACCGATGTGCCCAGCGGCAATTTCCAGCTCTACCTGCAATCATTCGGACAATCGACCATCCCGCAAACCTCGCCGACCTATTCCTTTTTCGCTCAGGACCAATTTCGTGCCACATCGCGCCTGACTCTTAATTACGGTCTGCGCTATGACCTACAGGTGCTGGCGCAGCCAAAGCAATGCAATCCCGGCTTCGCCCAAACCTGCCACATTCCTTACAGCAAGAACAATGTTTCGCCGCGGGCGGGATTCGCTTACTCGCTGGATCGCAAGGGAGGCACCGTAGTCCGCGGTGCCTTCGGGTTGTTTTATGTCCAGGAAAACCTGCTGGACGTATCCCAGGCCCTCGCGTCGAACGGGATTACACGGCCATTTCTGGTGGTGGTGGGACCAGCCTTCCATAACCCGGATCCTCTCGTCACCTATCCGAACAGTCTGACCTCATTTCCTGATGGCGCGGGCGGCACTCCTTCCATCGTTGTCTTTGATAAAAATTTCCGCAGCCCTTACGTGGAGCAAGCCAATGCTGCCGTCGAACATCAGTTCGGGACACAAACCGCGCTCAGTGTCGGATATGTTTACAGCCACGGCGTTCATCTTTTGGGAAACTCCAATGGCGTCACCCGGCAAGCGAACGGAAATTTCGGATTTGACCTCAACCTGGTCCCTTCCGCCCAGCAACCTCTCTTCGACGACTCGACCTTCGCCACCGCGACCGTGACCCTGCCCAACGGAAAAACCTTCACCACGCCAGACTTCGCGGCAGTGGATGGCTTCATCAATCCTAACTTCGGCACCATTAACGCAATTGATAACTCTGGAATGTCCGTCTACAATGGCCTGCTCATCTCGCTGCGCCACCACTCTCGCCAGTTTCTGGGTTCGGTTGCCTACACGCTCTCCCGAACCACCGACCAGGGAACCGGATACTTCAATCAGTTCGACCAGGCTTCCCAACGTGGGCCTTCGCAGCTGGATCAAACTCATCGCTTTGTAGCTACCGGAGTGTGGTTGCCGCAGTTTCGCGGACTGAAAAACTTCGAATTCAGCAGCATTGTCACTCTCGCCAGCGGCCGTCCCTATACCGCCGTCTTCGACAACCCCGAGGTAAACTATTCGATCGTCCCCGGGGAAAAATTTAATTCCTTCCGCGGTCCCACATTTAAAGACGTCGATTTCAGCATGTCTCGAACCTTCCACCTCGGGGAGCGCTACCAGTTGTCATTCCGTGGAGAGGCTTTCAACATTTTCAATCATCCGAACTTCCAGCAGAACAACATCAATAACGTGCAATACACCCTCGCCGATCCGGCCCCGAATCCGGACAACAGCACCGACCAACTTTGGACCGCATCGCCGAACCCGGACTTCGGGACGCCCGGTGCGATCACCCCCAAGTTCGGCTCCCGGAGTTTCCAGTTCTCGACTCGCTTCACGTTTTGAGTCGCGAGCTACGCCCGGGGGAATCCATCAGCTGAGGCGATTCACGCATCACGCGTCAGGATTCTGAAGCCAATTTGGATCCGCTTCGTAGAAAGCATCTGAGATGGAGGTTGTGTGCGCCCCTCGCGCTCTCAATTCTTTGATGAGCTGCGGAGCAACTCAAGGGCATTGGATTCCCCCATTCCTCCTGCACATGCGGAGTCGTTACGTAGGCCAGGTATCCGCCCACTACTTTTTCGATTTTGAGCATGCTCTCTTGGTTCTATTCATTCGTATACTCTAGCTCATCACGTTGTTCGGAGCGTCTCTTGAGAAAGCCAAATAGCGAAAACTGCTGACAACGACCAAACCTGCGTGTGCACCCGCGGTAATACTGGACTCCGCCAATTCTGGATGAGAGTCATTACTCGCGATGCGTCCTGACCCTGACTGCTGGAGGAGATTAGAGTGGCGCCGTTCCGCCCGGTGTGCTTATTTATTGCGAGAGCTCCGCTTAGCCGACTCGCGCTTTGTCTTCTTTTTCTCAGCGGCCAGCTTCGCCTCCGCCGCACGGCTTTCTCTTTCGTACAGGGACAGGCTGTTGGGATGATCCAGAATCCTGGTTTGTGGAAGTAGCACATCTTTCTTTGTTGCCATGCGACCTAATGTAAGCCACGCAAATTCTATTCGTCAGTCCTCTAGCGCACTCTGCTGCGCGAGTTTATCAGCCTAATCTTTGACGCTCAGCTGTACGCAAGGGTGACTTATCGACTTTTGTTCGCGGTACGCGTCAATGATTTGCTGAACAAGAATGAGCATCTTTTCATGATCCTTCTCTTCGAGTGCTTGCCGGGCGAGGGCTCGCCATTTTTCTTCGTAGGAATTTAAAGATTGCATCGGCGGACACCTTCTCAATCTCAATAAATTGTCCATCCGGTGCCGAGCCCGTGTCTGTCCCCTTGCGCACTAATCCGGTCCGGGGAGACGAGAATACCCATGACGTGATACTCCATAAATTGTTGGCCGAATTCTTTTGTGCGCCAGCGTTCGAGCGGGTGCATCCACGGTATGGGCGATTGCAGGTTTTGTTTGGCCGAAGTGGACCCGCCCCGGTGATGCAGACCCGCCCTGTTATCGATTTGACAAATACCCCGGGCGGACATACCGTTGGCGCGTACCAAACATGCACGGTTTACCCGTAACTGACCGACGGCGGGACTTTTGGGGGAGCGATATGGTCCGGTTTTGCAGAAATCTATGGTCGGACGAACAGGGGCAAGACATTGCTGAGTATGCGGTCATGCTGGCGGTAATTTTAGTGATCGTAATTGGGACAGTCCGTCTCATCGGCGGCAATGCCAACAATGTATTTTCCAGTGTTGCAAATTCGATGAGTCAATAGCCGATTCGCATTCGGAGCCCGGCAAAAGTTATGCCGAGCGGAAATGCGCCCGGCGGCATGAGTCACGCTCTACATCGCTTCCCCGCCCTTGTACCGGGGCATGTGCAACGGGACGCGAAAACTGTTGCGCCCCCATCCCCCGGATCAATTTGTGAACAGACTGTAAAGTGTGCAATTTTGACCAGTCGGGCCCTTTCGATCTGGTTATTGTCACCGATCACCACCAAACCCGAGGAGATATTCCCGATGTCCTGCCCATCGTGCTTATCGAGCAATCAAGCGGAGTTCCCAGCTGAAATTAATCTGCACTTTCCAGGTTCCAGCAATTGGACCAAACCTACCGTTTGGTTATTTCCAAACGTGTTGGTCTGCTTCGATTGCGGAGTTTCGCGGTTTTACAACCCCGGACAACGGATTGGCGCGGCTTGCACAGTCGGACGAAACAGCAACCGGCGTGGCAACGTGAATTGTCGGACATATCTGGAACAGACTGTAGGAAGGGTTCCGTCTGTTCCAAGGTTTCCCGTCTGGAACGAGAATTTTCTGTCGGGCGGACTCAATGCTCAGTTGCGCACAATATCAAAAAACAAAGTCAAGTTGTCTGAGCTGTGGGAAAGCATCGGTTCTCTAGTATTATCAAGGCGCAATTCACGGTTCACCGGCTTCGTGCCCCCGTCCAGGTCCTGGGGGCCCTGATCTCGCGACTTTAGCCAGCCATTTGCCCAAACGTCGCGATCAATGAACGCAACAGGCAAAGAGGAGTGGCGATGGCCCAGAAGGCGGCGCGGAGACGGGGGCGTCTCGTCATTGCGAATGGCGTCACGATCAAAAAAACAAACTGCGCTGCGACATACAAGAACACGATTGCCTCATTCGTGTATGCCTGAGTGTCTCCGGCGTTTGGATCGCTGCGCCACTCCGACTCCGACAACCGCCCCGCATCGATCGCCACAGTGAAAAGTACACCAAACAAAATCCGTGCCACGACGGCAGTTACAATGACAACCCAGGTCGGCAACCCGCGCTGAAATTCCGCCACAACAGGATTGTCGCACTCTTACCTGAAGATTTTTCGTCGGTGAATCTGAAAACGATTAGAACCCTGCTGGAGTTGCCAATTCAATCCGCCAAATGGGACCACCGGCATAGAGCGGACCCTCCAGTTTGACGAAAGCGGGTGCGTCCCCGGTAAGAACCCACACGTGCGTATCGGGAGGCTGTTTTCCCAGGAGTGGCGCCACCAATCCAGCGACACCTCCGATTTTTACTTTCACCACGTAGTGCACCGTTTCGTGCTTGGTGTTGCCACTAGCGATCGCCTTTTCGCCCTCTGGCAGGATCTCAAGTTTTACCACTCGCGGCTTTGGAGTGGTTGCCACCATGGACACTGTTGTTTGTGGCACATTTGGCTGGATGTGCTTAACCAGGGTAAACAACAATCCATTCGCGACGTCGCGAGGCAGGTCGTGGCGCTCCTGCAAGGTCTTCTCTTCGCCATCTTTATCCTTATATCGGACCGTAATTTCTCCGGAAGCCGCATTGACCGAGGTCTCCATGGGTTGCTCGAAAGACGGACCGCGCTGCACGAGATGATCGCTCAAAAGCCGAAAAGCGCCTCGTTGAGAGAATATGGTCGTGTCGTCATAGACCGAACCATCCTTAAAGCGAAAGATCAGACGGCTCGTCACTCGGTCCCCCTCTGGGACTTGGGTCATTTCACCATCTGCAAGGCGCTTGCCATCAAGGGTGCGGAGTGCAAGAAAGCCATGCATCAAGCCTTCCCTGTGGCGCACGTGGACCTCATCACCAGTCAGCGGGATTGTCGCGACCGCGCAGGCCAGCAGGATCGCCAGCATGCGAAACCGGAATTGTCCTAATTTCACCATGTCATGCCAGACCATTCGTAGTCTCGACGCTCCCTTGAACCTAGCATGGGCGCATTCCTCCCGAAATACAGGAAATACTGAATTTTCAAATGCAATGACACAGAACGAACAGCGCGGCATGCCCTGCAGAGCAACTGCGAGTTTCGTAATGCCAAGGGTGACAATAATAAGAAGAGAGCTCATCGAATTGGTAGCAAGTGTGTTGGCCGACGACAGCCCAGAACTTTATGGAAGTGCATGCGTGCATTTTTTCTTCCCACCGGCAGGCCAGAAACACTCTTCCCATAGGCAAGAAAGCTAAGTTGCTTAGCGGTGTAGGCCTGGATCCAGGGACCTATGCGTCGATTGTCCGCTACTTCAGCGCGAACATGGCGTTCACGTGCGCAGTTACGGTTACTTGTTGCGGCGTAAATTCCTGAGTTGGTGGAGCTGCTTCCATGGCCATCATCGGGCCGGCTTTGCGGGACATTGGGGCGAAGATGCGGACATTTTCCATAGTGTCAACGGACGCGTAGGAAAGCTCGCCGAGAGTACGCGCAGCGGCGGTTGCCAGGGATTGCGCCGAGGCGCGAGCGCGCTGGTAGGCATCGGCGACAGCCTTCGTTTTAGCTTCATCGATATGTTCGAGGGTGTAGCTGAGCGATTGGCTCTCGCTGACGTCGGCGTCAGCGAGTTGCTGGGTGATGGCGCCAATTTTCGAAAAATCTTTTAACTTCAGACTGACGCTGGTCGTGACCTGGTAGCCGATCACTTTGCGTTTGGGATTTTTCCAGTCATACATCGGGTTTACAGAGAAGAAGCCGATTTCGGCGGATTTGGGATCGATGCCGTTGGTTCGCAGAACCTGACGCGTCGTCTCGGCGGCCTTCGAAGCCTGATCATAGGCGGCCTTGGCAGTGTCCGCCTGGGCGGTAATGTTGAACTGAATCATAGCGGTGTCGGGAGCGGTTTCGAATTTGCCGTCAGCACCGACGTAAATCGTATTGGGCAAGGCGGTGAGCGTGGGTAATTGCGCTGGGGCGAACGCGGTCAGAGCGAGAATGGACGGAATCAGAGAAAAGAGTTTCATAGGATTCTCCGGAAAGTTAGTTATACACGGTGTCCATAGAACGCGGGAGATGGCGAAACTTGCGGGCACTGGATCTTGTTTGAGTGCACAGATTGTAGTTCCGGCTCCAGCGAAATCCTTCATCAGAATGAACAAGCTGCGCCGCCCGAAGCTTTACGCGTGAGGGAAACGGCCTTTCTTATCGATGTCCTTGCGCAGGTCGGGCCAGATATTGTCGGGCATGCTCAGGAAAATTTCTACAATACGGGGATCGAACTGCATGCCGGCCCAGAGTGAGATTTCTTTTCTAGCGGCTTCGTCGCTCTGCTTGGGACGATAGGGGCGGTCGGAGGTGATGGCGTCGAAGGTGTCAGCGATGGAGAAGATGCGGGCTCCGAGAGGTATGTCTTCGCCTTTGAGTCGGCGGGGATATCCGGTGCCGTCATAACGTTCCTGGTGCGAGTAGACGATTTCAGACGCTTCGTTGAGAAACGGAATATTTTTCAGGATTTTGTATCCGTACCAGGCATGCTCCTTCATGATGTCCACTTCCTCGGGAGTGAGCTTGCCGGGCTTGGTCAGGATTTTATCGGGAATCGCCATCTTGCCAATGTCGTGCAGGAATGCGCCACGGGCGATAATCCGGATATCGTCTTTCGGCAGACCCATTTTTTGCGCGATCGCGATGGTGAAGGCGGTGACGCGGCGGGAGTGGCCTTCGGTTTCGGCATCCTTGAGATCGAGCGCGTCGCCCAGCGCTTCGAGCGTGATGTCGTAGGAACGTTCGAGATCTGAAAGCGCGGCCTTCCATTGCTGGGTGCGAGCGGCGACCAGCGCCTCAAGATTAGTTCGGTAGGCGTCGTTTTCGCGTTTCAGGCGGCGATTCTCAAGGGCGCGGCGGACGGTGGCCAGTAGCTGTTCGCGCTCGAAAGGCTTCAGCAGGTAGTCATAGGCGCCATTGCGAAGCGCCTGCAGCGCGACCTGGATATCGTGCACAGCGGTGACCATGACGACCGGCACGTCGGGGTATTTCTCTTTGGCGCGCTCCAAAAGGGCGATGCCGTCCATTTCCGCCATCATCAGATCGGAGAGGACGAGATCGAAGTCTTCGCCGGAATCGAGCAGGGACATCGCTTCGACGCCACTGGCGGCCTGTCTGGTCTGAAAATGGGCGCCGGCAAGCATGGAGGAGACGATTTCGCGGATAGTTTCTTCGTCGTCCACCACGAGGATGCGGTCAAGGGGCATGGCTGTGACTGAGAGAGTGTATCGCCCATTCTAGCGCAGCGTTTACATTCCGAAAGTAACCACTTGGAGGCGGAAATTCGGTACCCAGCGGTGGGGCGCATGATATTTACAAGTTCTGGCATTGGTACACGTGTCTATGAATCCTGCCTGGTTCTTAGGGTACCCGGTTGGCGCTGTGGCCGTTCCCTGGCTGGCGTCGAGGGAGTCCGCTGCCCTGATCCTGGCGGTGGTGAGCTTCCTCTTTTTTCGTGCCTTCCGTGAACGATATCTACTCACCTGGGGGATGGGCTGGATCACGTACGCGGTGTTCGTATTTATGGAACGCCGCAGCGCGCTGCACGCATCGACGCCGGCAGCGGCTGCCTTCACGCAGGCTGAACTTGTGATTGCCATCGGTCTGTTTGCGACCGCGGCGTTGCTGTCGGCCCATGCCAAGCGATTGCTGACAGCCCTGTTGATGATTTCTTCAGTGGTGCTGGCGTGCGCGGTGCTGCGGCCGCTGTATCTGCCGGATTCTCAGGGAATGCGCATCGCAGTGGAAGCCGGCTGCCGGGTGATTGCGTTGGCTGCGGCTTTCGGGCTGATTCGATATCGCTTTGGCCGGTTGGGTATCGGACCACTACTGCTGAGTTTTGGGTTGGTCACGCTGAACCTGAACTGGCCTCCCTACACGAATTACATTCCGCCCGAAGGATTCCTGCTTCTGGAAGTGCTGTTTGGGTCCGGCATGTTCCTGATGGTGCTGGGCGACTCGCGGTTGCGGGTCGCAAGGTTGTCAGTGCTGAACGAGTTGACCGTAACAATTTCGCGATCCCAAAATCATGGGCCGATGATGCAGTCGGCTTTGGAAAAATTGAAAGATGTTGCCAAGGCGAAGACGGCGTGGTTCCGGATGATCGATAACCACCAGCTGGTGCTGACGCAGCATGTGGGTTTACCGCCTGAATTTATTCGTGCGATCGGACAGATCGACATGGACGATGCGCTGGCGCGCGTTCTGCAAGACAACCGCGCAGCGATTCTTAAACCGTCCGAGGCGCCGGAGCCGGTACGCGAGCAGCTGAAGAAGCAGGGCATTCATCACGTAGTGGTTTTACCGGTGCAGGGCAAGAAGTCGGTAATTGGAACTCTTTCGCTGGGATGTTCGTCCGGCAGGACCCATAGCGCGGAAGAACTGGAGTTTCTGGAGACAGTCACCCATCAACTGGGAATCGCGGTCGAGAATCTGCGGCTGCTGGAGCAGGTGCTGCGCTCACAACGGCAGTGGATGAATACGTTCGATTCAATCCAGGATCTGATCCTGGCGCACGACGGCGAATTCCGGATTCTGAAGACGAATCAGGCATTGCTCCAACGGATCGAACAGGCTCCGGCGGATGTCGTGGGCAATCTGTGTGAAATGGTGTTGCCGCAGGCGGCCGCCTGGAGTGGTTGCCCTTATTGCGATCGCGGGGCAGGACTGACGGAAGGAGCGGATCCGTGTTTCGGTGGACAGTCCCTGGTTTCGACTTCGTCGTTTACGGAGCAGGGAAGCCAGCAGAAGGGCACCATCCACGTGGTGCGAGACACGACCGAGCGGCATGTGGCGGAAGAAAAATACCGGATGCTGTTCGAGCAGGCGCAGGAAGGCGTGTTCGTGGCAACGCTGGAAGGCAAGCTGCTCGATTGCAACGACGCCTTCGTGACCATGCTCGGTTACACGAGCCGGGAAGAGTTGGCGGCGGCGGACATTGACAGCGTGCTTTATCCGATAGCGGATGAGAGAGCAGGGTTCCGGAAGGAAATTGAGGCGCACAACTATGTCCGGAATTTTGAAATCACCGTGCGACGAAAAGATGGGACGTTGCTGACAGCAGCGGCGAGTTGCTTTGCGACTCGCAATACGAGTGGAAACATCGAGCGCTACCAGGGGTTCATCCTCGATATTACGGAAAAAAAGCGGTCGGAAGATGAAATGCGGAGGCGGAATCGCGAGCTGAATGCACTCAATGCGATGGCCGTGATCGCGACGCAATCCTTCGATTTGGACGAAATTCTAAACCTTACGCTGCGTCAGGTGATTTCGCTATTTGGAGCAGAAACAGGATCCGTGTATTTGTCAGCAGGAAATGATGGAGTGTTTCGGCGGCGGGCGGGATGGGGGCCGCGGAGTGAGGCGCGTGTCCGAATGTCGGAAGCGACCTTCCCGGAAGGCTTCGGCGATCTGGTGATGCGATCGCGCGCGGAAGTGGTGACGCAGGATTTTGTGCCTCATCTGCCTCCGGCGGTGGTGGAGTTCGTTTGCGCGGACCGGTTGCCGGGATGGATCTGGGTGCTGCTGTGGAGCAAGGATAAGCCGATCGGCGCGATGGGCATTGCGAGCAAAGAGAGCCGGCAGTATTCGAGCAATGACGAGAACCTGCTGGTGGCGATCAGCCGGCAACTGGCAACGACGATTGAGAAGGTGCAGCTCTACGAAGAAACCTGCCGGGCGTACGAAGATCTGCGGCACACGCAAGAGCAACTGCTGCAAAGCGAGAAGATGTCGGCGGTTGGACAGCTGATCGCGGGCGTGGCGCATGAGTTGAACAATCCACTTACCGCGATTCTGGGTTACGCGCAGTTGCTGGATGGCGCGGGGCTGGATCATCGCTCGGCTGACTACGTGAAGAAACTGTTCAAGCAGGCGCAGCGAACGCACCGCGTGGTACAGAACCTGCTTTCGTTTGCGCGCCAACGCAAGCCTCTCAAGCAGGACGTCGATCTTAAGAAGGTGCTGGAAGAGACGCTGGTGCTGCGTGAATACGATCTGAAGGTGAGCAACATCGCTCTGGAGCGCGATCTGCCGGAGGACATGCCGCTAGTAGTGGCGGATCCACATCAACTGGAACAGGTCTTCCTGAACGTCATCAACAACGCGCTGGATGCGATGCTGGAGAGCAGCAGCAGTGGCGTTTTGAAAGTGCGCGGTTTCCGCAAGAATAACTTTGTCTGTGTGGAGTTCGATGACAGCGGGCCTGGGATCAAGGATCCTAGTCGAATTTTCGATCCGTTCTATACGACCAAGAGCGTGGGCAAGGGAACCGGCCTGGGGCTCAGCATCTGCTACGGCATTATCAAGGAGCATGGCGGAGAGATCGTCGCGCGCAACCGGGATGAAGGCGGCGCGGCGATTGAAATCCGGTTGCCGGTCAGCGAGAAGCAGGAAGTACCGGAAGCGGCGGTTGCGTCACCTCGGAGGGAGTCGCTGCTGAAGGGCCGCGTGCTGCTGGTCGAGGATGAAGAAGCGGTACTTGAATTTGAGCGCGATGTCTTGGTCGGGGCGGGGGCGGATGTGACGACCTCGATGAACATCGACGACACGAAGCAACACCTGCAGAATGGGTCATTCGATGTAATGGTGTTGAATGGACGGATGCCGGGTGGTCCGAGCGCCGCTGAGATGTATCGCTGGATGCAGGCGAATTGTGCAGGCATGGAAAACAGGCTTCTGCTGACATTCTCGACCCTGACCGATCAGGAGACGCGGCGATTCCTTCAGGAACAGAATGTGCCGTCGCTGGCCAAGCCGTTTGAGGTAGCCGATCTGATTTCGCAGGTCCTGCGGCTGCTGCAGAAGGAAGACGCGGCGGAGAGCAAGACTGCCGCGGCGGGTGCGGGGTAAAATCCGACGCCACGGTCCCTCCTAGTTGCGTAATAATGCAATTCAGTGCCATTCACACTAGCTCATGCGGCAGCCGCGCTTTCGTTGCGACGGGCGAGGTTGGTGTGGTCTGCGTTAGTCATCGGGACGTTCGCACCCGACTTCGAATACTTTCTCCGTTTGGCACCCAACCATGGATATGGTCACACGCTGAAAGGAACGTTTCTGCTCACGCTGCCTTTGGCTTTCGTCGTGTTGTGGATGTTTCACGCGCTCGTAAAAGCACCCGTAATTGAACTTCTCCCGGAAGGGGTTCGGAGCAGAATTCCCCCGAATGGTTTTCGGTTTGGTGGGGCGTCGCGATTTGCGATGATTGTTACCTCCATCCTCGTCGGCATCTCGACGCACCTGGTATGGGATTCATTCACACACTCGAACACCTGGATCTATCGCCGGTGGGATGCTCTGCACCTGCGGATCAAAATGCCAGGCTTGGGTGAGATACCTCTCTACAAGATTTTCCAGCACGGCAGCACGGCACTCGGTATGGGAATTCTGTTTATCTGGTTGTTGTGGTGGTACCGTGCGACAGAACCACATCCGGTCGCCCACAGTCGTTTCTCTTTGTCGCAACGATTGATAGTTGTAGTTGGGATCTTGTCGCTGGCCTTCATTGCCGCGCTCGCTCGGGCGACCGTTGCAGCGGGGCTTCCTGCGATTAATGGCGCTCGAGCGCGATTTGCCGGGCTATGGGTAACCACTCTGATTGCGCTGATCTGGTGGCAACTGGTGCTTTATGGCTTGTGGCGCAGGCGGCTGCAAGAAAACTAGAGCTGACCCTTCAAGCCGCGGGTCATTTCTGAGATTAATTTTTGATTTCGGCGGTACCACTGCCAGTGTCCCTGTCTTTTGACTTCCACAAGTCCGGCTTTCACCAGAATTCGCATGTGATGGGAGACGGTCGGCTGCGAGAGCTTCACTCGTTCTTCGATATCGCACGCACAGAGGCCGGTGTCTTTTCCTAACGAGTTTCCACCTTTTTCTTTGAGCGCTTGCAGGATTCGGCGGCGGGCCGGATCGGTGATAGCGTGGAGAAAGGGGCCGAGGTCGGGGCTTGTCGGACTCATAGCGGAAGAGTAACAGAACATTGATTCATGTCAATGTGTGTGGACACCTGCCACTTTCCTGCGATAAGGGCATCTATTCAGCATGCTTTTTGAAGGCAATGAGCGGCGAGAGAAGGAACGCGCCATGAAGGCGGCTGGGCGGCTGCCGCCGGGGCAGTCTTTGACGCTGAAGTGGCCGGTGCTGCATTACGGGTCGGTGCCGCGGTTCGATCCGGAGCGGTGGGATTTTCGTGTGTATGGGATGGTGGCGATTCCGGAGCGCTGGAGTTGGCCGGAGTTTGCGAAGCTGCCGCGGGTCGAGACTCAGTCCGACTTTCATTGCGTCACCCGCTGGAGCCGCTTTGACAACCGCTGGAGCGGAGTTCCGATGCGGGAAATTTTGAAGATCGTCCAACCACTGCCGGAGGCGCGCTTCGTCCTGGTGCATGCGGAGCAGGGATATACAGCTAACGTGCCGCTGGCAGATCTGGATCGGGACGAGGTGTTGATAGCAACCCATCATGACGGTGAACCGTTGAGCCCGGATCATGGATATCCCGCGCGGTTGATTGTGCCGCATCTTTATGCGTGGAAGTCGGTGAAGTGGGTGCGCGGGTTGGAGTTTCTCGACCGGGATGCGGCGGGGTTCTGGGAAAGGAATGGGTATCACATGTATGGAGATCCGTGGAAGGAAGAGAGGCACAGCTTGTAAGGTTTAATAGTCGCCTATTGACTGCAACTAGAGCCGCAAGAAGCGTTGTTCAAATCGGATGGCCTTTCGATCGAGAACCCCGGGATGAATGACGAACGGCGATTGATCCCTCGCCTGATTTCGGAGCACCGCGGTTCGTGGCAATTCGAAACGGGACCGACCGGATAGCATCGGCCCGTTAAGGACCCCGCACCAATGGGGGAAGGCCTTCCCTAGCGCGGGGCAAGTAAACGCTATACTGCCGTCACATTTCCGTCATTGCTCCAGAGCAACTAGGACCACTTTTGGGTGGCGAAAACTTCAGTTATTGCAGGTGTGAACGCTCTACTCAGCGAGATATTTCTTCTTTCGACAATTTCGCGGTTCGTTTTTCCCGCAACCGCTGCGACTGCCCACACGGCTAGACACAGCTCGGCGAGAATGTCTTAACAGGCCATTGTTGTAGCAACAGACCGCTGCGCAAGAAGCAGATTGATTACTTTTTCAGTATTGGATTGTAGCCGTCGGCGATGAGACGCCCGCGCATGATTTCAGCGTCCTTTATGTCGGCGTAAGGGCCGACCTGGACGCGGAAGAACTTGTCGACGGAAGGACTGTTTGCGGAGAAGGCAGGATATTGCTTTTTCTTCAGGGCGTCGACCAGAGCGTCGGCGTCTTCCTGGCGGGTGACGGCGGCGACCTGGACATAGTATCCATTGGGATTGGCAGCGGTCGCTGCGGCGGAATTGTCGTCGGTCTTGGGCGTTTCAGTAGAGGTCGTTGCCGCAGGCGCAGTTTGCGAATCCGCCGGGGTCAGTTTGGAGTCGGCGTTTTTTTGTTCTACGGCTTTGTAGAAGCTGAAGTCGCCAGAAGTTGGAGTCGGCTGCGGGTTGTTCT
>QIAJ01000107.1 GCA_003225495.1 Acidobacteriota bacterium
TTAACAATGCATCTTCAGACTGCCCGAGCATGTCAATGAAGCCAGGCGAGACGACCAAACCTGATGCGTCGATGGTGCGCTTCGCTTCGGCTCCTGACAGGTGACCGATGGCTGCGATGCGATCGCCGCGTATCGCGATGTCACCGGAAATCCAGGGGTTCCCGGAACCGTCAATGATCCTTCCGTTGCGGATCAGCACGTCATAGGATTGCTTCGCCTCGCCGGCCGATTGTGCTCCCGTCGTTGCGGAGTATGCGGCCGCAGCAATTTCTCCCAGCGCCTGTCCCGCAATTTTCTGCACCGCGTCAGGATCGTCCGCCGACGCTGGAACCATATTGACGTAAGCTGCAAAGGCAAGACGCTCGCCTGCGCCGCTGTGCATGAAACCTGCAAGCCCCTTGCCCGTGACCATAATATTCTTGTTCAGCGCATCGTCGACATAGTAGGTTCCCGTTTTGGCCTGCACGTGTCCGGCGGCGGGAGAATCCACCTGGATCCTGAACAACGTTCCATCGCGTCCGAGGACAGGCAGCCCACGATGAAAATCGCTGAAGTCCTTCTGGGCGGACATGAATAAGAGATAGCGCACCATGAAATCGGCCGTGAAGAAAGCGTTGCCGCCCGCGCCGTCACTTTGTGAAGCTGCCGTTAAGTCAAGGTTGGCCTTCTGGAGGAATTCGCGCTCAAGATCAAATCCCGCCTGACGGAAATCCTTCTCTCTGTGCGCCACTAACGCACCTAATAAGAATTGGGCCATGGTCGCATGGAGGTTCTGGCTGACCTTGAGTGTGATCTTGACCTCTTCTTTCAGTGGCGGAGAGACGTGTTCGGCGAGCATATTCTCCGGTTTGTATTGCGTTGCGAGCGCTTTGAAATCCACATCGCCCGCTTTCGGAGAAACTTCGACTTCGACGCCTTGTTCCTTCAGCGCTTCCGCAAGAACGGTGGCCGCAAAGTGGCTGGGCTCGGGAACTGCATACGACATCATCTCCGGGGCGTGGCCCATCGGAATGCTGCCACTTACCGTGACACTTCGTTTTCCATCGGTGTTCACTTTCTCGTCTGTGTAATTCAAATCAACTTTCGAATCGGCTTTGCCGGTCGTTGCCTGATTGATAATCTGCAGGTAAGCGGTCTTTGGAGAGACGCGCAGACTGATCAGCGCCCCCTCTTTTCCTCCCGATTCTGCGATGACGTCAATGACGTTGTCGTTGACTACTACCGGGGAGACGACAACATTGGTCCCGAGTTCACGCTCTCCTTCTGGAAAGAGGCTTACGTCCACCAGCACTCGTCCCTTCACGCGCTTGATTCCCTTGGCTGCAATCTGCTGCGCGAGTTGCCGGATCACAAGCAGCGGGTCGCCGAGGCCTTTGCTGTCCGGACCGCCGTAAGAGTGGTCCATATTTTCGAAAGCGAGAGTTCCGTCAGACTGGATACGGCCGGAAAGGTTGGGGTCACCGCTTGCTACCAGAATAATGTCGCCTTCAAGCGTGCTCTTCTTGATCGCGCCAGTACGGTACACGCGTGTGTGAAACCGATAGTCTCCACCGAGGGATTCCAGAAGTGCGCCTTCGCTCAGCAACTTAGTGGTGGAACCCGGCACCATAAGCTTGTCGGAATTGAATTGATAGAGAACTTTCTGTTTATCGACAGAGTAAAACTCGATGCCAAAGCTGGAATGCGCGAACTCCGGCCTGGCCATGATCGTCTGAATGCGGTGACCGATGTCAGCTGTGGGTTGCGAGTAGAGGACATTCGAGGTCCAAAGGAACGCGGCTACAGCGATCAACCAGTGCACTCTCTTCATGGATCGGCAACCTCAATTCTGATTTGTCGGATTCACTGAGCGACCGTGCCGCGGTATTTCACGCACTCGCACGCACATCGGCATGCCAGCTCCTTGTGCGCACTGTCAATCGTTCAATTAAAGCTTGATCCACCTGATAGCCGAGTCCGGGCGTTGAAGGTGCTTGGATAGTGCCCTTTTCACTTACTTCAACGGGCGGCTCGATGATGTCCTGCGCCTATTGTGGGCGCGCCCAATCCCCGACTCGAGCATGCCGCCGCACCAGACCGGCACATTGCGCTGGCGACAGGCATCATGCACCTTCCGCGCGCTCGAATGTCCGCCAACTCTCCCGAGCTTGATATTAATGATCCGGCACGCGCCGGATTCGATCGCACCAATCGCGTGCCTCTCATTATTAATACACTCATCAAGACAGAGGGCAGTACGCAGTTCACTTTGCAGGCGTGCGTGCGAGTGAATGTCATCCCATTCGAGTGGCTGCTCGATCATCAGCAGCGCAAACTCATCCAAGCGGCGAAGGTGCTCGCTGTCTTCGAGACGGTAGGCGGAATTCGCGTCGACGGAGAGCAGGATGTCTTTAAATTCCTTGCGCACAGCGGCGACGAAATCGAGATCCTTGCCGGGCTTGATTTTGAGTTTGATGCGCTGGTATCCGCAAGCCAGCTCTTCCGCAACCTTGCTGACCAATAATGCCGGCGTCTCCCGGATGCCGAGTGAAACTCCGCACGAGATTTCCTTTTGTGTGCCTCCCACCAATCTCCATAGCGCCACGCCCTGCTCTTGAGACTCGATATCCCAAAGCGCGTTCTCAACACCGGCCTTGGCCATGTAATGCCCGCGGATTCCAGACAGCAAGCCGAATGTCTCCTCTGCGCGTGTAATGTTCTTGCCAACCACTTGTGGCGCGATGAAATCCGACACAATGTGCCAAGCCGTGTCCGTGGTTTCCGAGTTGTAGGAGGGACTTTCGATGGTCGTTATTTCTCCCCAACCACTAAGGCCGTCGGCGCAGACCTGCACCAGCAGAATGCGGCGGTGCTGGGTCACACCAAAACTGGTTTCAAAGGGAGCGTTCAGGCTCATTCGAATTTCGCGCAGCGTGACACTCTCGATCTTCATGATGCCTCTCACGCCGCGCTTTGCGCGTGGATCTCGATCTCGATTCGAGACAAATCGCAACCCCAACACTTGTAGAGCCAGCGGAATCGCGTGTCAAGATGAAATGCACCATATGGTGTTTTGTATTGACACGGTGCACCACTCGGTGTCAATGTAATCGCCGCCCGGAATGTGTTTTGGGGCCCCTATGTCTGCGCAGGCGAAACCGAATTCCCCATCGGCGCGCACCAATGGTTATCGAGGCGAGCGGAAGCCTTGGCTTACATTGCTGGAACAGCGCGTCTCACGGGCACAAAGCGGCCTCAACGCTCGCCGCACTCGTTTGTTGCAAGAGATCCTCGACAACGCAGACGACAATCACTTCCTGTCGTCGCGAGCCCTGGCAAAGCGATACAACGTCGATAAAGCAACCATCGTCCGCACGGTGCAGGTACTGGGGTACAAGCGCTACGCCGAGTTTACCGCCGATTTGCGGGGGCACTTCATCGCTCGGATTACGCCCTATACGCTGATGAAATCGGCAGCACGCGAGAAACGCACTCTCGCCGCTCACGTAGAGCACAGCCTCGAGATGGACATGCACAACCTGCACGCCTTGCGATCAAGTCTGGATGCAGATCGTGTGATTGAGGTGGCGAAGCGATTGAATCGCGCACGACGCATTCTGGTCGTCGGCGTCGATTTCGCGGCTGGCCTGGCGTACCTTCTCGCGTATGGCCTTGTTTCGCTGGGATACAACGCGGAAGCCCCAGTCGGTTCGGGCGGCAGCCTCCATCAGAAAATTAGCCTGCTGGGTCCGAAAGATCTGGTCATCGCGATCAGCTTCGGACGTTGTTTGCAGGCGACCGTAGATGCCGTGTTGCATGCGCGCCAGAACGGCGTGCCGACTTTCGGCATCACCGATAGTGACAAGACGCCGATTGCCCGCTTTTCCGACTTCTTCTGGACTGCTTCGATCGCGAACCCTTCCTTTCATGGATCCTACGTCGCGCCGTTTGCGGCCATGGATGCGCTTTTCGTGGCCTGCGCCCATGTACAGCCGAAGCGTGCCCTCGCAATGCTGCGACGCAAGGATCAGGATTCGAAATCGAGATGGTATTCGCCACGTGGAATGGAAACAAACAGCGATGTAAAGGAGAGCAACCATGACGCCACGGAATAGTGAATTCGTTGTCGGCTCTGAATCGGGTCGAGCGATAAAATCACAGGCAGCTCGCCGGCGATTGGCTGCCCTCGCCGCTGTTGCGGCACTCGTATTCCTCTCGGCGATCCCAGGCTTCCCACAAACGGCGGAGACAGGAGCAATCACCGGCGTTGTCACCGACCCTGCGGGGGCGGTCGTGACCAATGCCAAAATTACTGTCTCAAGTGAAGGCACTCAGGACAGCCATTCAGCGCTTTCGGGAGGCAACGGAAGCTTCGTAATTTCGTTGTTGCCGCCTGGACGATACACGGTGCGAGCATCACAGCAGGGGTTCAAGGAGCTGGTTCGCACCGGTGTGACGATTCATGTCACGGAGACCGCCGTCGCGAATTTGAAGCTCAGTGTTGGCACGCCCACTGAAGTTGTGACGATCACATCAGAGGCTGAACTCCTTGACACACACGATCCTGCTTTGGGAAAAGTCACGAGCGAACTCGTCGTTTCCTCCCTGCCTCTGGTGACGCGGAACTATACGCAGATTATCGGCCTGTCTCCCGGCGTCTCGACGGAGGTCACCGATGCGACACAACTAGGACGTGGAGCCGGCAGCGACGCCGCCGGGCAGAATGGATTCTCAGTCCACGGCGGAGCAACCAGCGACAACAATTACCAGGTGGACGGGACCGAGGTGAACGATCTGATGGGCTCCGGCTCATTTAGCGGGGGAATCGTCGTGCCCAATCCGGACACGATTCAGGAATTTAAAGTCCAGACCGGGCAATACGATGCTTCATACGGAAGAAATGCGGGCGCGAACGTGGATCTTGTCACCAAGCGCGGTACAAACGCGATTCACGGCACGGCATTCGAGTTCTTTCGCAATGACGTCCTGAATGCCAACGATTATTTCCTGAACCTGAATAATCAGCCGCGACCGGTGATCAAACAGAATCAGTTCGGCGGTTCGCTCGGGGGGCCGATTCTTAGAGACAAACTCTTTTACTTTGGTTCCTATCAGGGAACCCGGCAGCGGAATGGGCTGGGCGGCGGACTTTGTGTCAGCCACTTGCCTTCACCCCCTTTGACGGACGATCGATCGCGTGAAGCGCTTGGCTCGCTGTTCAATGGTCCCAGTGGCGGGGCGGTCGCAGTTGATGGATCGAATATCAGCGATCAATCTTTGGCCCTCCTCAACCTCGCCGGTCCTAATGGGTTCCTGATTCCAACGCCGCAGACGGTTAACGCTTCGGACCCAGATTTTTTCAATCAGGGATCCTCCACTTTTAGCGAGGCTTGCCCTTTCAGGGAAGACCAGTTTCTGGTCAGCAGCGACTATGCCCCGAATACGAAGAGTTCTCTTACCGGGCGGTTCTTTTACTCCAACGACAGTCAGTCGGCCACTCTTCCAACCAACGGCAATATCTCCGGCTTTGGAGTGCCCGGATTCCCGCAGGCGAACGATTATCGATTTCGTGTCTTCTCGTTGAGCCACGTCTACACCATTACTCCCAAAATGGTTAACCAGGCCAGTATCGGGTACCACCGTCTTGTCGGGTCGGTTGATCAAACCGAGCGCTTTGCATACTCCGACATCGGTGTAGTGGCCCCGGCTTTCATTGAACCGTTCCCGGAAATTGGAGTGGCCGGTTCGTTCGAAACGGGAGGCAATGGGCAAGGCGTCCATCTTACCCAAAACAAATACAACTTTAGCGATTCTGTATTTTGGTCCGCGGGTCGTCATCAAATCCATTTTGGGGGCGGCGTCGAGCGCGCCCAAATCAACCAGACCAAATTCCACTTCTTCGGTGGCATTGAGTTTCCTGACTATACCCAGTTCCTGCTGGGTAGCGGGTCGGTCACGCTCGATGTTCCGGGCCTTTTCGACCGGTACTGGCGCACCTGGGATTGGAATCTCTTCGTCCAGGACGACATCAAGGTTTCATCGCGGCTGACTATCAATCTCGGTTTTCGCTACGAACGCCTCGGTCAATTGGAGGATGAGCTCGGACGGAATGCGAGCTTTGATGTCGCGCGCGCTGATCATACCGGCGTCGGAAGCCAGGCAGGTTACATCGTCCCATCGAATCTGCGTGGAGTTGATCTTCCGCCGGGAGTTATCCGCGCTTCGAACGACGCGGGGACGAATGGATTGGGACAAAATACCTGGGGCCCTAGGATCGGTTTCGCGTGGCAATTGCCAGGTGGTAAGACGGTCTTCCGCGGAGGCTATGGCATTTACTATTCACGAACAACGGGTCAGCCCGTTCTCCAGGAATTGACCGGGCCCCCATTTGGACAAATCCGGTTCGTGCAGGGTCTGTCTATTCCGTTCTCCGAGCCATTTCTGCCCGCCCCGTCTTTGCCTTCATTCCCGGCATATTCCGCTGACACTTGTTCAAATGTGTTTGACCCGAATTGCGTTTCCTTCATCAACATCGCGCCCGACATCAGGACTCCGTTGACGCAAAGCTACAGCCTCAATGCGCAATTGGAATTGCACCGTGACCTGGCTCTCGAAATTGGTTATCAGGGAGCGAGAGGCACCAGATTATGGGAGTTCCGCAATTTCAACCAGGCATTGTCAGCAACCCCAGATCACCCGATTAACGGTCAGACGGACGATGAGTGGTTGAATGTCATTCCGCGCACTCCGGTTCCCGGCATCTCTCCGTCCGGGGCCGGCCAGGTGACCTCCACGGGTGCGTCCTGGTACAACGCATTTGTGGCGAGCCTAAGTAAACGCATCACTCACGGGCTGCAGTTTCTTGGTTCCTACACATGGTCCAGTGCGTTGGGCACCTCGCAGGGCTTCGCAACGGGTACACAATTAGGAGGCGTAGTTGTCGGCGATCAGAATAATCCCGGAGCCCGTTACGGATGGGACGGCTTCGTTCGGCCGCACCGGTTTGTATTCAGCGGGGTCTACGAACTGCCGGGATTCAGAAATCAGCGCTCCGGAGTCAACAAGCTGCTGGGAGGATGGTCCGTCGCCGGCGTCGCCACGATTCAATCGGGACAACGCCTGACCGTGACTGCCACCAACGCCCAAAACGTGTTTGGCGTCGTGACCGATCGCGCCCCATTCTCCAACGCCGCAGCCTGCAACAATCATTTTGTGACCTCAGGGTCTGTGCAGAGCAAGTTGAACAACTACATTAATCCGACGTGCTTCGCTTTGACGCTGCCCGACCTGATGACGCCGCTCAATACGTATCCCGTAATCGGTACCGACGGGATTGGTACCGCTTTCGGGAGCAGCGGCATTGGGGAGGTGGTAGGGCCCAATCAGAATAATTGGGATCTAGCACTAGTAAAGCGAACGGCTCTGAGTGGCGATCGGGTGTTCCTGGATTTCCGGGCAGAATTTTTTAATGCCTTCAATCACCCGCAATTTGCCAATCCGGATCTCGACGCAGGTCTAACCGCGCCGGAATTAGGACTAGTCGCTCCGAATTCGAACTTCGGGGCTATTAATGCAATGAGTACGAATCCGCGTATCATTCAACTCGCCTTGAAGCTGAGTTTTTGACGCGACATGACGAGATGCCAATCATTGGAGGCGCACATGACACGAGTGCTCGTATTTCTCTGTAGTTTGTTGATGTGCGTTGAACTTTCCGGCCAAGGTCCCAAACCAGCAGTGACACCGAAGGCGTCCCAGAAGCCAATTGCTGCTCCCGCCACTCCACCTTCAGGCACGCATGAAATGACTGCCGACGACGTAAGCGCATTCCTGGACGGTCTGATGCCCCAGCAATTGGCCCGCGAGGATATTGCCGGCGCGGTCATCTCTGTGGTGAAGGACGGCAACGTTCTCTTCGCCAAGGGCTACGGCTACTCCGACGTGGAGAAAAAGAAGCCCGTGTCCGTAGACAACACACTGTTTCGTCCGGGCTCGATTTCCAAGCTGTTTACCTGGACCGCCGTGATGCAGCAGGTCGAACAGGGCAAGCTCGACCTCGATCGGGATGTTAACGAATATCTCGATTTCAAGATTCCTGCCACCTATCCGCAGCCGATTACGCTACGGAACATCATGACGCACACCTCCGGGTTCGAAGAAACGATTCAGGAACTCTTCGTTGCGGACGGAAAAAGCTTAAAACCAATCGGCGACTACCTGAAACAACACCTTCCGGCCCGCATCTTCCCCCCGGGAACAACACCCGCGTATTCGAACTACGCAACCTGTGTGGCGGGATACATAGTGCAACGAGTCTCGGGGCAGAACTTCGACGACTACATCGAGGAGCACATACTCAAACCACTAGCCATGTCGCATTCCACGTTTCGACAGCCGCTGCCGGATCCATTGCAGCCGCTCATGTCGAAGGGCTACGAGGTCGCATCACAGCCCGCGAAGCCATTTGAATTTGTGGAAGCCGCTCCCGCCGGAAGCTCGTCAGTTTCCGCGATGGATATGACTCGCTTCATGAGGGCGCACCTGCAAGACGGGCAATTCGAAGGTGCGCAGATCCTGAAACCAGAAACGGCTCGCCTCATGCATTCCCGCCAATTTGAAAACTTGCCGGATATGAATGCCATGGCGCTCGGATTCTACGAAGAGACACGCAATGGACATCGCATTATCGGCCACGGCGGCGATACGCAATATTTTCACAGCGATCTGCACCTCGTGCCGGATGCGCAGGTGGGTTTCTTCGTGTCTTACAACAGCCTTGGAAAGGGTGAGGTGCGCGCCCGTGAGGCAGTGTGGCATGCATTTCTAAATCGCTACTTTCCGTATCAGATTCCGGATAAGCCGACTCCGTCGAGCGCTGCCCAAGATGCGCAAGCTGTCGCGGGACATTACATCGTCAGTCGGCGCGGGGGAGAAAGCATCCTGAACGCGCTTACGGTTGCCGGCGAGACCAAAATCTCTCCCAACGATGACGGCACCATCAGTTCTCCTGACCTTAAAGACATGAACGGCGAACCGAAGAAATTTAAAGAGATCGGGCCGATGATGTTTCGCGATGTCAACGATCAGGATCTTTTAGGCTTCAAACGCGATCGCGACGGAAATCTGACCGCAGTCATCGATTTCCCGTTCATGGTTTTCCAGAAGGCGAGATGGTACGAGAATAGCGCTTTGCACGTTCCTATGTTTATTGGTGCGCTGACCATTTTTGTGCTGACGCTCGTACTCTGGCCCGTAACCGCGCTGATGCGGCGCCATTATGGCAAGTCACTCACGCTCAATCCGCAACAGCGCAGGTTGCGCCTAATCTCGCGGCTCGCCTGTGTGTTCTACATCATACTTTTTGCCGGATACCTCGGCTTTTTTATGATCGCGGAAAAAGACATCGGGATGCTGAGTCCTCGGGGTAATCCCTGGCTCCGCCTGATTCAGCTTTGTGGATGGCTTGGGGTCATCGGATCGCTGGCCGCGATTTACAATGCTCTGCAATCGTGGCGCGACTCGCAATGGTGGCTTTGGTCGCGCATTTGGGAAACTCTTCTGGCGCTCGCCTGCGTGTGCGTCATCTGGTTCGTGTTTACCTGGAACCTATTGCACTGGAGCCTCATTTATTAAGTCACGGACGATTTGGCAAGGCAGCCACGGTATTGGGTTGCAAGGTTCGCTTTCGCCAGAACACCCTTGTGGAAGAATCAATACTAAGAAAGACGCGGGTGAGAACTATTGTCCGCGGAGCCAATCTGCGACAGCTTTTGGACAAAATCGAACGGAGGTACCAACCCTGAAAGCTGGTATTCTGTCGGCATTCGAATATTTATAAACCGCAATTCGCGAGACCACCCAAGAGCGGCGACTGGGAAGAAAATGTCGCCGACATCATTGAAGTGATCCGGAAGAAATGTAGGCGCGCCTATCTGATCATTATCTGGTTAATGCCCGCAACGGCGGGAAGTCCTCGACTCGAGCGGGTGATTCAAGGAAGGAAAGGGATACACCTACGCTTCGTTGACGTTTGGGGTAGTTGCCTTTGTCGGGCCAGACGATATGAAAGTCGTTCGGTTGGCGCCAGATACTAGTATTGCCGAACGGGCACAGGGGTACGGGACCTTGGGCCAGCTTATTTGTCGTCTACGCGACCTGATTGTTGTTCTCGGCCGCTTGTTCATTGAGTGCCGTCACCCAGGATGGAGAGACGTCTGAGAAGCTCTGCTTGCCAGTCTTAACAGTTGTCTCCGACTCCTGCGCTGATGGAAGCACGCGATTTGCTAGTGCCATGATATCGGCAGTAATTCCGGGAAGCAGAGCGTTGAATTTCACCGCCAGTTTTGCCGGCAAAGAGAGCACAACCTCCGCTTCTCCGCGGATGCAGGCTCGCACTATCCGTCGCGCCGCACGTTCCGCGTTCATCGAGATGACGGGCACAGCATCGCTAATGCTGAACCAGGCATATTCCGCCTCATTGTTCCCCTTGAATAGCGCGTTGCGAGGACTGCCGGTGCGCATTAATCCAGGACACACGGTTGTGACTCGAACGTTGTCTTTCAAGAGCGCTGATCGCAAACCCTCTGAAAATCCAGTCAAAGCAAATTTGCCAACGCAATATGGGAGCAAGTGCGGCACGCTAATCTTTCCCCCAATCGAAGAAATATTCACGATACGACCTTGCTTTCGCTCCCGCATCTCGTGAAGCACTGCCATGGTGGCAAAGTAAGGTCCCCAAAAGTGGGTGTTTAACGAATCGCGGAATTCGTCAATTGTCATAACCTCCAGCGGTCCCACGCAGATCGTGCCCGCATTATTAATAAGGATGTCCACCGGCCCAAACTTCTGGCGGATAAGATTCACCGCCATGTCGGCCTCTTCTCGCATGGTGATGTCGCTTTCGATCGCGAGGACGTGCTCACCGAATCGACGAATGTCATCGGCGGCTCGTTTTAGCGCCTCGGCGTCCCGTGCGGCAATTGTCACCCGAGCGCCGCGCCTGGCAAATTCCCGAGCTAAGAGGAGTCCCAGTCCGCGCGATCCGCCGGTGATGAATACAGTCTTGCCGCACACGTCATACTTCTGGCGCCGCAGGATTTGTGCGGCAATTCCCGCGCCGATTCCAACTCCGAGAAGAAGATGTCGATTTCGCTTTAATGATTTCATTGGGATCCCGTTCAATCCGAATTTGCTCTATACAACAATGGAGGAGGATAGGAAACAATAGACCGAACGCCGTAAACCAAATTTTGTGACACTGTAGTCCGCGCGTAGCGCTTCGAACGTGGAGATTACAAAATCTGGCGCGACAAGAAACAAGACGGCACCAAGATTGTGAGCGATTCTTGGCCAGCATAAGCGCACACTGTGATTGAACATTTCCGCGCCGTGCTGATAGGGCCACGTTTCGCCCACTGGTCTAAAAAATTTGCTGTTTGTTGCACTACATAGTTCGTATTTTAGGGTAGCCAACTCTTTCGTTCCTGTCGCATCCGAATATCAGGTAGGAAACCATGCGAAAACTTGGAATCATCGTAGGAGTCATTTTTCTCGTGATCGTAGCGGCGGTCGTGATCTTTGCCGCTACTTTCGATGTCAATAGATATCGTGGAACCGTCCAGTCGCAACTGGAACAGCGGCTCTATCGGCCAGTGGAGTTGGGCGAGATGGGGCTGAAACTTTTCCCGCCGCGGTTTCGGGTCCAGAACCTCGCTATCGCTGACGATCCCGCGTTCAGTCGGGACGCCCCTTTCATAAAAGCGCAGGAGTTGGACGTCTCCGTGCAACTGCTTCCGCTGCTGCATAAGCAGATCGAGATCGACTCTCTGAGCTTGCAACGCCCCAGTGTCAACCTGATCAAGAATTTCGCGGGCGTATGGAATTTCGCTTCGCTTGGTCACCCATCGGACGCAACCAGCGCTCCGCATGGTGCCCAGCCCCCGCCACAGCCGCCAAGTGCGCCAGCCACTCCGGCGCAACAATCGCAGCCTGCGACGGAGCAACAATTCTCTTTGGCCAAGTTGACGATTCAGGATGGTCAAATCTCATTACTCGACCAACAGCAGAGCAAAACACCATCGCTCTACGATCATATTGATTTGACTCTGACCAATTTTGCGCCGAATGAGCCATTCACCATTGACGCAGCGGCCCACATGGCAGGAGCAGGATCGCAAGAAGTCAGGGTTCAAGGAAAAGGCGGTCCGCTCGTACGTGAGCAGCCCGCGGCCACGCCGTTCCAGGGAACCCTGGATCTGAAGCAGGTCGGAATCGCGGACTTGTCAAAGTTCCTGAATTCTCCTGCTCTGGCCGGCACCGACGGAGTCCTGACCGGTCAAACGAACATCCACAGCGACCGAGGAAAGCTGATCGTTCAAGGAGAGACGAACGTACTGAACGCGAAAATAAAGGGGATGGATCTTGGGTATCCGATTACGGCGAAATACGACCTTACCGACGAGTCGCCGGCAGATATGATCACGATCCGCAGCATGGTCCTGAAACTGGGGCCGACGCCCTTGGAAATCAGCGGTACCCTGAACGCGAAACCTACACCAGCGGAGCTTGCCCTAAATGTAAAAGCAAACAACATATCCCTTGCCGAAGCGGCGAAACTTTTGGCGGCATCGGGAGTGGCACTATCGCAAGGCACGGTCGTTACGGGGAATGCCAGCATCAACATCGAAGCGCGGGGCGCGGCAAACAAGCCGGCATTGAACGGAACAATTACGGCCAGCAATATTCAAATGACCGGCAAGGACGTCGCGCAGCCAATACAAATTCCGTCGGTGGCCTTGAATCTAACTCCGTCGCAGCTCCAGTCCAATTCCTTCAACATGATTTCGGGCGGAACAACTCTGAGCGCGCAAATCGCCATTCGCAATTATCTGTCTCCGTCACCGGTCGTTGACGCTACTGTGCGGGCACCCAATGCTCAGCTCCCAGCGATTCTGTCATTGGCAAAGGCCTATGGTGTGACCGCGCTCGATAAAGTGAACGGTCAGGGGACGATGAAGCTGGATATGCGTGCTGCCGGCCCGGTGAAGTCGTTGAGCAAGGCGGAGATCATCAGAGCGCTGAATGGGTCCGTCAATCTTAACTTCAACAACGTGAAGTATTCCGGAGCCAACCTCAGCCAACAACTCGGCTCCATCGCAGGATTCCTGAACGGAAATTCCACCGCCCAGAACTCGCAGGGAGTCACGGATATTTTGAAGATGACCGGCGACATCATCATTCGGAACGGGATCGCACAGACCAACAACCTGCAAGCTCAACTGGATATCGGGACGATTGGCGCGGTAGGAACTGCAAACCTCGAAAACGAAGCTCTCAACATGCGAGTCACAACAGCCCTGGCCAATAACCAGGGTCAACTGGTCGTACCCGCGCTCGTTACGGGCACATTCTCGAACCCCAGATTTGCGCCCGACGTTCAGCAACTTGCCCAGATGAAATTCAAAGGGCTGATCCCGAACATGGACAACCCGGCGTCGGTGGCGGGCACGCTGCAAAACTTCCTTGGTGGTTCAAAGACGCCGGCGCAAGGTGAGCAGCAACCGCAGGCTGCGCCGCAACAACAGGACAATCCTCTTCAACAGGTTATGGGTTTGTTTGGGAAGAAAAAGCAGCAAAAGCCGCAGCCAAGTCAACCGCCGAAATGACGTCCTAGCCGGCTAGCATTTTGCACTGCCGCCCATCGCTATACTCTCACGTGAGAAGCGTGGAAAGATGAGACGGCCGGATTCAGGCCGCCTTTTTGCCCTCTGGCTTCGCTTCCAGATGGCCATGTTCGGTGAGAACCCAAATCCGACGAAATTTGTTCTTCCGTGTCGAGTAGAGAATCAGCCATAACCAAACCAGCACAGGAGACTTCAGGGGCGAGCGTGAAGAACATGATTTCCCGTCTCATAAAACAGTCTTGGATCTGCTGCGATGCCGCGCGAGGATTGGGCGGGAAAGAATCGCACCGTGTGGCGGCTTGCGACGCTTCATTGGCCCTGACGAGCATCATCTCGAAAGCAAAGGGCAGCCCGAGATTACAGAAAAAGCCCACCCCGACTACGGCCGAGTCGAAGGGGTGGGTATTACTGAGAACTACGGAAAATTCAAAGTCATTTTGCTGCGGATGAGCAGGTCTTGGAGATATGCTTTACATCCTTCACGGTAAGGCTGGTTTGTGAACCCCCAGCACTAACGCCCGACGGATTGCTGCTGCTCGAGTCGGCCGGAGTACTTGACGCAGAAGTCGTGCCCTTTATTTGGACTTCATGGCCGACGTGCTCCGTCAACTTCGAAGTATCGCCGCTGAGTTGATACGCCGTGCCAGCCTTGTCCGTGAGAGTAAAGTTACCGCTCGAACCCTGGAGACATCCCTGCACTGTGGTTTCCGAGCCGGAACCTGCCTTGCTGGGATTAGCCTGATCCTGCTGAGCCGCTAGCCAGGTTACCGAGAGCAGAAGGATAGTACCGAACATCAGTACTCGTGTCATAGAAACCTCCTAGATTATTGGGACGAGCGGCGTGGGTTTTTAGATAGTCAATGTGCCGGGGAGGTTGTCTGAGTGTGTGATTGGCATTGTTCGACCGATTCCCGGCCGCGAATCTCCGTCCGCTCTTGTTGATTTCTTAAGAGTTTCCCGTTATGCCGCAGCGGTCGAAGTGTCTGACACCGGCAAGACCTCGACAGTCGAGGATGTCGCGATAGCGGGCAGCCGCGCCACTATACGCGTACCTGTACCGCTAGAACTAATTTCCAAGGTCCCGCCCAGTTGTCGTATTCTTTCTCTCATTCCCCTAATTCCCACGCCGGGCGTCCCACCTGACAACATTTCCTCGCGCTTGTCTATCGGTATACCGTCGCCTTTGTCTTCAACCTCGATAAGAACTTGACCTTCAAGATGAAGAAGGCGAATCTTTGCGACCGAGCTTCCGGAATGTCGATGAATATTCGTGAGACATTCCTGTACTACCCGAAAGACCGCCGTTTCCAACTCGGGCGAGAAGCGCGCCAAATCACGGGGAAGATCCAGATCGACATTGATTTTGCTGCGCTGTGCGAATCCCTCCACATACCAGTGGACCGCCGAAGCCAGGCCTGCTTCATCGAGAAGAGGTGGATGCAGCAAGTGGGAAATTGTCCGGACTTCCTGGCTCATTTCTCGGACCAGAGCTTCACTATCTGCGAGAGTTATAGCCGTCTTGGTAAGCCGGTCGATATCGGCTCGCGCGGTGGATAAGTTCATGGTCAAGCCAGCCAATAATTGTCCGACGCTGTCGTGCAGTTCGCGAGCGATGCGCCGTCTCTCCTCATCTTGTAATTGGAGAAGACGGGCCGACAAATCGCGCAGGCTCTGGTTCAACGCGCCGAGTTCCACCGTGCGTTCTTGAACTTTAAGCTCAAGTTCAGTCTGGCCTTCCCGTAATCGCTGATTATGACCACGTATCGCTTGTCCCAGTGCCACCACGGCCATTGATGAAAAGAAGAACGCAAGAGTGGAAATCAATTGCTCGCTGTTAAGGATGCGAAACGAGTGAACCGGAGGGATGAACCAATACTTGGCCCCGATGAGAGCAACCACAACCGTTAGAGCGGATGGTCCGACGCCGCAATACAGGGCAGAATAGACAATTACAGGAAACAAGAAGACGTACAGAGTGGTAGTGTCGACAAGTGGAATTAATGCGTGACAAGCAACCAATAAAGTCCCGGTTGCCACCACAGGCAAGCCATACCGCGCCAAAGGATTTATAGGGACTAGCTCCGACAGCAATTTATCGGTCTTTCCCGTTCTATCCTGAAATCCGTCCATGGCGCTCACGCAAAAAACTCTAATTCCCTGTGTATGCACGATCCCGACCAAAAACGCCCCGAACGCGGTGGCCGCAGGGATTCGTCTATTGCAGGTGCAGCCGGACACCCTTCATATTTTGATTCAAATGGACCCCTTGTGTCCATGCTATTTTGAGCGCCATTACCCACACCGACTCCGCATGCGATTCCCGGTCAGGGTAGACAGCAGGTATCGCTTGGCACGTCGCCCCGACAATATCAATGGGGTGTGCCGGACTCACCTATAATTCGACTGCGGCTTGATTGACGTTGCGCGGGCCGCAACGGATTCTTCATGGGCCATCCTCTTCTCGATCTTAAAAACAAGACTGCCGTGATAATCGGCGGGACTAGCGGTATCGGCCTGGCTCTCGCAAAAGCACTCGCTCAGGCGGGAGCAAATGTTGTACCGACGGGCCGTCGGGCCGAACTGGTTAGCGCGGCGGCATCTGCAGTGGAAGCCATTGGTGTACGGTCGCTTAAACCGACTTGTGATATTACCGACAGCTCCAGCCTCAATCGTTTACTCCAGGTCGTTTGTGATGCGTTCGGAAGCGTCGAGATTCTAGTGAATTGCGCTGGGCGAACCAAACGGATGCCCACCCTGGAGTTCGCCGATTCGGACTGGGACGCAATAATAGAAACCAACCTGAACGGCACGATGCGTGCCTGTCGGGTATTTGGCCGTCACATGACTGAGCGTCGTTACGGCCGAATTATCAATGTTGGCTCTCTTTCCTCATTTGTCGGACTCTATGAAGTTGCAGCCTACTGCGCCAGCAAAGGAGCTGTTGCTTCGCTTACCAAGGCTCTCGCCGTCGAGTGGGCGAAGTTCGGCGTCTGCGTAAATGCGTTAGCGCCGGGAGTTTTCCGCACCGATTTGAATTCTGCCTTGCTTGACGGGACTGAACGGGGCAGGGAATTCCTGATGCGAACTCCCATGCAACGATTCGGCAATCTCGATGAACTCGGGGGCGCGGCGGTGTTCCTTGCTTCGGATGCCGCGAGCTTTGTCACCGGCCAGTTGCTGGTGGTCGACGGTGGATTTCTGGCCAGTGGTGTCAATCAATAAGTCACTATTTCATTTCTAGCGCGAGAAGCTCACCGCGACATTTGCCGAATTCATGCGGCTTCGGGTCTGTTGTACTACGGAGAGGAACTTTCGAGCATTTTCCGCAATCACTTCAGCTTTGCCAGATTTCAAGGCTTCGGCCTCAACGAGTTCGCCCCCAACCCCAAGCGCGGACGCTCCCGCTTCGATGAATTCGCCTGCCGTGCTGAGGTTAACGCCGCCGGTAGGAACCAATGGAATCTGAGGAAAGGGACCCTTCAACGCCTTGATGTACTTCGCTCCGCCCACGTTTCCGCATGGAAAGATTTTTACGAAGTCAGCTCCAGCATTCCAGGCCATCATCACTTCGGTCGGCGTTAATGCTCCCGCGAGCATCAACCTTCCTTCCCGGACAGCAAATTCGACGGTAGCTATATTCAAGCCTGGACTGACTAGAAACTCCGCGCCAGCATCGACGCAGCGTCTTGCCGTTTCAGCGTCGAGAACCGTTCCGGCGCCGATCAATATATTCTCGAGTGCGCTTTTTTGAAGTTGGCGGATAACCTCAACCGCTCCGGGCACTGTCATCGTGATCTCCACGATAGGAATTCCACCAGCGCAAACCGCTTCCGCCGCGAGCAACGCTTCTGCGGATGACGATGCCCGTACTACGGGGACAATTCCAATTTCCACGATTCGATCCCGGACTTGCTGTTTATTCATCGCCTCGTCCTCGGCGGTGCCATGTTATCTCGCAATGCGTGCACCCTTTCCTTCCATAGCACGGATCACTTCCTGCAAAGTCACCATGCTCGTGTCGCCGGGAGTGGTCATCGCCAGCGCCCCATGCGACGCCCCGCACTCCACCGCCCACTGCGGCCCCTTGCCGGAGAGCAAGCCGTAGATCAGACCTGAGGCGAAGGAATCGCCTCCTCCCACGCGATCGAAAATCTCCAAATCTTTTCGTTCCCTGGATTGGTAGAACGTGCCGTCGCTGTAGCAGATCGCGCCCCAGTCGTTGCGGGTTGCGGTCTTTGCCTTTCGCAACGTCGTTGCCACTACCTGAAACGGATAATCCTTCATAACTTTCTCAATCATCTGCCTGAAA
>QIAJ01000110.1 GCA_003225495.1 Acidobacteriota bacterium
TGATGCGTGCCTCTTCGCTTGCAGCTTCTTGCTCTGCGGAGGTCTGCATCTGTTTGATTTCGACATCCAGCTTGCCGAGCCGCGATTCGATTTCAGCCAAACGCCGGTTCGCCTCGGAACTCGCAGCGCGCGCTTCTTCCAAAGAACGCTGAATCGTTTCCGTGCGATTGCGAAGGGCGTCGGGAACGTACTTGCGGGCGTACCAGTAGATCAAGAATGCAACGAGGAGAAAGTTAAGAGCGACCGTCAACAGGTGAGCCTGATGCACCGTCAGGCCGGTTTTCTTCGCGAGGTAACGGATTGACGCTGAGTGTTTCAGATTTCCGTTCTCTTCTTCTTCCTCTGGTCGGTTCCGGAGATGCCTGGGCCGCTTCGGAAGAACGTTCCTGCGCATTTCCTGCGATCTGCAATGACGCCACGGGAAGCAGCCCGATACATCCAAGAAGGACTATTGACCTGATTAATCCGCGCACGCATACCGGCATGGTCATTGCCCACCAACCGGGCGGGCGGCTTCGACTGGCCGCAGCACGGTGCGAATGATTTCGGTCGCGAGCCGTCCTGCTTCCGCCTGTAGATTTGCCATGGCCTGCTGTTTGTCTTTTTCCAGGGCGGCACGCGCCGCCTTCACTTGTTCGTGGGCTCGGCTTCGCGCTTGCGCCGCCGCTTCGGACCGCGCCTGTGCTGCTTGTTGACGCCGCGCTTCCAGGTTTTTGAAAATTTTTAGCCGGGCTTCCCGCAAACGTTGTTCGTAGTCCGCCGTACGCGCCTCGGCGGCCGCGATGTCGGCGCGGGCCTTTTCGAGGGCACCTTCCGTCCGGCTCCGGCGCTCGGCCAGAATCGCTTTGAGAGGCTTGTGGACCAGCACTGTGTAGAGGAAATAAAGGAGTGCCAGGAGGAGCGTGGTGGGGACGGCTCCGAGCAGTAATTCCCCTAGTTGTCGGACGGTCTGATCCATTTGTGCTGCTGATCTAGCTGGAAGATAAAGGGCTACTAAAACCAATAAAATTAACACTCTGGGAGCAGCAGTGTCAATAGGATGAGGGCTTTTTCGAAGCTAATTTGGGATCGAGGAAGATGGTCCTTGACAATCGAATCTCAGGGTTTACGATGTTTATATCACCTCCGATCCGCTTCAGGATCGAGTGGGCCGATAGCCAAGGAAAAGTCACCGCTTCTTGGCTGGCGGCCCATTTTAATTTTCGAACCAAAATGAGTGACACAGGCAGGCGATAGAAATTCGCTTCGCCGAACTGCTGTACGTCTGGTTTTGACAATGTCGGTCTCGCCTTACCAGCCATCGCGAATGGGGTTTCACTGACCTTTTCTGTCGCGAGTCCTACGAAAATGGTTGCCAAAAAATGACGCCTGCGTGACAAAGTTATGACAAGTCACCGCAGTGTCTCCAACTAGATTCAATTTTGTCAGACTTCCCCAACTGCCTGCGGGGGAGCGACCAGCCCTAGCAATTCTCAGGAGGAATTGCATGTCTCCCAAGCATTCGAAGCGCCTCGCGGCACTGGCCGCGATTGTTTTCGCTGCGGTGTTGCTGACTGCCAGCAATGCATTGGCTCAGCATTTCACGCGCACCGATTTGACAGCAAACAACCCAAGTGTCGCCACTGTTCCCAATATCGATCCGAATCTTGTCAACGCCTGGGGAGTAGCGCGATCCTCCGGTTCTCCGTGGTGGGTTTCCGACAACGGAACCGGAGTCTCCACTCTCTACGACGCTAACGGAGTTCCTCAAAGCCTGGTTGTTACCATCCCGCTGCCTGGCGGCAAGAGCGGTACATCGGCGCCGACAGGAATGATTTTTAACGCTTTCCCCGGCGCTTTTGAACTGGTCCCCGGACAACGTTCGATCTTCATCTGGGCAACCGAGGATGGCACAATCGCCGGCTGGAATCCGAACGTGAACGCAACAACTGCGGTCATCAAAGTGGATGACTCCGACGAAGGCGCGATCTACAAAGGCGTTGCGATCGCGGCGACAAGCCATGGCCCCCGTCTCTACGTGACCAACTTCACGACCGGTAAGGTTGACGTTTACAACAAAAGGTTTAACGAAATTGCCGTGGACGGCGGTTTCAGAGACTCCAAACTGCCACCGAATTATGCAGCCTTCGGAATTCAAAATGTCGGCGGCAATATCGTCGTAACCTTTGCGCAGCGCCCGCCCGGATCCAAAGACGAAAACCATGGGGCGGGAAAAGGCTTTGTCGACATCTTTGATACCGACGGCCATCTGCTTCTCCGTTTGCACCATAACCACACCATGAACGCGCCCTGGGGAATCGTCCAGGCACCCGGTGACTTCGGCGCATTCAGCCATCGTCTGCTGATTGGCAATTTCGGCGACGGCTTTATCAATGCCTACAACGCCGTAAGTGGAGAACGGGAAGGCACCCTTCTGGATGCGACCGGCGCTCCGATCTGGATCGATGGCCTGTGGGCACTCAGTTTCGGAGGCGGCAACCCGAATTCAGGTCTGTTCAACGACCTGTATTTTACAGCCGGTCCGAATGACGAGAACGACGGTTTGTTCGGCAAATTGACCCCGGTAGCAAGCGACCAACGGGGCAATTCCGAATAATCCTGGAGGGGTCTGGCTGGGCACTCACTCTCTCTGGCCCAGCCAGACTCGATTTTCTGATTTCCGCTTCGACCTTTCCTTCCTGCTCTTTCGTTCTTGCGCTGTTCGCTGTTTCGTTTTTCAGTACCGTGGCACAAGAAAAACGGCGGGATCTCGTAAGTCGAGTCCCGCCGCGTGGTTTGAAAATTTTCCCGACGACTACGCGGACACAATCTGTTCGGACATGACTCGCGCAATTTTCTCCAGGACAAATTGCATGCTGGTGCCGGCGTCGATGGTCGCGTCTACTTCGTGATGGCGTCCGCCAGCGTGCATGACCAGCACTTTTGTCCCTTCGTGAGCCTTCTTGACCATGTAAGGCAAATGATGACGATCTTCTTTGGTGAGCGTTGATCCGAGAATGACAAGGTCGAACGCGTCGCGGCGCAGGGCCTCCTGAACAGCGTGACGGCCAATCGCATTGCTGACGTGGTGGCCAGCTTTCTTCATAGCGGCAGTTTGCGTGGCCATTACATCTTCGTCCGACTCTGCATAGAGAATTTTGATGGTTGGCTTGGTAGACGTAGCGGGCAAGGTTAACTCTCCTGAACTCAGGGAAGAGCCTAGCAAGCAGGAGCCGGGGCTCCGAGGTCACGGAAGATCAGGTACAGGTGGGTGCAGGTTGCGACACTGTTTTCAGTAACTTACGTACGGACCCAGGACCTATTGGATGAAGCCCGAATACATCAGCTATTGGCCGCGATCGCCTCCCGCTCGCCCACCTGCTGGCGCCACATGGCGTAGTACAGACCTTTCTGATCGAGCAGTTCGGAGTGGCGTCCGAACTCGACGATGTGACCGCGTTCGAGAACAAAAATCCGGTCCGCATGCATGACTGTCGACAACCGATGCGCGATCAGAATCGTGATCGCTTCCTGATTGGCCGCCACCTCGCGAATTGTCCGGCTGATCTCTTCTTCCGTCAGGGAATCAAGAGAAGAAGTGGCCTCGTCAAAAACCAGCAACTGCGGATGGCGCAGTAATGCCCGGGCGATCGACAGTCGCTGCTTCTCGCCGCCGGAAACCTTTACGCCACCTTCGCCGATGAGAGTATCAAGTCCGCGATCGGCGCGGGACAGCAAGCTGTGCGCAGCTGATTGCTGCAATACCTGCATGCATTCTTCATCCGTTGCAGTCGGATTCACGAATAATAAGTTTTCGCGGATCGTCCCGGAGAACAGTTGCGTATCCTGAGTTACGAATCCGATCTTCTCCCGAAGCAGATCGAGATCCACGCGATTCGATGGAATGCCGTTGTAGAGAATCGTTCCAGCCTTGGGCGCATACAGTCCAACCAGAAGCTTTACCAGTGTTGACTTCCCTGCCCCGGACGGGCCGACGAAGGCAATCGTATCTCCACGGGCAGCGCTGAAATTGATCTGATCGAGCGCCAGTTGGGACGAACTCTGATGTTGAAATCCCACCTGCTCAAACTGCAAGGTCATTAGTTCCTCTACCGGCTCCGGATTCACCGGTTTGGGATCCCGCGGAGTATCGAGGATCTGCTGAAAATTCTGCAGCGATACCTCCGTCTCGCGATAAACATTGATGACATTGCCCAGTTCCTGAAGAGGAGTAAAGATGTAGAACGAATAAATCATTAGCGAGAAAAATTGCCCGATTGTGATCTGCTGCCGGAAGATCAGGTAGAGCATCAGGAAAAGAATGCTGGTACGCAGCGCGTTGACTGCCGTTCCCTGGATGAAGCTTAAGCTGCGCAGATATTTCACTTTCTTCAGCTCGAGCTTGAGAATTTTCTCCGTGATCCCGTTCAGGCGCACGACTTCCTGATGCGCAAGCCCCAGGCTCTTCACTAACTCGATATTGCGCAGGGACTCGGTTGTTGAACCGGCAAGCGCGGTGGTTTCGGCCACGATCGTCTTCTGGATTTTCTTGATCTTGCGGCTCAGCACCGAACTGATGATTCCGAGCAGCGGCACGGTGATCAGAAACGCGGGCGCGATCGACCAGTGCACACGGAAGGCGTAGACCATCACAAAGATGATGCCAATGAAGGAAATAAATATGACATTGATGACCGCGGTAATAAATCGTTCTACGTCACTGCGAACCTTTTGCAACTTGCCGAGTGTCTCTCCGCTGCGCTGATCCTCGAAAACCTGGTAGGGCAAATCAAGTGAATGGCGGATGCCGTCCGAATACATCTTCGCGCCCAATCGCTGGACGATCACGTTGGTGAAGTAGTCCTGAAAATTCTTGGCCACACGCGAGACAAAAGCTACCCCCACCGCGGCCAGCAGCAGCAGCCCGGCGCCGCGGATGAATTGGCCCTGGGTGTACTCGTGATACTTCGTGGCGTAGTTGTCGATGACGTGGCGGAAAATGACGGGGTCAAGCAGCGAAAAAATCTGATTGATCGCCGCCAGAAAAAGGGCGACGACGAAAAGTCTCCAGTACTGCTTGGAATAGCGATATAGAAGCTTCATGGGATGTGTGCAGAGCGAGCCACTGTCCTCATTTTAGATGGCTGAATTCCGGTTCCGATTCAGAATGGACTAAGAGAAGCGGACTACCCGCTCGAATCTTCAACGCTCGGAGCCTGAGGGTATCTTCCAAAAGCCCGCCCTATCCGCTCTCGCCAAGGCCGCGACTCAAACTCTGCCAGATAGGAATACGCGACCGGCACGACGAGCAAAGTTAAAAGCAGGCACAGCGTCTGCCCGCCAATGATCGTCACTGCAATCGAGGCGCGCTGTTCCGAGCCGGCACCAATTCCAATCGCGACAGGAATCAGTCCCGCCACAATCGAAAGCGTCGTCATCAAAATCGGCCGCAGCCGCACGCGATTTGCCTCGAGGATGGCTTCGCCTACCGGCATTCCTTCCGCCACCAGCCGGTTGGTGTAGTCCACTTGCAGGATGCCGTTCTTTTTCACGATCCCGAGCAGCAGAAACATACCGAGCGCGCTCCACAGGCTCAACGCGCGTCCCGTGATCCACAGCGAGAACAGCGCGAATGGCACACTCAGCGGGAGTGTGAGCATGATGATGAAAGGATATGAGAAGCTCTCGAACTGTGCCGCCAGCACCATGTACATAAAAATCGACGCGAGCAGCATCGCGATCATCAGATTCCACGTTGTCTCTTCCAGGACTTTCACTTGTCCGGAGAAGCGCACCGAATATCCTGGCGGCAACCCAACTTCGTTGATCGACTGCACCGTATGTTGCGCGGCCAGATCCAGCGGAAATCCTGAGGCCACATTGGCGAACACGCTGATCTGAAATTCGCGGTTATAGCGCCACAAACTAGACGGCCCGAATCCGCGAGTGATCGAAGCCACGCTCTCCAGCCTGACCTGACCGAGCTTGCTTGAGGGGACCATCATGCGCGCCAGCACTTCAGGATTGTCGCGCTGTTCCTGCAACAGCTGCATAGTCACCGGATACTGCTCCGAACCCTCTTTGAAGCGCGTAATTTCATCTTCGCCAGAATAGAACAGCCGCACCGCGTCGCTGATGTCGGTCATGCGCACGCCGATGTCAGCGGCTCGTTGCCGGTCCACTTTCACCTGCAACTCGGGCGTGTTCAGATTCAAACTGGGATTCACATCCACCATGTCCGGATACTTCGCCATCCGGTACGCCGCCTTTTTGCTGATTTCGGCCAACTGATTGAGATCGGGGCCGCGCACGATCGCGCTGATCGGGAAGTAAATCTCGCCGCCCAGTACCGAGGGCAACCGCACGTTAGAGGTCACATTCCGATAGCCGGCAAGAATCCCGCGGACTCGAGTCGCCATCTGCTCGTGCGTCGCTTTGCGTTCGCTCCGCGGGACCAGCCCGATGAATAAATGCGCATGATGCGTGGGGCCGTGAGTATAAGCTTGCACGAACGAAACTTCCGGCAGCGCGATGATTTTCGCGGACATATCGGCCGCCATCGCGCTCGTCTTCGCCAGCGCCGTGCCTTCGGGAAGCGTGAACGAACTTTGTAACTCCGACTGGTCATCGGCTGGGATCCAGTCGCGCCCTACCAGGTGATACAGGCCAAACGTCGAAAGAAATGCCGCAAGACAAATCAGGATGATCACGCCGCGATGGTCGAGCGACCAGCGCAGCAGATTGAGGTAATTGTCCTCGATTGATTTCAATACGCCAGAAACATGCGCTTGCTTGCTCTTTTCGTCCAGCTTCAGCAGGCGCGAACTCATCATCGGTGTCAGGGTAAAAGCGACGAGGAGGGAAACGAGAATCGCGATGGCCATCGTCCATCCGAACGAGTTGACATACTTCCGCGCGAATCCCGTCATGAACGCGATGGGCAGAAAAATGATGACCAGGGAGAGTGTAGTGGCCAACACCGCGAGTCCAATTTCCCGCGTGGCCTCGATGGAGGCCTGAACACGGTCGCGGCCTTTTTCTTCCATGAACCGGAAAATGTTCTCGAGCACGATGATGGCATCGTCGATCACAATTCCGACTGCCAGTGTCAATGCCAGCAGCGTCATGTTGTTCAGCGAGAAATCCATGCCGCGCATCAGCGTGAAGCTCGCTATCACCGACGCCGGAATTGCAACCGCCGCGATAATCACGGCCCGCCAGTTCCGGATGAACAGCCATACGACAAAACTCGCGAGAAAGCTGCCCAGAATCAAGTGTTCGAGCAGCGAGTGCACGGATGCCTTGATGAAGTCGGAAATATCATGGACAACGAGCAACTGCACGCCCGGAGGCATTTGCGCCCGCAGTTGGTCAATCTGCTTTCTCACATCGTCGGCCACGCGCACCGTGTTTGCGCCCGATTGTCTCAGAACCTGGACGGCGACCACATCCTGCCCAAGGTTGCCCTTGCGATAAAGCGCCGACCAGGTGCGCAATTCCTGGGCGCCATCTTCCACACGCGCGACGTCTCGGATTCGCACCGGATTTCCGGCGCGCGTGCCGACCACAATCTCGCTGAACTGATCGGCCGATGTGACGCGTCCCAACGTTCGCAGTCCAAGTTCTTGCGGACCGGTGATCATGCGGCCGCCGGGTGCCTCGATGTTTTCGCGCTGCAGAGCCTCGCGCACGTCGAGCACCGTGAAACTGTGGGAGGTGAGTTTCTGGGCGTCGAGCAGAACGCGAATCTGGCGCTCTTGTCCGCCATTCAGGTTAACGCTGCCCACTCCATCCACGGTTTGTATCGCGCGCCGCACCTGCTTGTCTGCAATCTCGGTCAGTTCGCGGCGGCTGATCGGGCCACTCACCAGCAGCGTCATGATCGGATCCGACTGCGGATCTTGCTTGGTAATTACCGGGGGAAGCGTTTCGCGGGGTAACCGGTCTGTTGCGGCTGCTACTTTTTCACGGATATCCTGCGCGGCGCCTTCAATCTCGCGCTCGAGCACAAATGTGCATGAGATATCGGCGATTCCTTCGGAGGAGTAGACGCTGATCTCATCGATCCCGCTTACCGAAGAAATCGCATCTTCAAGCGGGAGCACGATTCCGGTAACCATCTCTTCCGGCGTCGCGCCCGGCAGGCGCACTTCGACGTTTACCGTCGCTGGATCTGCTTTGGGGAACAGATCCACCGCTAAACCGCGGTAAGAGAACAGTCCCAGTGTCACCAGGAAGGCGATCAGCATCACGGTGAACACGGGATGTCGTACGCAGATTTCGGCAAGCTTCATGGGTTGCTCTGGTGTTATTGGGGTCGGATCCGGAGGCCACCCCTCCAGGAATCCACGGAAGTCTTAAAAGTGCAAAGGGCTCCGCTCCTCGATTACTTCACTACAGGCGCGGAATTATCGCCTTGCTCCTGGACGATGTCCCCTTCCCGTAGCGTTCCGGAGACGGCTGCTGCAACGCGATCTCCTGCCTTCAATCCCTCTGATACTTCGAAGCGGCGGCCACGCTCATCTTCTGTTTGTCCTGCGGGATGAATCTGCCGCTCTGAAACACGATTGCCACTCACCACAAAAACCTTGTATACGCCGTAACGATAGTTCACCGCCTGCTCGGGCACGAAAATCGCCTTATCTTCTCTCTTGCTCGGCAGCGACGCCTGAACAAAGAAGCCCGGTTTCAGACGGCCATCGGTGTTCTGAATGAGTGCCTCTGCCTCGAACGTGCGCGAATCCTGCGATACCGCCGGATTGATTCGTGAGATTTTTCCCTGAAAAGTCTCGCCGGGAAAGGCTTCCACGTGCAGGTCGACAATCGCTCCTTCGCTGATTGATCCCGCCCACTGTTCGGGTACTGCCAAACGCGCACGTAAGCGATCGGTCCTTACCAACACCATCACCGGACTCTGTACTTTCAGATATTCTCCGGGATGCACATCGCGAGTTTTGATGGCGCCGGGAAAAGGTGCACGGATGACGGCATCGCGTAGCTTTTTTTCCGCCAGTTTTTCGATGGCCTCACTGGAAATCAGCAACGCTTTGAGGCGATCAACCTCCTGGAGCGCAACCTCATAGGTGGCTTTGGTGCTCTGGTAACGGCTTTTCGCTTCATCCGCCTGCTGCTGCGAAATCAGATTGTCTTTGAGCATCTCCTGCGCGCGGCCATACTTACGTTCCGCATCGAACAGGTCGGCCCCCGCTCGCTGCACCAGTGCCACCTTCTTGGAATCTGCGGGTGGTGAATCGCCGGCTCCAATGCCAAGCTGGGCACGGACTTGCCGGACCATACCCTGTTGCCGATCCACTTCAAACTGCAGTTCCTGGCGATCGAGTTCAATAAGCGCTTGCCCATCCTTGACGGTGTCGCCGACATCGGCCAGCACGGCAGCCACCCTGCCCTCGACTTCGGCGCTCAGAGTGCTCTCCTCGAGAGCAAAAAGTGATCCGACCGTTTGAACCCGGCGCCTGGTGGTCTCTTCGGCCACTGTATAAACATGGGCCGGCGTGGCGCGAGCCCTGCTCGCCTCGGCGCTGTTCGCCTGGCCATTTGAACAAGCACTGAAAAAAACGATAGGGCAGATAGCCGCCAGAATGCAGCAAGCTCTGAAACAGATCATTCGCATTGGGCTTCGTTCAAGAAACACGTTGACTGGCCTGCTAGTTTTGTCTTTTTCACACCGCGAGATGAGAACATATGCCCCTCGGGTCCAAGAGCAACGATGCCAAGGAAACCGCGGCCCGGGACTTGGAATATTATAAGCCGATTTGTGGGTTAGGTTTTTACGACATTCCCGCCGCGACACCAGGTCACGAGAACCAC
>QIAJ01000108.1 GCA_003225495.1 Acidobacteriota bacterium
CAGAAACGCAAAGACCGCTTTCTTGGCTTCTTGGTCTCTCTGCTTTGTTCCTTTACTCAGAAAGCATGCGCGCGTGGCGACAGCTCAGGAGGCCATGGCACGAGCCTCGCACCGTCCCCGACTATGTCGGAATCGCGATAGCCACAATCATTCCGGCACTCACGTGCTTGGTGATTGGAATCTGGTGGAAGAAGCGTTTGGCCGCTAAACAGTTCCCGACTGGTTGAGGCTCCCGGTCTGATTGTTGATAAATCGCCATTACACCAACTACTCCAAGCCGGGCAGATCAAATCCCCAGTAGTTGACATTAAATTCCGATTCACTCATTGATGGGATTGCGAGCGCTCGGGCACTCTTTCTTGGCCTTTTCGTGGCAGCTAGCTTCTTCAACTTCTTTGCGTTTTGAAAACCCAAGATGCTCGCGCGGCAGGTCAGCGACCACAAAGTCGACCGTTCGATCTGCGAACCACTCTCGTCGGCTTTGCCCGCATAGGTGTAGACCGTTGTCCCGGGTTTCTCCATCGCCAATTCTTCGCGACATCTGGCGAGCCTGACGGGGAATTTGTCGGCCCACTGTTAGCGGATTTGCGCTTGAACGGCAACGTCGAACTTCGAATAGTACTTCTTGACGTCACCAGCACCATACTTGGCGCGGAACTTCTCGACCACGGACGATACCTTCTTGGCATCCGTAACACGGTCAACCTTGACTTCAGCCTTTGCGCCTCGCGCATCGATCTGCATCACGGGCTTCTTGAGTATGTTCTTGTACCACTGCGTATCCGACCCCCGCACCGGCAGTAACAATAGCTTGTCGTCCTCGAACACGAACCAAACCTGATTTGAGATGGCGCATCCTGATTTTCTGCCAGTCACCGTGATCTTAATTTGGCGATATCGGGAAAGGCGGTCTTTTAGAGCATCGTTTTGCTTTGGCATGTGCACCCTGTCGCTTATTCGTCCGCGGATTTTATTTGCGATATTGCTGGTCGTTGACCTGCTCCATCCAGTCGACCACACTGCCGTCCTTCCTCTCCTGGATGGCGATGTGCGTCATCGCTGTCGTGAGCGTAGCGCCATGCCAGTGTTTCTCGCCAGGCGAGAACCAGACCACATCGCCGGGACGGATCTCCTCGATCGGTCCGCCTTCCCGCTGAGCCCAACCGCAACCAGCCGTGACGATGAGAGTTTGACCGAGCGGATGAGTGTGCCATGCCGTCCGCGCACCGGGCTCGAACGTAACGTTCGCACTCTGAACAAATGCCGGATCCGGCGCCTGAAAAAGCGGATCAATTCGGACCGCGCCCGTGAACCAGTCGGACGGTCCCTTGGCGGAAGGTTGTGAACCGGCCCTCCTGATCTCCATTTTCGCAATTCCTTTCCGTGCCTTGTCTATCTATTCGATCAAGTCGAGCTACCTAGAGACCGGTCATTTTCTCCAATTTTTCCGGATACCGGGCACCTTCCACCTTAATCTTGGAGGCGGCACCCTCGATTTCGCGAAGATCGGCGGCCGTCAATACGACTTCCACGGCTCCAATGTTCTCTTCGAGGCGGTTTAGTTTTGTTGTGCCGGGGATCGGGACAATCCACGGCTTCTGCGCAAGCAGCCATGCCAGTGCGATTTGGGCAGGAGTCGCATTCTTACGCTTCCCAATGCTGCCGAGCAAGTCAATCAGCGCTTGGTTCGCCTTGAGAGCGTCCGGGGTAAAGCGCGGCAGAGTACTGCGGAAATCGGAACTGCCAAACGTCGCGTCTTCTTTGATCGCTCCCGTCAGGAATCCCTTGCCAAGCGGGCTATACGGTACGAGACCGATTCCGAGTTCCTCGAGCGTTGGGATTACTTCCTTCTCGGGAGTCCTTGTCCAGAGTGAATATTCGCTTTGCAGCGCAGTGAGCGGCTGCACTGCGTGTGCGCGACGAATCGTCTTCGCGCTCGCCTCCGAAAGTCCGAAATGCTTAACCTTCCCTCCCTGGATCAGTTCCTTCACCGCCCCGGCAACGTCCTCGATCGGGACGCTCGGGTCAACCCGATGCTGATAGAGCAAATCGATCGTCTCGACTTTCAATCTCTTCAGCGAGCCTTCTACAGCTTGCTTAATGTGGTCGGGCCGGCTGTTCACACCTGCGGCTCCCGGCCGATTGTCTTTGCCGCTCAGATCGAACCCGAACTTCGTGGCAATCACTACTTTTCCATGAAAGGGCGCAAGCGCCTCGCCCACGAGTTCTTCATTGCTGAACGGGCCATACACCTCCGCGGTGTCAAAGAAGGTGACGCCGCGATCCACTGCGGCGTGGAGAAGGTCAGTCATCTCCTTCTTGTCTTTGGGAGGGCCGTAGGAAAAACTCATTCCCATGCAGCCCAGCCCTAGAGCCGATACCTCAAGATTGCTTTTTCCAAGTTTGCGTTTTTGCATTGCTTCTCCTTCGAACCGTTTCTCTCAACGAAAGACTAGGATCAAACGGCGGTGGAGTGGTAGCCAGATACTTCCGATTTAGGTCCGATTTTCCCGGTATTTGAGAAACAAGGGGTGTACCCGGAGCCAAGCCGCTATCGTAAAGCGTAAAGGCAAGAAATCAATACCATGGACACTCCAGCGCATCTGCGTTGAAATCGATTCCGCTGAGGCGTGCACTAAACTGTTCGTGAATTTACCGGAAATCTCCATGCCGTAAGCGACTCCAAAGTAAGCAGTTGGCGCGTTCGGGCGAGAACATGGAGGGCGAGGGAATCCGTTTCTGAGCTCAACCCTCAAGCCGTAAGCGATTGAGTCAATAGTACTTAACGGCAACCTGCCTGGGTATAATGTACATACAATATCGTCAACAATATTCCACGTGGAACATATCGTCAATTTGGAGATCATGGCTCGATCGGGCACCAGTTTGCTCTTCTTTTCTTCTTCGTCTAGAGTTATTGAGCCTCTGAGAAGGCGTCCCTTTCAAACCCAGTACCCTCATTCCAAAGGAGAACTCTGATGTCTACCCAAGCGCCCACCCCTGAATTTGCGCGAGCCTTCTGCGACACCATGCTCAACGGCTTCGACAACGAAGTACAAACGACCAAAAAAGTTCTGGCCTGTATCCCCGACGACAAGCGCGACTACCGCCCCGACCCCAACGCCCGCACTGCCTGGGAACTCGCCTGGCATATCGCCAACACCGACATCCAGTTCCTGGACGGCATTGCCGACCTGCAATTCAAGATGGAAAATCCTGCCGCGGCCGATAAGCCCAAGACGTCCGCCGAGCTGGTTGATTGGTATGGCCGCAACTACAAGCGCGCCTCCGATCGCGTGCGCGCCCTTTCGCCCGAGCAGTTGCTCACCCCGATTGAATTTTTCGGTGTCTTCAACCTGCCCGCAGCTTTTTATCTCGGATTCCTCAACAACCACAGCATCCATCATCGCGGGCAGCTCGCCACCTACCTGCGTCCCATGGGGGCGAAGTGCCCATCGATCTATGGCGGCAGTTTCGACGAGCCGTTTCAGCACGCCGCTTCCACCACCGCAGCCTGATTAATTCTGCGTTAGAAAATTATCGAGCCGCTCCGCGAGGGGCGGCTTTTTTGTTGGACAAACACTTCGCCCACCGCACCAACAAGGCGCGCATGATTTATTCTGTTGCATCACGAATCGTGATTACCGGAAATTGAGAATTTCATGAAGACTGGCATCATCGGCCTGCCGCAGGTGGGCAAGACATCCTTGTTTCGGATATTGACCAAGGCAAATCTTTCCGAGCAGGCATACTCCAACCCTCGCGAGGCGCACGTGGGCGTCGCCAAGGTTCCTGATGAGCGTCTCGACAAGCTGGCCGCGCTCTACAGCCCGAAAAAGCTCACGCACGCATCGGTCGAGTACGTCGATGTCGGCGCCATCGGTCAGGACGTCCTGAAGGAGACTGCGTACATCGGCCATCTTCGCAACGTGGACGCGCTCATCCATGTGGTGCGCGCCTTCGAGGATCCGGCCGTGCCGCACGTGGGCGCGATCGATCCGCTGCGCGACATCAAAAACGTTGACTTCGACCTCATTGTCAGCGATCTCGGACAGATAGAAAAGCGGCTGGAGCGGCTGGAAAAAGACCTGAAGAAAATGCGCTCGCCCGAACTCGAAAAAGAAAATGAGTTAATGATCAAGGCCAAGGCCCATCTTGAGACCGAGAAGCCGCTGCGCGAGATGGAAATGACGCCCGAGGATAAGAAGCGATTGCGCGGGTTCATGTTCCTGAGTGAAAAGCCAATCCTCTACGTGCTCAACATCGGCGAGAGCACGCAACTGGGAAAAGACCTGGACGCCGCCGTAGAGAAGTACAAGCTTACCGAAGTTGCCGCGCGCCTTAACGCCGGAGCGAGCGCAATCTGCGGCAAGGTTGAAGCTGAACTCTCGGAGATGTCCGACGAGGATGCTGCGGAATTTCTCGGCAGCTATGGGCTGACCGAAAGCGGCTTGTCGCGCCTGATCCGGACCAGTTATCACCTGCTGGGGCTGATTTCTTTTTTTACGGCCGGCGAAGACGAATGCCGCGCTTGGACGATCCCGTTGAACACACGCGCTCAAAACGCGGCCGGAGCAATCCACTCCGATCTCGAAAAACACTTTATCCGCGCCGAAACCATCCGATGGGATCAATTGCTGGACGCCGGTTCCGAAGCCAACGCCCGCGCCAAAGGAACGCTGCGACTAGAAGGCAAAGACTACATCGTGCAGGATGGCGACGTCATGCACATCCGGCACTCAGGGTAGCCAGTACTCAGTACCTGGTACCCAGTCCTCCGACAAAGTCAGAGCGTTCTCAACATCCAATGGGGGAAGGCGTTGAGTTTTTACTGGGTACCAGGTACTGAGTAGTGGTGTCAGTAGCGACCCTGATTGATCCAGAGCCTAACTCTTTCTTCCACTGAGAAATGCTGCTCGGGCGCGCCGGCGAATTTCGATTCCAATGTGAACGCGTGCGCTTCTAACGGCACGCTTATGTGGGAACGTGTCCGCAAGAATCCGCGAACAAAATATTCGGTGTAGTGCTCGAGGCCCAGCACTTCGAACTGGACAGCGTGAACCAGTGCATGAAAAAGGGTGCGCGCAGCAATCTCTCCATGGAAGACCACCACGTTTTCGAATGTCAGCGAGGCCATGTGGGTAAACTCCGGCAGGCTGGTGATGCCCTGCGCGCGGGCTTCGGCATAGAAGGGTGGGTTAGAAATCCGGCGTCCTTCCAAGGCAACGATGCGGATCTTGTCCAGCAATGCGGCGGCAAAGAACGGACTCATCATGGACCGTTGCGTTTCGTTGAGCGGCCGGCTCTGCGGGCGAAAATGATCGCGCTGCTCGTGCAGGTACTGCGCTACTTTACCGATCGCCTCGATGACTCTCTCTTCCTGCCACGAAGAATTGCTCACTGAATCGATCGAGTCGGGATCGGTCACCTGACTGGCGATGCCGCTGTAATAGTGATGCAAGGCGCTCGTCGATAGCAGCGCTTTGCGCAACACGTCGCGCTGCGCGTGCCGGGCGATGTCCTCAGCGGAAAAGCGAAGGCGGAGGCGGTCAGTCGCACACTGGGCGCTGAGGATTTCCAGTTGCGCGTGCCGTAATTCGGCATTCATCTGAACAATGGCGACACGATCGCCAGTCTTATCCCACGAAAACATTTTTGTACTCCTAAGAATTGAACTCCACCAGGGCGAAACGGGAGGGTCGAAAAAGTCATCATACTGTAACACTGTTAGTTTAACAGTGTCAATAAGAAAATGGCCACGCGTATGACTTTGGGGCAGGTCTAGGATTTAGCAATTAAAAGCTTTAATACAATGATTATTTGAGAATGATGGCAACCACAAGTTTGTCGAGTTAACTCGTTAGTTGTACACTGTGAATGTTAATCCTCATGCAGAGGACGGGCCCCCTATGCCACCGGTTTCAGACAAGCACTTAGAGGAGCGGATACTGAAAGCCGGTCGTAAATTGTGGCGGACGCGCGGCGAAAGTGGCTTGACGTTGCGCGCGGTAGCGCACGAAGCAGGGACCACCACTCCCACACTCTACAAGCGATTTCGCAACAAGCAGGCGTTGCGTCTGGCACTTGCCTACCGTTTTCGCGAAGAGATGAATGCTCAGCTCTTCTCCTGCCGAACCCTGGAAGAGGTTCACCGCCGCTTCCTGCGTTACGCGGAAGAGAATCCGCATGAGTACGAATTGTTGGGCTTGTCATGGGGGCAATTTTTTTCGCCGGGCAATCCGCGGCCAGGACGGGCATGGGTGCTCACGCAACTGGCAGCGCGTTTCGGCGGCAAGGCCGAACAATACGGAGCCGCCTTCGATGCGTTGTTTCTCATGTGCCACGGAACCGCTACGCTGTTGACCGTAACCGACAACAAGGCGATGCGCGACGAGATTCGGGAAAACTGCACGAGCGTCTGCGACAAACTGCTCGCCAATATGGCGATTCTGCGCGAACAGTGAGAGGAACTCGACCAAGCAAGCAGGATTTCAGTTTGCCGGGTGGGAGGAGCTTTCGTGTTCGCAACGCGCTTTCACTACTTTCAAGATTCTGCTCTGAAGATCGGACATGGTAGCGTCGCTCCAAATGCGCGCATACCAGTTGAAGTCGGTCGAAAGACGCTGCTGACTGGAAAGATGCAAACGCACCATTCCATTGCCTAATGGTTCCAGACTGTACTCACCATGCAACACGTCGAAAAATGCACCTCCGACGCGGACGTGTTCGTCCAGCGTAGTGTTGGGAATCTGATCGGTCTGCGCTTTGATTGAGAAACCCAAACGCTGTTCCGGTTCCCAAGCATCAATCGTTTCAATGAAGAGCACGCCACCTGTGAAAGTGGCATGACGAATACCCCCAATGCCTTCGTGGGAAAGCGTGGCCTCGATAGGATCCGGAAATCCTATGCGATGACTCCAGGAGTCCGGCAACTCGCTCGTCTGAATGGCACGCACCCGCTCAATGTTGCTCCAAATCAACGGCGCGGAAGCCGCAATGTCGATGACGTTTTCCGTAGTGTGAATTTCTTTCGAATAGAGGACGCGCTGCTCCCAGGGAGCAATCATCATGGGCAGGAGCAGTATGGCGCCGGCGATCACGTCATTTGCGCGAGCGTCCGCTAACAACCGCACCATGATTCCAGCGATGATTCCTCCCAGGCTGGCGCAAGCCATCCCGACCGGAAACAACATGACGACACAGATCGCTCCCTCGAACAACGTGAAGACCGTTCCCAGCGCGGCCGCAGCCAAAGGCAACCAGGGCCACATCACCCACACTAAAAGGGCGGAAGGCTCCCGGCGTTCGATTATGAAGATAGTAATGAAGCCCATCGCGAAGGGGACGCCCAGTAGAAATGCCCACGTCATGGCTCCGCCAAACCGCTCGAAAAACGGGCTGCTGAATGCAAATCGCACGATCAAACCGTAAATCGCGCCTACCAGGACGCCGGTCCAAAGAATCTTGCTTCGTAACCGATGGCGAACTGATTCAGTCATGTTTTCCCTGCGCACTGAAGAATCCCCAGGTTGGCCGCAGTATGTCATAGGCAACGCCGCGACTGTATTTTCATTGTCTCCAACAGCTCTGAAAATCTGGAAACAGCCCGCGACACCTGATAGGCTTGCAAATCCCCATGCATCCCATCACAACCAGTTTGCTGCTCGGCCTGACGGCGGCGATGGCCAATGTGTTCGGCGGCACCATCATCGTTCAGCGGCATTGGGAGCGGCGTTATCTGAAATACTTCATCGCGCTGGGCGCCGGGTTCATGCTGGCAACTGCCCTGCTGGAAGTCGTGCCAGCCAGTCTGGAATTAAGGGGCAGAGACGCCGCCTTTCTGATTCTCGTCGGCTATCTCATTATCCATTTCTTCGAGCACACGCTTTCGCCGCACTTCCACTTCGGGGAAGAGGTTCACAGCGATGAATTTGTCCACAAACACAAAGGCTATTCGGTGCTGCTCGGACTGATCATCCACACGTTCTTCGACGGCATCGCGATCGCGTCCGGCTTCCTAGTGTCGAATTGGCTGGGCTGGATCATCTTTGTGGCGGTATTCCTGCATAAGATTCCCGAAGGCTTTACGGTGGCATCGGTCATGCTCGCCAGTGGACGCAGCCGCGCGGCAGCATGGTGGGCGTCGGCGCTTCTTGGCGCTGCCACCATGGCGGGAGTATTCATGATGGCAATTTTCCGCCATCAAGTGAGCGCGGGACTACCGCTGGCCGCGGGTGTCACGATTTACGTCGCAGCATCGGATCTGATGCCCGAAGTCAATAAGGAGCCGGGAGTCAAGATGGCGCTGGTGGTCTTTTTAGGTGTCGGATTGATGTTCCTTCTGGACCGGTTCTTCCATGTCCACTGAGTGGTGCAGTTGCCCGTAACATCCCGATAGACTCCCGCCATTCTCCACTTCCTTCATTTTTTTCCACCTCGTGACGGTTTTTCTCATTCGATTACGCATTGCGGCAGGCTTCGACCAGCCGAAGGCGCGCCGCCTGCGTCGCGCCCCCGCAACCGCCCAAAGATTTAAAAGTCTGGAATGGAGTGCAAAATGCTTACTCGTATCTCAAGAACTGCAAAATTTCAGGTTGTATTTGCCCTGCTCGTTTTGTCATTCGCCTTTACGCTAGCCAGCCCCCTCCAGGCGCAGACTTTCCAAACCGTTCCAGCGCTGGCGTTCACGAAAGCGTTCGCGGGCGCCGAGCCACTCCCGCAAGTCTTGACGATCGCGTATAGCGACCAAACCACCGTTCGTTTCAGCGTGGCTGCCTCGACGAATACCGGGGGAAACTGGTTGAGCACTTCTCCCACCGGGTCCGGCTGTTGCTTCACGCCGCTGGCGGTTCAGGTGAACGTTACGGCAGGCAATCTCGCGGCGGGTACTTATACCGGGCAAGTTGTGATCACGAATTTCAGCAACGGCAGCATCAAAATGACGATTCCTGTGACGCTGACGGTTGCGGCCTCGGGAGCGACCTTCTTCGACGATTTGCCTGGCAAACTGAGCTACTCGTTCAAAACTGGCGGGGCTGCGACTCCGCAAACGATTCAGATCCGCAACGGCGGTTCAGGCTCGCTCAACTGGACTGTAACAGCCAGCACCGGTGCAGGGGGAAATTGGTTATCGGCTTCCGCTGCGAGTGGCACAGCGCCATCGAATATCACGATCAGCATCAACAAGGCCAACCTGCCGGGTGGAGGAGCCACCAACGGCACATTCGTAGGCCAATTGCTCTTCCAGACATCCGGGGACAGCATCACCATTCCGGTTGCTGTACAAGTCGGACCCACCGTGTTCGAGCAGATCAATCCTCTCGATTTCACAATGCCGTTTGCGGGTGCGAATGCACTGACGCAGGTCCTGAACGTCGCCATGAACGACAACTCCACCATCCGTTACTCAGCGGCGGTGGCGACGGCAAAGGGCGGTAACTGGTTAGCGATCACTCCAACAGGCGCGGGCTGCTGTTTCACTCCGCTGGCCCATACCGTCAGCATCAACGCGACCACGCTCGCCGCGGGCGCCTACACAGGAGAAATTATCCTCACGGAATTCGCGAATCCTGGGCGCTCGATGGTCGTCCCGGTGACGCTCACCGTTCTTTCGTCGGGCAACTTCTTTGCAGACCTTCCCGGTCAGCTCAGCTTCTCGATGGTCACGAATGGAACGAAAATCACGCCGCAGACCGTGCAAGTCACAAACGCAGGCTCGGGCACGTTGAACTGGACGCTCGCGGCCAGCACTGCCGACGGCGGCAACTGGTTAAGTGGAACTCCGGCCAGCGGAGCTGCTCCGTCGGCGGTATCAGTTGCAGTGAATGTCAGCCAACTGCCCGGAGGCGGAGCTGTCGCGGGCACTTACGTTGGGCAGTTAGTTTTGCAAACGACCGGGGACGCGACGACCATTCCCGTCAGCGTCACCGTGGGAACCGCACCGTTTATCCAGACGAACCCGATCAATTTCACGATGCCGTTCGGCGGAGCCAGTCCGCTGCCGCAGGTTCTGGATATTGCCACGATCAACAATTCGACGATCCGCTTTAGCGGATCAGTTGCCACATCCAAAGGTGGAAACTGGCTGTCGATTACTCCCACAGGCGCCGGATGTTGCTTTACGCTACTCGCAGTTACTGCCAGCGTAATTAACGCCAGCAGTTTGGCGGCTGGCAATTACACAGGAGAAATCATCTTCTCGGAATTTGCGAATCCCGGAAGGTCGATGGTTGTGCCTGTGAACCTGACAATCCTGTCGGCGGGCGCATTCTTCGCCGATCTTCCTGGCGAGCTGACCTTCTCATTCGCCACTGGAGGCCATGCTACGTCGCAGATCTTCCAGGTCGGCAATGGGGGCACCGGCACTTTGAACTGGACTCTTTCCACGACCACGGCCGATGGCGGGACATGGCTGAGCGCGACTCCGCTGAGCGGCACCGCACCTTCCAGGGTCAGCGTCTCAGTGGACGCAACGCAGCTACCCGGAGGGGGAGCGCTGGCAGGGACATTCCTCGGCCAGGTCGTCCTGCAGACCGCTGGCGACGTGACCACCATCCCGGTGAGCGTCACGGTGGGCAATTCGGCTTTCACGCAAGTGAACCCATTGGCCTTCACGATGCCGTTTGGCGGAGCGAATCCTCTGCCGCAAACCCTCACGGTCGCGACCGCCGACAATTCGACGCTTCGCTTCAGCGTGACGGCAGTCACGGGGAAGGGCGGCAATTGGCTCGTCACTTCGCCGACAGGCGCTGGATGCTGCTTCACGCCGCTACCGGTTGCGGTCAGCGTAAATGCGAGCGCACTCGCCGCCGGAGTCTATACCGGTGAAATCATCCTGACTGAATTCGCGAATCCAGGCCGCTCGATGACGGTCCCCGTGAGCCTTACGGTGGCAGCGTCGGGCGCATTCTTCGACAACCTGCCGGGACAGATGAACTTCTCCATGAAAGCCGGAGGAAAAGTGTCGCCCCAGACGATGCAGATCGGCAACGGCGGAACGGGCAAATTGTCCTGGACACTGACGCCGACTACTGCCGATGGCGGCGCATGGCTGGTCCCCACTCCGCTTCTGGGATCTACGACTCCGAAGACGGTAACGGTAAAAATTAACGCGACATTGTTGCCAGGGGCCGGACACATCCCTGGAAACTATATCGGCCAATTGCTGCTGCAGTCGGCGGGTAGCACGGCAACGATCGGAGTCTTGGTCACGGTCGGCACGGCGGACTTTGAGCAGATCAACTCTCTCAACTTCGTGATGCCGGTGGGCGGAGCGAATCCGCTTCCGCAGGTGATCACGGCCGCTGCGATCGACAATTCCGCTCTGCGCTTTAGCGCGAGTACCGCTACGGCGAAGGGTGGCAACTGGCTCCAGATTTCGACGTCGGGCGCGGGCTGCTGCTTCACTCCGTTCCCGTTGCGAGTATCGATTACGGGCGGCGCGTTGCCGGCCGGAGTCTATACCGGAGAAGTTAATCTCTATCAGTTCGCAAATCCTGGTACTTCGACGACGATTCCGGTGACGCTTACCGTCATTGCTGCGAGCAAGCCGTTCTTCGACAATCTGCCCGGCCAAGTGAGCTTCTCGTTCAAGCCGAGCGCGACCAATCCACCTTCACAGACAATCCAGGTGCGTAATGCTGGAGCGGGAACAATGAACTGGACAGTCTCGAAGAGCACGGCCGACTTCGGTACCTGGCTCAGCGTTCTGCCAGTCAAGGGGACCAATACCGGCAGTTACGTCGTCAAGGTCATTAACAGCAAGCTGCCTGGAAAGGGCTTGGTCGCAGGCACTTTCATAGGACAGCAAATTGTGAAGACGAAGACCGGCAACGTCACTATTCCCACGGTTGTGACGGTCGGAGATCCAGTCTTCGTGCAGCCGGCTGAAGTTGATTTCAGCACGCACGTCGGGGTGAATCCGGCGCCGCAGGCAGTGGCCATCAACAGCACAGGCACGGCACTGCGGTTTACTCCCTCGGCAGCGTCGGCGCATGGCGGCAGCTGGCTGAGCGTCACTCCGAATGGCAATGGCTGTTGCTTCACGCCAACAAATGTGAGTTTCAGCGTGAACGCCAGCGGACTTGCGGCCGGAAGCTATACGGGAGAAGTCAACATCATCGAATTCGCGAATCCCGCCAAGTCGATGACGGTTCAAGTCAACCTGACGGTTCTGCCGTAAGGAACTGAGACGCACGCACCCGGGGCTTAACCGAATGAGCGGTGAAGCCCGGGGATCAAATTTCCTGGAAGAAGTCTGACGGCCGAGCGGAGTGCTCGGCCGTTAGATTTTTCGGGTGTGAATCAGATCCGCAGTCAAGAAGCCCTCAGCGACGCTACACGCTTACAGAACGGGCCCAGGCAGCGGTAGCTTCCAGATGATCTTTTTCGGCCTGTAGACGGCAGCGCTCGGTGAGAAGTTGGGCGTGAAAAGAGGGAAGTAGGTAGAGCAACTTTTGTAGACGCTGGCGGTAGCCCTCGAGTTCATCAGCCATATCTTCCCGGGCGTCGTTACCGCTACCGGCGCGCAGCCATTCCCCTGCCTGTACGACTTCAGCCAGCAGTGTGGCCATATGCGCGGGGGTTACAGAAAGTGTCTTTTGGCCCGGACTCAAAATCTCTATAAGAGACTCGAGCTTTTGATTGGTCTCTCTGAATCCCTGAAGAGAAAAAACTACGCCTTCCATGCAGAAACCCTCTCCGGATCATCGTCACCCTGATCGTAGCGAGCGGGCGGTGCGACGGATACGCCTTGAGGATCGCGCGCAGGTTGCTTTCGCCTTACTTCCAGCCACGCTTCGCGCAGGCCGACAATATGCTGGGACTGCTTCTCAATCAGCGCCGGCGAACCCTCGATGACGGCGCGCAGCAGATTGTCTCGCGTCAGGTTGTAGAAAGTTTCGAGGTTCAGAGCTACTTCGCCGCCGCTTCCAAGATTGAGCGTGCCCTGTAATTGTCCGAGCACAAGGAGAGCATGATCGATTTCATTGGCACGGCGCGGGATATCCTTTTTCTCGAAGGCATCGAGCGCGCGATGCAAGTCCCGTAAGAGCTGATCGTGAAGCAGAACAATCAAATGGACCGGGTCATCGTCGGCGAGCGCCGCTTCGCGATAGGCCTGAAGCGCGTCCATGGCTATTTCAGGCTGCCGAGCTGACCGGTGATCTGCGCGAGGATCAAGGGATACTGGCGCAGCATGGCATCCACCTGGCTGTACTGATTGATGAGGAACTGGCGGCGGTCAACCAAACGATCTTCGAGGCTGTTGATCTGCCGGGCAAGGTTCTGCTGGTTGGCGACGTTTTCGGCGAGATTGAGACTCAATGCGCCGGAGGTTGGACTCGTGAGCGCGGTCAGATCGCTACTGAAGTGATCTCCAAAGCTGCCGCTGACACCAGACTGAAAGAACGTCTTGACGTCGTTGAACTGCGTGCTCAGGGCGGTGCTCAGTTTGCTGTTGTCAACGCTGAGCGTGCCGTCGTTCTGAAGGTCAATTCCGATGGACGCGAGGTTGACCACTCCGTTGTTGCCGGTGATGGAAAAGGCCACGTCCGAGAGCAGCGAGCCCTGCAGAGAGCGCAAGACGCTATTGCTGGCGAGCGGCCCGGCGGCGCTATTTGCACCTGCTTTGAATTGCGAGTTGACGCTGCCGATGACTGAGTTGTAGGCAGAAACGAAGTCGTTGATTGCTTGGGTAATTGCGGCGGTATCGGGGCCAACGGAGATCGTGATGGGAGTGTCCGGGCTGGCTGCGAGCAGATTGAGAGTAACGCCCGGCACGGGAGAAGAGACAGTGTTGGTGGTGCTGCTGAGTGGAACGGCGTCGAGGCTGAAGCCGGCATTGATTCCATCGGCGGATTTATGAAAGACGAGGCCGGTGTTATTGAGCGTGACCCCCAAGTCTCCGGGAAGACCGCTGGTGGTGCTCACCAAAGCAAGGCGGGCGCCGCTGGAATCATTGATGACGCTGGCCTTCACTCCATAGTTGTGTGCGTTGATGTAGGTGGAGAGCTTGTCGAGCGTGTCGTTGCTGGAGTCGATGGTGATGAGATTGGTGCCCTGTCCTCCAGAAAGCGTTAACGTTCCATGCGCCAGCGCGGTGGAACTGTCGGTCACTGGGTCGGTGTAGTAAGAAGACACCGTAGCCAGGTGATCGATCACCAGCGTATGAACGCCAGCGGCGGCATTCGACTGAGCGCTCACGGTGGCGAGGCCGGGCAGCGATGACGTGGCTAACTGTGATGAGAACACTCCGGTGAGATCGCTGAGAGCTAGAACCTTAGCCTTGAGCGCATTTACCCCGCTGCTCAATGAATTCAAGGACGAAGTTTGCGCTGCCAGGGCTAACTGCTGCTGCTGCCAGATACGTTCCGGCGCCTGCTCGGTAAAAATGATCTGATCAACTATCGAGGTTACATCGATGCCGGCCCCCTGAGTCGCGGAGGTCTGACTGAGATTGATACCGGAGCTTCCCATAGCTTCTCTCTCGAACTCCTACGACTGAGTTCTGTCCTTGGACGCGGCCTCTTCGTCGAGCCTTTGACGGATAAACCGGGCAACGCTCAAGACTTGTTCGGGAGGAATCTGCCGCACGACCTCCCCGCTCTTCTTGTCGGTGAATGTGACGATGACGCCTTCGCTCCCTTTCCACTGCACCCGTACATCCTGGGCAGCTGCCGGCGCCGGTGTTGTGGCGGCGTGCAGGAGAACTGGCTGAGAGGCTGGCAGTATTTGAAGGCGAGGCTGCACGACGCGCGCTGGTGCAGCATCCGGAACGCGGGACGGTGTGTTCGACAAAATTGAATTTAGCGGCATAACCTAACTCCGGTGAAAAAACGGAGGCGAGGATTAGCTCGCCTCCGAGGTTGGTTAACGGAGTAGAGAGAGCACACTCTGTTGCGTAGTGTTCGCCTGCGCCAGGGCCGAGATACCTGTCTGATTCAGGATGGAGAACTTGGTGAGGTTCGCCACTTCCTGAGCGATATCGGCCGCGCGAATGCCATCTTCGGCAGCCGTCAGGTTCTGAGACTGGTTATTGATGACGCTAACAGCGCTCTGAAGGCGGTTGATGGTTGCGCCGAGATTGCCGCGTGTGCCAGCCACCGATTGGATGGCATTGTTGATGCTGATCAAGGCTGCCTGGGCCGCAGCCGCCGTGGTCAACCCAGCCGAGCCGGCGCCTCCCGTAAATGTTGCCGCGTTGCTGAACCCGAAAGTTGCGTCGTCGGTGGTAGAGACGATGGCGTTTCCGCCCGTTCCAGCTACCTTCGCTGTGAAAGTGACTGTCGAACTTCCGGCTGACGCACTTGCATCCACGTTGGCAACAGTTCCGGCGCCGTAAGCGACTCCGGCTCCGGCGCTACCGTTGACGGCAGCGGCCAGATTGGCCAGAGTGTCGGCGGTGGTGGCGCCAATCGCGACCGTGTTCGCAGCGCCCGCGGCCGCAGCGAAGGTGTATGTCTGCGTCCCGATGACAACGACCTTACCTGCGGTTGCGTTGCCGATCGCGCTGAGTGTGTTGCTGGCATTTGCACCCAGGCCGATGCCTAGTGAACTAACCACCCCCGTGGTCGTCGCCACGATGCTGGTTCCCGTGGTCGTCGAATCGCTCAGGAAGATGTCTACCGAACTGGCGCTGAAAACCGCCGTTCCGTTGAAGGTGGTGTTGGAACCGATGCGGTCGATTTCAGCCTTGATAGCCGTAAATTCATTGTCCAGGGCGCCGCGCTGAGCGTTCGAGACAGTGCCGTTGGCGGACTCAGTGGCCAGCGTTACCGCGCGGTTGAGGAGGTTGGTGACCTGGGCAAGCGCGCCATCGGCGACTTGCAGTTTGCCGGTGCCATCGTTCGCGTTGCGGGACGACTGCGTCAGGGCCGAAATGTTCGCCCTTAACCCGTCGGCAATAGCCAAGCCGGCTGCGTCATCGGCGCCGCTGTTGATTCTCGAACCAGATGACAAGCGGAAGAGTGTCTTCGACAATCCCGCACCTGTAATTGCCAACTGGTTCTGAGCCGCCAGGGACGGAATATTATTCAGGATACTTAAAGCCATTGTAGGTCTCCTTTTGTTGGTTCCGTTCCTGGAACTGTCCCCGACCCTTCCCGGGGGCTGTGTTCCCTTCTATTGCGGAACCCTTTTGGTTTCATACTGCACATCGGCAAGGTGCGGACGCGCTTTATTTCCCCCGGTACTCTCCGACGTAGTCCTCCCGTAACTACAGCCCGTGCAGTTTCCTGCGAGGAGTCTGCCGATACTCCTGAAAGGAAGCTCGCAAAGCGTCTTCCCGGATGCAATACCAAGCCAATGATCCAACTCACGCGGCTCAATAGCCAACCGTTATCCCTGAATTCTGACCTGATCAAGTTCGTCGAACAGGCGCCGGACACGGTGATCACGCTCATCACCGGAGAAAAAGTTGTGGTGCGTGAGAACGCTCAGGAAGTTCTCAGCCGAGTAGTTCAGTTCCGGCGGGCGGTGCTGCAAGGCGTGATGCTGTGGTGGGACAACCGCTCTGCACTCGTTCCGGTGATTGAGGGCGAGGATCGCACTGCCGACCAAAAATAGGAGATCAAGTGGACAAGGCAACCCTGGTCGGTATCGTGCTGGCCGTGGGCGGCATCTTTCTCGGGTTGGTCATTGAGGGTGGCAATGTGGGCCAGGTGATCCAGCCCACAGCTGCCATGATTGTGTTCGGAGGAACTCTGGGCGCGGTCCTGATTCAGTTTCCAATGGGGGTGGTTCTAAGCGCATTTCGACGGTTGGCAAACGTGTTTCTGGAAGGCGGAGGCAATGCCCGGTCCACCATAGAAATGTTAGTGAAATATGCAAATCAGGCGCGACGCGACGGTATCGTTTCACTCGATGCGGATCTCCCCAACGTCCGAGATCCTTTTCTTCGGCGCTCTCTCATGCTGGCGGTGGACGGAACCGAACCGCAGGAGCTACGCAAAATCATGGAGCTCGAACTGGACAACCAGGAAGAGCAGGACGAGAAAATTCCGCAGCTCTTCGAGGCGGCTGGGGGATTCTCTCCTACGATCGGCATCATTGGCGCCGTGCTGGGCTTGATTCAGGTGATGCAGCATCTTGACAAGATCGACGAAGTCGGCAAAGGAATTGCCGTCGCATTCGTGGCGACGATTTATGGGGTGGGCGCAGCGAATCTTTTTCTATTGCCGGCTGCGGGAAAGCTCAAAATTCGCATCCGCGCAGAACAGATCATACGAGAGATGACGCTGGAAGGCGTGATCTCCATTCTGGAAGGCATGAACCCGCGCATGCTGGAAGAGAAGCTGCTGGGATTCCTGGTGTCAGATAAGGAGCCGGTTGCCGTGCCAGAGACTACTAGCGTATGAGCCGTCGAAGGAAACAACCTCCCCGTGCCAACCACGAGCGCTGGCTGGTTTCGTACGCGGATTTCATCACGCTCTTGTTCGCGTTTTTCGTGGTGCTGTACGCGTCGTCGCAGGTGGATCACCAGAAAGTTGGAAAGCTGGCGATGGCCATCCAAGTTGCGTTTCAAGAAATGGGTGTGTTTCAGGCACCTTCAACCAAGGTTCCCGTGAATCTGGAAGATCCCATGCAGATCGGCGCCGTGCAGGAGATAGAGAACTGGCGTAAGAACACGAGCTTGACGCAGATGGCAGGGAATCCGAATGCTGCATCCGGTGGCAATGAGGAATACGGCAATCTACTCCAGCTGCAGGGCGAACTGGAAGGAATCCTGGCACCGGAGATCGCGCGGAAGGAAATTTCCATTGCGCGTGAAACGGAGGGTCTGGTGATCAGCCTAAAGGAAGCCGGATTTTTCGAAAGTGGGTCCGCACAAATGAAGCAGTCCTCGGAAGCTGCTCTGGACCGGATCGCGGAACCATTGAGGAAACGCAAATGCCGCCTGCGAATTGAGGGTCATACCGACAACATTCCCATCCACAACGCGAAATTCTCATCCAATTGGGAGCTGTCGACGTCAAGGGCGACGGAGATTGTGCGACTACTTATCGTCAGAGATGGGTTCGATGCGCGGCATCTAAGCGCCGCTGGTTACGCGGAATATCATCCGGCTGCCAGCAACAATACCGCAGAGGGGCGCGGCCAGAATCGTCGCGTGGATATTGTAGTGCTGGGAGAGGAAGTGGCCGTGGTTGTGGCGGTCACTGGAAGCGTGGGAAAGCCGTCGCCGATCGTTATTGGACCCAAGCCGTCACAGTAGCAACTCCAGATAGAGAGCGCCCGCGATTGGGTTGGACCGGTACGGCGCGATTTCGACGAAGCCTTTCCGCCGGTAAAGTGCAATCGCGTTCTGCATCGACGATTCAATTGTGTCAAGCCGCATTCGTTCGTATCCCGCAGCGCCCGCTTCGGTAATAACGCGATCTATCAGCATTTGGCCAATACCCGTTCCGCGATGGCCGGGCCGAACGTATAAACGCTTCATCTCGCAGATCTGGCGATCGAGCGGACGCAGGGCAACGCAACCGGCGGGGTGATTCTGAACATGGGCGAGAAGTAGACGCCCAGCGGGAAGAGCGTAGAATCCCGGAAGATTCTTCAGTTCGTCCTCGAAGCCTTGAAAACACAGACTGAATCCGAGTGAATCGGCATACTCCAGAAAAAGCTCGCGCGCCTGATCGAGCTGCCCGGACGTAGTTGCCTGGGCGATCTCGATTCCCGGCTTTGGAGAGGTTGCCATAGAGTCTCAGGCGGAAACTTAATTGCGTACGGTCCCGCAGACGATTAAGATTTCTGCACTCCCATGTCCGAAGTTATTTTAAGCGAGCCTGCAACTTTGAGCGATTCCTCCAGTAGCGCAAACGAGCCCTCGGTCGAAGTCTTTGCCGTCTACGGCGTGGAGCCGGAAATACAGGCTTATGCCATGGCGAAGTACTCGCGATCGTCGTTGTCGATGAAGGAATCGTTGAAGGAAATTACCTCACAAAAAGCCGAGAAATTTCTCAACACATTTTATTTTCAATACGGCCACCGGTCGATTGCCGACTTAGCGCATATCGCGCTGGCGATTGAGCGGTTGTCGATTCTGGCTGCGATCGTCGTGGCCGACGAGCAGCGCTGGGACGGGCAGGAACGATCGACGCGCTACCAGGATTTCCGCAAGAGCGGCTACTACACGCCGGAGTTTGGCGATTCGTCATTGCGGAGCCTATACCGGCAGGCGGTTGATCAGCTCTTCCTTGACTACGAGCGGCTGTCGCAGATGATGTTTGAGTATCTGCGGGGAATTACGCCCAAGCCCGCCGACATGAAGCAGGACGCGTACGAACGTACGCTGCGTGCCAGGGCGTTCGACATCTCGCGATACTTTCTGCCGTTGGCTACGAACACGTCACTGGGAGAGATTGTCAACGCCCGCACCCTTGAAACTCAGGTGGCGCATCTGCTCTCGCATACCCACAAAGAGGTCCGCGATCTGGGAGCGCGGCTGAAGCATGCTGCGATTTCGTCGGCTTATAACGCCAACGAAGAATCGCTGCGGTCTTTGGTCGAGGAGATTCGCGCGCTGTCCTCAGAATTGGGCGAACGCGCGGAACGCGAGTTGTTGCGCGAGGTGCGAGTGGCGCCCACGCTGGTGAAATATGCGGACCCGAACGCATACGAAATAGAGACGCGCCGCGAACTGCTGCAGGCGGCTGCCGATCTGATGCGGGACGCGAAGGTTGAGCCCGCCCCGCTGGTCGATCTGTTGAATGATGAGCCTCTCGAAGTGGAACTGGCGGCAACTCTCCTTTATGAGCACTGCCATTATTCGTACCGGCAGGTTCGAGAAGCGGTGGGATCGGCGGGAGAGGCGCGCCGGCGGGAATCATTGAACTGGGATTGCGTCATCGCAGCAAGCATGACGAGATGTTGCGTCCATTCTCCGCAGGTCAGCAGTTCCGCTTCGATATCCTGATGGATATCGGCGGCTTCCGCGACATGCACCGGCACCGGCGCTGCGTCCAGATCATGAAGGACTTTACGACTGTCCATGGTTTTGATACGCCCGCAGAAGTGGAGGCTGCCGGTTCGCGTTCGGAATACGAAACTGCCATGCGGGGCGCAGAATCGGCGGTGCTCAAAATTGCTTCCAGCCGGGGCGATGAGGCTGCGCAGAACGCGCAGTATGGGATTCCGCTTGGCTTCCGTAAGCGGACACTGTTCAAGATGGATTTTGCCGAGGCCGTCTACATCTCCGAATTGAGGACCACACCGGCGGGACATACTTCTTATCGGAATGTCGCATATGCAATGTACGAGGCGGTGGCGGCGAAGTATCCGGAGTTGGCGAAATATTTTCGAGTCCATGATGTGCGTGAGCCGGTGGATTTACTGAAGCGATGATAATGATAGGCGGAGGAGATGCGTGACGATAGGGCAAGGTTCGTCCGTCGCCTGCTAAAATCAATTCAACGATGCCTCTCTACGAATACGAGTGTAAGAAGTGCGGCCACCGCTTTGAGAAAATCCTGAAATTCTCCGACAAACCTATGAAGAAATGCCCCGACTGCGGAGGCGCGGTGGAGCAGCTGATCTCGGCGCCTACAGTGCAGTTTAAGGGCGCCGGCTGGTATGTGACGGACTACGCGAAGAAGGGAACGTCTTCTTCATCGAAGGCCTCCGAGAGCGACGGTGGGTCTAAAGACAGTTCGAAAGACGGTAAGGATTCGAAATCGGATTCCAAAGACGCCAAGGATTCCAAGGAAACAAAGAAAGAAGAAAAGTCGAAGACTGAGACGGCATCCAGGAAGCAGAAGAAAGATTAATTCGCTGGATTTCGGCGCCCGTGGCGGGCGATTTAGTTTAAGCAAAGAAGAAGGCGGCCCGCAGGCCGCCCTTTTCTTTTGTGTCCTCACAAACTAGAAGCGGTACATTACTCCGGTGTTCACCCGCATGTTGTTCTTGCTGGTGACGCCGTTATCACGCAGCACCAACCAATCGAACTGGACCGCGCGAAACGCCCATTTCTTGGTTCCGAAGTCGACGCCGCCGCCGAACATCATGGCCATCCCGCTGTCGCTCAGTCCACCACTGGAAGCGCGGAATCCGCCAAAGAGGGCGTGAGCAAACGGCGAGAAGTTATCTTTGTGGGTCGAGACCACAGGTCCAAAGGTGTAGGTATAGACCGAGCCGTTGTTATAGACTCCGCTGAAATCAGCGGTTCCACCGAGCCAACGGGTGAGGTACATGTTCGCGGCTGTATTCCAGCCTTGGCCGTGCCCGCCACCGTCTGTTCTGGTGTACTGATAGCCTCCGTAGACTTCGGGCCCGGGTATTTCCTAATCCATCCCGAACATCGAAATCATTACGATCAAAGCGGCAACGCCGATAAGTTTTTTCATAATTCTCCCTTTTGAGATTCGCACCGCTTCCGTCCCGTACCGGCGTGTCGTATGCCGGGGTCGTCGCGCGGTTTGACCGCGATCGGATCCCGAGGATTCGGATCGTGCCCGGTGCCGAGATAAATCTTGGACGATACCCTATAAACCGGGCAAGTGACAGAAGCGGCTAAAAGAAAATCGTCCTTTGGTAATGGCATCCATCGTTCTGCCCGAGGGGACCAGGAAATTAAGGGATGTGATATCAGCAAGTTGCGGGAGTTATTATTCGATAAACTCGCGGCTGAATCGTTCCGGGCACGTCCCACATCTAAATAGTCGTTACAACGAGTAATGGGAGAGAAATAGTCATGATTACGATTCGGCGCAGCAGCGAACGCGGGGGCGGCGACCACGGCTGGCTTAAGACTCGCCACACCTTCAGTTTTAACGATTACTGGGACGACAAATGGATGGGCTTCCGTTCCTTGCGGGTCATTAATGAGGATTTTGTAGGACCGAATAGCGGGTTCCCGACCCATCCACACCGCGACATGGAGATCATCACCTATATCTTGTCCGGCGAACTCGAGCACAAGGACAGCCTGGGAACGGGTTCCGTGATCAGGCCGGGGGACGGACAACGGATGACGGCTGGAAGGGGCATCCGACACAGCGAGGCGAATCCGTCCGCGACGGAAACAGCCCATCTTCTGCAGATCTGGATCACGCCCGAGAAGCAGGGCCTTGAACCGAGCTATGAACAGAAAAGCTTCCCGGAGGCGGAGAAGCGCGGAAAGTTTCGTCTGATCGCGTCAAAGGATGGCGCCGATGGTTCCGTGAAGATCAATCAGGATGCCAAGTTGTTCGTCAGCTTGCTCGCGCCCGGCGAAGAAACGACTCACAGCTTGGAAGGCAAGCGCCACGCCTGGCTGCAAGTGGCCAAAGGCGAAGTCGAACTGAATGGTCAGAAACTGGCTCAAGGCGATGGTGCAGCCGTCAGCGAAGAGCAAAAGTTGATCGTCAAAGGAGCGAAAGACGCCGAAGTGCTGCTATTCGATTTGGCGTAATTGTGAGGACAGGAGGGCGTCGCTATTGGGGGCGCCCTCCCGAATCACCTTCGGCCGCGTAGTCTCGCTGTTTCGGTCGTTGGGTTCTTTCGAGCAACCCTATTTTCGTATCCCGACTACCGCCATCATTCTTCCGGTCACGCCTTTTTCTGCGCGATGGCTGAACAGAAGAACTGTGTTGCAGGCCGTGCAGGGATAAGATGCGTCGATGTTTCTCGCAGGCACGCCCGCATCCATCAGCTGGCGGCGATTGGCCTCCACCAGATTAAGGAACAGGTTGACGGGAAGCTCGCTGTGGCCAGGCGCACGTGCGGTCAAAAAGAGCAGCGGATACTTTTCGCGCACCGGATCCGATTCCTTTACCTCGCGGAAAAGTTCGGCAGCGTAGGCGAACTGGCCTTCGAACTTCTTACGAACTTCTTCTCCTACTTGATAGCAGCAGGACTGCACACCCGGTCCAATGGCAGCGACCATATTGCGTGGGTCGCTTCCAAAGTATCGCTGCATCTCGCCGACGGCTTTCTCGACGATGCGCTTCACCGTGCCGCGCCATCCCGCGTGAAATACACCGACAGCGTGATTTTTCTTGTCGGCCAGGATGACGGGGATGCAGTCGGCGGTTTGGATGCCAAGCAGCAGGCCGGGCGTGTTAGTGATGAGTCCATCGCCGGCCAGAGGATCCGCAGACACGCGGTCGATCCGGTGAATGAGGTCGGAGTGAATCTGGCGGAGTGTGACGAGCATTGCGTGTTTGTCCGTCACTGCCAGTTGTTTAAAGAACAGGGCGCGATTGCGTTCTACGGCGGCGCGTGAGTCCTGTTTCGTGAAGCCGAGATTGAGTGCCCTTCCTCCGTAAACGCGGGAGACGCCACCCTGCCGGGTCGAGAACGCGTGAACGAGCCACGGGAGTTTCGCCAGCTTTTCGGAGCGCAGGAGTTGCAGCTTGGATTTCGGGGCGGACTTTGTCGGCACAGGTCGATCATACTGAAATGAGATGGCTCAAGGCTAAAGGGTGTGTACTTCCAACGGCTTCGTCGATTGTTTAACACCCGAGGTCATACCCGTTTGCGGGCTTTCTTGGGGAACGATATAGTTTTAGAAGCCCATGTTTACTGACTTCACGACCACTGACCGCTGGACCAGAAAGCTGGTCCATTGCACGTACGAAGCCCTGATCGTCGCCATCTCCACACGTCATGCTGATGCAATCGACATCAAGTTTCTGGTGGATGGGCATCCAGTATGGGTGGCGTTGCCACATCCAGCATGGGTCGAATACAAAAAGCGGACAGGAACGCTCATCACCGACGCGTTGGCGAAGGAAATCGCCGGGCATTTTATCAAGACAGGATTGGAATCCGGTGAGGGAGTGGGACGTGAGATGTACTCGCTGACGATCGAGGAAACGCTCAAGCATTTGGATGCGGTCGTGGCTGAGGCGGGAGCAGTAGTCCCAAGGTAGAGTCACGCGGCAGAGTTGGTCCCTAACGGGACTTCGATTTTAGGGTGACTACCCGACTATAACGCGCCGGGTCTCGTTTGCCCGCGCCGCTCCTTGTCGGTGTCCCGCGAACTTTTGGCTGCAATCAGGCTACGGCGGGTCTAATACCTCTGACCCCCGGGCTTCGGCCCAGCACTTGGAAAGTACCTTGCAAATGAGGGACAATACTCTGTTTGTCCTGCGTTAGGGGCCGGCTGTCACCATGATGCTATTTTGTCCCCGCTCGCCGTTCTTAAGCCTGCTATTGAGCCCGCAGTCTCTTTTTGAGGGAGTTGCTTTTATGTCCAGTCTTACCTTGGATGTGGAAACCACGAGCACGCAAAGACATAAGCGGCTGGCGCAGTGGGTTGCGGAGTGCGCGCAACTGTGCACGCCGGAACGGGTGCATTGGTGCGATGGTTCGTCCGGGGAATATCAAGCGATGATGCGGCTCATGATCTTGTCTGGGACGGCCATCCCGCTCTCCGAGGACAAGAGGCCAAACAGCATCCTGGTCCGGTCGAGTCCGGCGGACGTGGCACGGGTCGAGGATCGGACTTTTATCTGCGCCCGCACCCAGGAGGAAGCCGGTCCCACCAACAATTGGGAAGATCCCGCGAAGATGAAAGACAAGCTGAAAAGACTCTACTCCGGTGCGATGGCTGGGCGGACGATGTTTGTCATCCCGTATAGCATGGGGCCGATCGGCTCGCCGATTGCGAAAATTGGAGTCGAGATCACCGACTCGCCCTACGTCGTCGCGAACATGCACATCATGGCTCGGGTGGGTTCGCGAGTGCTCGAGGTGCTCGGCGAGGACGGGGAGTTTGTTCGGGGCTTGCACTCGGTAGGAGATCCGCTCGGACCGAGCGATCAGGATTCCGCGTGGCCCAACAACGCGAAAGAAAAATATATCTGTCATTTTCCGGAGACTCGGGAGATCTGGTCCTATGGATCCGGTTACGGCGGGAATGCTTTGCTTGGGAAGAAATGCCATGCGCTGCGAATTGCGTCCGTGCAGGCGCGGGACGAAGGATGGATGGCGGAGCACATGCTCATCCTGAAGATGACGAACCCGGCGGGACGCGTGAAGTACATCACAGGGGCGTTTCCTTCTGCGTGCGGCAAGACGAATCTCGCCATGCTGATCCCGACGATTCCGGGGTGGAAGGTGGAAACCGTTGGGGATGACATTGCGTGGATGAAGTTTGGCCCAGACGGACGGCTGTATGCGATTAATCCCGAGCATGGGTTTTTTGGAGTGGCGCCGGGCACGAGTATGAAGTCAAACCGGAACGCAATGCTCACGGCTGCCAGAAATTCTATCTTTACGAACTGCGCGATCACGCCCGAAGGTGACATCTGGTGGGAGGGGATGACTGCCGAAAAGCCTGCGGAGATGGTGGACTGGCTGCGGCGGCCGTGGACCCCGGGATCCGGGCGAAAGCCGGCACATCCGAATGCGCGCTTTACTACTCCGGCGGGGCAGTGCCCGGTCATTGCGCCCGAATGGGAGGATCCGAACGGTGTACCGATTGATGCGATTCTCTTTGGCGGGCGCCGGGCGGGAATCGTTCCGCTGGTCACCGAGGCCTTCAGTTGGCAGCACGGAACATTTCTGGGTGCGACCGCCAGCAGCGAAACAACTGCGGCCGCGGCGGGAAAGGTTGGGCAGTTGCGGCGCGATCCGATGGCGATGTTGCCATTCTGCGGCTACCACATGGGCGATTATTTCGCGCACTATCTGAAGATTGGAGCGCGGCCCGGCGCAAAGTTGCCGAAAATGTATTACGTCAACTGGTTTCGCACCGATGATCACGGAAAATTATTGTGGCCCGGTTACGGCGAAAACAGCCGGGTATTGAAGTGGGTCTTCGAGCGCTGCGATAACAACGTTCAGGCTGTGGATACTCCGATTGGGAGGCTGCCCGGTCCCGCTGACCTTGATACGAATGGACTCGATCTGCCGGCCGCCAGCCTCGCGAGATTACTGAGCGTTGACGTCGAGGGATGGTTAGCCGAGGTGCCGCTAATCCGGGAACATTTCGCGAAGTTTGGCAGTCATCTGCCTGACGGACTGAATCGGGAAGTCGATGAGTTGGAGGCGCGATTGCGTAAGGCGAAGAAATAGGTGTGACGCTGTCTTCCTTCGCCAGTCATTTTCGAAAGTTTGATCAGGGCTTTTCTCTTCAACGGCGACCGCCACTTGAAAGCTTGACAATCTGCCCCACAGGCATCGCGGCGAGAAGTTCGCGCGCGGTTTTTCCCAACTCGGGATGTGTCGCTTCCGGCGCAATCTCCGCCAATGGTTCCAGAACGAACCGTCGCTCGTGCATGGCGGGGTGCGGAATTTTCAAACCTTGTTCGTCGACTACGACATCGCCGAACAACAAAATATCGATATCGATGGAACGCGGACCTTTATCCTTCACGCGAAGGCGGCCCATCTTCTGTTCGATCGCCAACACCTTCGTGAGGAGTGCCGCCGGAGACAGTCCGGTTTCGACCGCGACCACACAATTTAGAAACCACGGCTGGTCGCGAAGTTCCACGGGTTCCGTTTCATAAAAGCCAGATACTGCGACGACATTCCCAGCTTCGCCGAGGCCTTTTATCGCTTCCTGGAGCCTCGCGGACCGGTCCCCAACGTTCGATCCGAGGGAGAGATAGACAAGCTCAGACATGGTTACCATCAAGACGAAACAGCTTATCTTATGGGAGTTGCGGGGCTTGGTACCTTGGTTACTTTCAACGCCTTCCCCGCCCCGATAGTATCGAATTGCCATGAATCTTGAATCGCTGCTGATCAGCCGGGATGCAGCGTTGCTCGGAGTGTTACGTCCGACACTGGAAAAGCTATCGGTGAACGTCGAAGTGTGTGCGGGTAGCGACACTGGCAGCGAAATGCTGGGGAAACGCAAGTTTGATGCAGTGATCGTAGATTGTGACGACATGCAGGGCGGCATCGGCATCCTGACCGACCTGCGTAAAACCCACAGCAATGCCTCTTCGGTCGCCTTCGCCGTGCTCAATGGCAATACCACAACCCAGGAGGCATTCCGCCTGGGCGCTAATTTCGTCCTTCAGAAGCCGCTGACTCCGCTGAATGCCACCCGCTGCTTCAATGCCGCCTTGAACTTCATGCTCCGGGAGCGACGGCGTTATTTCCGGCACCCGGTTGAGATGCCGGTTCGAATCAGTATTCCTGACGGGGTCGAACTGAATGCCACGGCCACTGACCTCAGCGAAGGCGGAATGGCCATCTGTATTACGGGTAAGCTCCCACGGGAAGTCGTGGCCAATTTGAAGTTCACTCTTCCCGGCTCTCATACGTCTCTCGAGCTTCGGGGGAATATCGCCTGGGCCAACACTTCGGGCAAGGCCGGCGTCCGGTTCGTTGACGTGCCCCAGAGTTCGCAATATCAGCTCGAAAAGTGGCTCACCGACCGGATACAAGCCGAACTTCCGAGCCTGTTGAAACCGCACCTCCAATCCGACTAGGCGCTTACCGTTTTCTCTCACCGTTCTTGGTACCCCGAACCCACCTTGAAACTTTTCGTGGTCCCATGGCTGTGCGAATCTGGGAGGAGTTTTTCAAAACTCCTTATGATCACAATCGACGAAAGAATTGCAAAGACAGAAAGGCTGTTGCGGCGCCTGGAAGACGATAAACCTTATCTTCGAGTCCGTTTGTCGGCACTGGGAGCGGAACACAGGCAGAGCGCGACCGCATTTACGGACCGGGTCCGTGCCGAGGCTGAGGAAGAACTCCGTCGCTTGCTTGCCGAACGCGGGATGCCCTACGACTGGACTGGCCCGCAACCTGCCGATTGATCACACTGCTGCTGAGGGTCTGGAGTAGAGACGCGGCTCGCCCCGGTCTCCCTCGTACAAAAGAAGGACGCCGCCAGCGAAACCACTCCTTAGACGCGCCTGTACCGTAACGCTCTCTGCTATACGCTGAGGCTGGCTTCGGCACTGACCGGCGTCGCGGAAGAGGTTTCTTCCAGCGTAGTCTCTTCCCAATACGACTTGTCGCGTAGAAGTCGCGAAACCAGAGCGGTGTGCATGGCGTGTCCGGCGCGGTCTGCTACGACCGAACCCAAAATCTGTTTGCCAATCAGGGCCAGATCTCCAATCAAGTCCAATACTTTGTGGCGGACAATTTCATCCCCAAAGCGCAAGGGCGGGTTCAGCACTTCTTCGCGGTTCAGCACAATCGCATTCTCGGTGGAGGCGCCCCGTATGAGGCCTTGCTGGCGCATGGCTTCGGCTTCGTGCAGAAATCCAAAGGTGCGGGCGGGAGCGATCTCCCGTATGTAGCTGCCATTCGTCAATTGGACCCGGAATGTCTGCCGGCCGATCAATGGGTGAGGAAAATTGATCGCGTACGACACCGAATAGGTGTTCGACGGATAGACCGCTATGAACTTATCGCCCTCGCGCAATTCGACCTCGCGCACAATGCGGAGATAGGTCCGAATCTTACGTTGTCGCCGGATGCCGGCTTTTTGAATCATCTCGACAAACGGCCTAGCGCTGCCGTCCAAAATGGGCAATTCCAGATTATCGAGTTCGACGATAGCGTTGTCGATGCCCGCGCCGATAAAGGCTGACAACAGATGCTCGGTCGTCGAGATCAGGACGCCTTTCTTCATCAAGCTGGTGGCGTATGAAACACGTGCCACATTGCGGCCACTGGCTTCAATCTCGAAGCCATCGAGATCGATACGCCGGAAGACAATCCCGGTGCCTGCCGAGGCAGGGAGAATTCGCAATTTAACCGGAGCGCCGCTATGGAGCCCAATCCCGGCACATGCCGCTGGGCCACGGATTGTTTGCTCGTGCGTCAAAGGGAGACGAAGTAAGTGTTTTACTATTCATTAGTTTACCGCCGAACACTTTGTTTCTGTCCGTGGCAAAAAAGCCACAGTCCGTGGTTATTCCTGGGGCAATTGCAGCTAAGTCATTCAGGAACAGGTAGATGTTTGCCGGTGCCGGACGGGGTTCTAGCCTAAAGTAACCGGGAATTTGCCCGGATACTCACCGCTTTTTGAGGGGCTGCTTGGGATCATAATTCACGGTCGCTTCGAAGAGCGTCTCTGGTAGCGGCAAGTTGTACTTCGCGACGTTAACAAAGCGCTGGTGCGACATTTCCCCGTTGAAGTTCCGAGTGACCGAGTGGGGAGTCATGATGCCCTGTACGAGTCGGTAGTTGTCGTAAATTTCTTCCTCCACGTTCTTCTGCTTATCCTCGGGATCGCGCCACGTAAAACCGGTCTTCATCGGCAAGTGGCTGTTCTGGTCCATGTTGACGGTCACCGAGTCATTCTGGCTATTGAGCAGTGTGACCTGATCGGTTGCTTTGCCGTCTACGATGGCAAGGCCGTCATAAAAGAGGGCGACGCCAGGATCGTTGATCCATTTGCGAAGCACTGCATCCAGAGAGTGCTGGTGCCGCCTCAGGTAGCCGGCGAGATCAACGGGATCCTGGGGCGCAGTTCCCTTGTAGGTGACTTCGTATCCCTTGCTCCCATTGTGGATCAGGACGATATCGGATTTGTCCTTGACCGGCACATTGCCCACTTGCCAGTACAGCAGGAAAACGTTGCGCAGATGGATGACCTCGAAGCGGTCCTTGTCGGGATACTTGGTGTAGTAGTTGTAGGGGATGCCGAGGCTGTTGGTACGTCCATGGTAGAGCGGATAGTAACGGCCGGTTTCGCTCTTGTTTTCGTAAGTCAGATAAGCCTGCCCGCCCAGTGCCTGAATCGCCTGATCGAGTACGGCCCGCGCTTTGTGAGCGCTCTCCAGATCGTTCAGGTTGGAGGCAGGGGCCTGGACCACACCTTGGGCAGCGGCGAGCGTGGACAGCAGGAGGATCGCGAAAAATCGGTGCATGAGCTATTCGGTTAGAAGCGGCAACATCGATTTTAGCTGTCTAGAAGCGAAACAACACGAGATCTTCACGTAAATCGTACGACCGTCATTTATGAAGCTGTTGTTACGCACGAGGCCGGTGTGCGCCGAGATTGCAAACGGATCGAGATTTTGGAGATTGCTGTTGTCGCAGAGATAGACTGCCGTACCGGGATGGATCAGGTAGGTGATGAGGAAATCGGCATTGAAATTCTTTATCTGGCTCAGGCTGGTGTTGCCCGCCTTTATCGTTCCAGGACGGACGGCCCACTCCTCAACTCACGAAGCAGGGCCATCCCTCCAGGGTATTTTTTCACCTAAGATTCAGTGCTGATCATGGTCATGGTCGCGGTCGCGATCGTGGTCACGATCGTTCCAGTCGCGTTCGGTGTGCCAGCGGCGATCATGTTCATCCCACCACCGGTGCACGCCATTCCAGCAGCGTTCGCGCTCGGCTCGCAGTTGTCTGCGAGCGACTTCGGCCTGGTGGCTGCGGAACCCGTGCCGTTCAACTGCCACGTCCAGCCTATGATCTGCCCGGGCAATGCGTCGCTGGCAATCGTGTTCGTCAGCGCGCACCAGCGGCACTGCGGTGAACATCAGAAAGCCGGCCAACACTGCCGCCGCCAAAACCGCCTTCCGCACTATAAAACTGTTTAAACGATGTCGCATCGGTCTCGCTCCTTCTTGATCGGATTCGTCGACGGCGATTGCTGGTTACAGCATCCCGCCGGTCTGTATCGCCAGATCATTCAGCGCCATTTCCAGCCTGGTAATGGCAGCGCCAAGTTCTGGATGCTCTCCCAGCTTTTCTTGCAACGTTTTGAGAATCTCTCGAGCGCTTGCAACATGCTCCGCTGCCTTGGTTGAATCTTGCCCGGATTTCGAATCGTTCGCTGCTGTCATGACCAATCGTCCTCCGCTGCGTCCGCAACCGTACATTGAGATGCCAAAGGGAATCGTGCGGTTGTGGACGAGACTCGCAACCGAGTAAAGTTTGAGCAGTCAGAAAATACCTGTCTGTTCAAAACTGAACACGAGCGGCGGGTGCATGCCTCGTCTAGCGGCTGTATTGATTTCTCTTCTTATCCCGGTGACGTTCCATACCCAACTGAATCAACCGGTCGATTAGTTCGCGATAGGGCAGGCCCGACGCATCCCACAGTTTCGGATACATGCTGATCGAAGTAAAACCTGGCATGGTGTTGATCTCGTTAACGAGGATGCGTCGCGATTTGGGATCCATAAGAAAATCGACGCGCGCAAGGCCTGAGCAATCCACTGCCTGGAAGGCTGCGATCGCTAACGTTTGAAACTTCTTCATCTCGGTCTTCGTCACTTTGGCGGGAATGACCAGCGCAGACCCCTCGTCGAGGTACTTGGCGTCGTAATCGTAGAATTCTTTGCAAGGAACAATCTCGCCCGCAATCGACGCCTTCGGATCGTCGTTTCCAAGAACGGAACATTCAATTTCGCGCGCCTTGTTCTTCTTCCCTCCGACGCCCTCTTCGATCACAATCTTGCGGTCGAACTTCGCAGCTTCTTCGATCGCCGGACCGAGTTCCTTGCGGTCGTGCGCCTTCGAGATGCCCACCGACGAACCCAGATTCGCAGGCTTCACGAATACCGGATACCTGAGTTTGCTCTCGACCAATTTCTGAGCTTTCTTCGGATCACGCTCCCACTGGCTGCGCAGGACGGTAACGTGCTTGACGATCGGAAGCCCGGCGGCGCGGAAAAGGGACTTCATGACGTCCTTATCCATGCCCGCCGACGATCCGAGCACGCCTGCGCCTACGTAAGCGATGTCCGCGAGTTCGAGCAATCCCTGGATGGTGCCGTCTTCGCCAAAGGTTCCGTGCAGTACAGGGAAGATTACGTCAACATTGATCGCTCGATCGGAGCTGCGCCGTAGTGCCGATGCTTCGATCCGAAACGGCGCCATACCCTCACCACGTTGAACCGGCTCAGGCGGAATGATCACCGCTTCACCTTGCGCAAGCAGGGCGGCGCCGGGAGTCGACCCGGGATCGCCGGCGCGCAGAAGTGACGGGCTCTTGCCGGAATCGGCATCGCCCAACAGCAGCCTCTCGGCGTTTTCGGCCGTGAGCCAGCGGCCGTCCTTCGTGATTCCAATGGGAACCAGTTCGTACTTCGTCTTATCAATCGCCTTGAAAACGGACGCTGCCGAAAGCAGCGAAACTTCATGCTCGCCGCTGCGTCCCCCAAACAGGATGCCGACCCGGAGTTTAGCCATTCCCTTTCCGTCTGGCCAGAATCGGCCTTGGCGCAAGATTACTCAGGATTCTCCTCGCGATCATCGTATCACTCAGGCCTCGCGCAAGAATCGACAAGACTTAAAGAAGCACGGCGTGAATTTGTGCGTAACACTTGAGTCGAGTTCTTCCAGTCATCTTCCGATTGCCGTCTGATCGGGTCCGGTTGGAACGAATGCATACTCGAATAATTTTGAAGAGGGCATGACGGTTTTTGGTCGCCCTTTACGCAATGCGAAGTGAAACACAGCAGGAAGCTAGAGGGGAGAACGGAGTCAGGCTGTCGCCTTTTCCTTCCTGCTCTGGCGTCCCCTTGACAGGGGAGGGAACCCGGTGTGAAATTGCGGTGCTTCCCTGGTAGTACTTAGGTTCTTTCCCCAGGACACAAAGACCGAGGAGACTCATCGAAAAACTCCACCGCGGTGATCGCAAGTTGAATGAAATCCCCATTCACGCCCGTTGCTGTCGGATTAATTGTCTAGAGGTTTCGCGTTTCTCAGGGGTGGCTTATGAACTTGAGCAGCAAGAGAAAGAACGTCCTGCCGATTTTGTCCCTGTCGCTGGTTCTCTTCTTAGTAGCAGCCGTGGCTTCGGCTCAACACAAGCCAGGTGCTGCACCTGCCCCTCCGCAGCACGCGGCACCGGCACAGCGACCCCCTGCGCCTCCACCGCATGCAGCCCCAGCAGAGCGCCCCGCGGCGCCGGGCGGAGCCAGCAGCTACGGACAAGCGGGCGGCAACAATCGTGGACCCGGCGGAGCCAACAGCAACGGACAAGCGGGCGGCAACAATCGTGGACCCGGCGGAGCCAACAGCAACGGACAAGCGGGCGGCAACAATCGTGGACCAGGCGGAGCCAACAGCTACGGACAAGCGGGCGGCAGCAATCATGGACCAGGTGGTAGCAGCAGCTATGGACAAGCGGGCGGCAACAATCGCGGACCAGGCGGAGCCAACAGCAACGGACAAGCACCAGGTGGTGCCAACCACTACGGACAAGCAGGCAACAACAATCGCGGACCAGGTGGTGCCAGCCACTACGGACAGGCAGGCGGCAACAATCGCGGACCAGGTGGTGCTAACGCGAACAACCACGGACAGGCAGGCGCGAACAACCACGGGCCGGGCGGAGCTAACGCGAACAACCACGGACAGGCAGGCGCGAACAATCGCGGACCGGGCGGAGCCAACGCGAACAACCACGGACAGGCAGGCGCGAACAATCGCGGACCGGGCGGAGCCAATCGGCATCAGCCGGCGGGAACCAGGCAGGTGGCTTTAAAGAACGGAGGCCAAGCGACTTTTAATAGGGACGGAAAGGTTCGTTCGATCCAAACCCCTCATGGCATGAGGATCGAACACGGCATGCGCGGCGGACGCCGAATTGAGGGCATGCACGACGGACGCCGGGTGGTGAGCATGGGAAGACGCGGGGGATACAGCGAGCGCGCCTACTATAACCACGGCGGCCGGAGCTACGTCCAGAGAACCTACTACGTGGGCGGGCAGCGCTACGCGTATGGCTATCGCAGCTACTACTATGGGGGACGTCCTTACTACGGCTACGCCCCCTCTTACTACTACGGCACTGGGGTTGGGCGGGACAGCCATGGTATGGGTATTACGGGCCCTACTATCAGCCGTATCCGGTGTATCCATACGCCTCGCTTTGGCTGACCGACTACGTGATCGCGGCGAACCTGCAGGCTGCCTATGAAGAACAAGTCGCTGCGAGCGGAGAGGTCGGACCCAACTCCTCCGCAACCGAGACCGCCGATGAAATAGCTTCGTTGTGGACGACGGACCCGCTGATTGCGGCGAACCTTTCGGCTGCCTACGGTCCGTATCTCTTGAGTACGGCAGCACCTGCAGCGAAAGCTAAGGGACCGGCACTCAGCAATGAGATTAAGCAGGCGATCGCCAGCCAGCTGAAGAACGAGATCGCGGCGGAGCAGGCTGCAGCAAAAGGCGGTGCAAAGGCGGCGAGTGGCGACGAGGTTCCGGCGGCGCTCAGTCCCAAGATCCACTTCTTCGTGGTATCCAGCGAAGAGGACCTGACGACGTCAGATGGAGCTGAATGCGTACTCACCGCTGGCGATGTGATCTATCGCTCCGACGACAAGCCGGACGGCGACAACATGGTGGACGCAATCGTCCAGAGCAGTAAGAAGAATGAGTGCGCCAGCGGCGAGACGGTCGGAGTCGCCGTCGACGATCTGCAGGAGATGCACAATCAACTGCGCATCCAGATGGATGCAGGGCTCAAGACACTCGCCGAGAAGCAGGGCAAGAATGGTCTGCCGGCGGCTCCTGATACCAAGACTCAGGCAGGTGAAGCGCCTCCACCTGCGCCTGACGCGAACGTAGACAGCGATTTGCGAGAGACAAACAAGGAAGCCGACAAGGCGGAGGCGGAAGCTCGGCAGCCGAACTAAAAAGGACTGGACAAAGTGTGAAACACACACTTGCCTTTGGAACCGGGAGCGCTGTGCCATTCAAAATGCAGTTCCTTCTGCGTCCCCGGACTGGCCCATTTGTTGGGTTGACAAGTGCCAGAGGCCCGATTAGCCTCCTTCGTCAAGGGAAGGCAGGCTTCGCGGCATTGTGTTTTCTGAATTCCCAGAAGGCGGAACATCAAATGAGAAAAGCTCTATTCGCGGCAGCGGTGTTCGGGCTCCTGGCCATGGCTTACGTTAGCTCAGCAATGGGGCAGGCCGCGCCCATTCGCAAGAAGCGGGTTGCCATCTTCGATTTTGACTACGCAACGGTGCACGGGGGCGTAACCGCGATCTTCGGGCAAGAAGTCGACATCGGCAAAGGAATCTCAGACCTTCTTGTGAAGTATCTCGTCAAGGACGGCAGCTACTCCGTGATCGAACGCAAGGCCATGGACAAGATTCTCGCCGAGCAGAATTTCTCCAACAGTGACCGTGCCAACCCGAATTCCGCAGCCAAAATAGGCAAATTGCTGGGGGTGGACGCCATCATCGTCGGCAGCATCACGCAGTTCGGCAATGACACCAAGAATACAGGTGTCGGTGGCGGTGGCGGCGGTTTTGGGGGCTTTGGCCTGGGCGGTTTCAAACATTCGAAGTCGAAAGCCATTGTGGCGGTCGATGCGCGCATCGTTGACATCGACACTGGTGAAATCCTCGCGGTAGCCGAGGGTAAGGGGGAGTCGTCGAGGGAAAGCACTTCGCTCACCGGAGGCGGAGGCAACTGGCATGGTTTTGGCGCTGGAGCCGTCGATTTCGGCAGCAGCGATTTTCAGAACACCATCATTGGAGAAGCTGTGAAAGCTGCGGTTGAGACAATGAGCACTGAAGTGATTGCCGGCAAAGAAAAGCTGGTCGCCCGGACGATTACGGTAGAGGGGATGGTTGCGGCCGTGGATGGGGGACAGGTCATCCTGAATGTTGGCGCCAAGGCTGGTGTGAAAGTCGGCGACCAACTCAGCGTGGAACGGGTCAGCAAAGAAATCAAAGACCCAGCGACCGGAAAAGTATTGCGCCGCATGAGTACGCCTATCGGGTTGGTGAAAGTCACCGACGTTGACGATGTTTCTTCAGTGTGCTCGGTCGTCTCGGGGACGGGCTTCAAGACTGGCGACGCGGTGAAGACTAAGACGCAGTAGCGATGGCGAGTTCAAAAGTCGACGGCGGGGCCGATATGGTCCCGCCGTTTTTCCTTTGTGGGATAGAGTCAAAAACTTGACGACGGTGGGCACGGGGGGACTGCTCTAGAGGATTTTCTTTCCGAACGCGGAGAGCGAGAGTTCAACCGCAAGATCGGCGGTCTGGTTACGTTCGTCGATAACAGGATTTACCTCAACAATTTCAAAGCTCAGCATGCGGCCGTGGTCGGAAATAATTTCCATTGCCAGATGGGCCTCGCGGTAAGTCGCACCGCCCCAAACGGGCGTGCCAACACCGGGAGCATCTTCAGGGTCGATCCAATCCATGTCCAGCGAGACGTGATAGCCGGCGGTGCCGCGTCCGGCCATGCGCAGGGCTTCTTCCATCACGGCGCGCATGCCGCGTTCGTCGATGTCGCGCATCGTGAAAACTTCGACTCCGGCTTTGCGGATATTTTCTTTTTCGAAGCTATCAACGTCGCGGATGCCAACCAGCACGCAGTTCTCCGGCTGGACCTTGGGTGAAAAATCATAGATCTTGCCGAGTTCGATCGGAGCCAACCCCATGATCGCAGCCAGCGGCATGCCATGGACGTTACCGCTGGGCGATGAATCCGGGGTGTTCATGTCGGTATGAGCGTCGATCCAGATCAGCCCGATCTTCTGCTCCTGCCGCCGATAGAATTCAGCAACGCCCGATACCGTTCCCGCCGCAATCGAGTGGTCGCCACCCAGAACCATGGGAACTTTCCCTGCTTCGAGGGTCTTCAGAACCAATTCGGCGGCCTTGGTGCAGGTCGCAGTAATTTCTTTGAGATACTTCGCGCTGGGCGCACCTTCTTTTTTCTGCTCCGGAATCGCGACGACAATATTGCCTGCATCTTCGACTTTGTGACCGATCGCTTCCAGGCGCGCTTCAAGTCCGGCGACCCGCACCGCCGATGGCCCCATGTCCACGCCGCGCCGGGACTGGCCAAGGTCAAGAGGCACACCAATCACCCGGATCTGCCGGGGAGTGATACTGGTGAACGACGCTCGTGTTGTATGTCCCATAAAAATCGGTTCTCAGTTCTCCGTTCTCAGTCTGGGCAAAGCCGGTTCTACTGAGAACTTGGAACGATTACGGATACAGCCTATGCAACATCCGCGGGAACGGGATCGTTTCTCTCACATGCTCCAAGCCGCATATCCAGGCGACTGCCCGCTCGATGCCCATGCCGAAACCGCTATGTAGAACGCTGCCGTACTTGCGCAGGTCAAGATACCATTTGAAGGCTTCTTCCGGCAGATTGTGCTCGTGGATGCGCTTCAACAGCAGCTCATGAGAAGCCATGCGCTGCGATCCGCCGATGATTTCGCCGTAACCCTCGGGAGCAAGCACATCGACACAAAGCGCCAGTTCCGGGCGTTGCGGATCGGGCTCCATATAGAAGGCCTTCACATTTGCCGGGTAGCGATGCACCATCACAGGTTTATCGTATTGCGATGAGAGATAGGTTTCGTCGGGCGAACCAAGATCTCCGCCGTATTCGAACTTATTTTCGAGCGCGCCTTGCGCGTGGCCTTCCTGAAGTTTCTGTACAGCTTCGTCGTAAGTGATACGCGGAAAGGGCGCCTCAATCTTTTCTAGTTTAGTCACGTCGCGCCCGATGGTTTGCAGGTCGGCGCGCCGGCGTTCGAGGCATCGCTTGACGAGAAAAGTCAGCAGGCCTTCAGCCAGATCCATGATGTCGTCGAGAGTGCCGTATGCAACTTCGGGCTCGACCATCCAGAATTCCGTCAGGTGACGGCGAGTCTTCGATTTTTCCGCGCGGAACGTCGGCCCGAATGAATACACTTTGCCGAGGGCCATGGCAGTCGCTTCGATGTAGAGCTGCCCGGACTGGGTCAGGAATGCCTCTTCTTCGAAATAATCCACCGGGAAGAGCGTGGTCGTTCCTTCGCAGGCTGCTGGCGTGATGATGGGCGGGTCGGTCAGCGTGAATCCGTTGCTGTCGAAGAAGTCGCGAGCGGCGCGGATAATCTCGGCACGCACGCGCAATATCGCCGCCTGCCGCAACGAGCGCAGCCAGAGATGCCGATGCTCCATCAGGAAATCGGTGCCGTGTTCTTTGGGCGTGATCGGATACGGGTCGGACTCAGCGACGCGCTGAATAACCTCCACATTCGATACGTCGAGCTCGTAACCGCCCGGAGCGCGCTTATCAGCACGGACTTTGCCTTCCACGATCACGCTCGACTCTTGTGTTAGCCCCTTGATCGCGTCAAAAACTTCCGGGGGAACAGCATTTTTCGGAACGACACCCTGAATAACTCCCGACCCGTCACGAAACTGGGGAAACAAGAGCTTCCCGCTCTCACGCAGGTTATAGAGCCATCCGCGGACGGTGACTGCCTGGCCTTCGTGCTTGCCGATTTCTGCAATCGAACTAATGGGGGTTGACATAAAAACCTTTACCGCAGAGGCGCAGAGATCGCCAAGCATTCTTGGACTTCCATTCGAAGTTCTGGGCGCTCTCTGTGTCTCGGCGGTGATTTCTAAGAATCTTCCAGCGTACGGAACGTCGCTGTCACATCTGCGCTCGGGCTTTTCTTCTCTTCGCCATCGATTTCGAGCAGCAGCGGCGGCGTCTGCGGAGCGGTGCGCAACAATTCCATCGTCTCTTTCCAGTTGATCGTGCCTTTGCCCGGCCACAAGTGCGAATCTTTGTCGGCGTGATTATCGTGCACGTGGGTAGAGCAAATATGGTTCTTCAGAGTCTCGAAGGCTTGCGGAATTCCGCCCATCATGTGCGCGTGGCCGCAGTCGAAACAGACGCCTACGTCCTCAAAACGCGAGGTTCGGATAAATTCCACCAGGCGCTCGGGCGTGGAAAGTTCGTTGGGAATGTTCTCCACCAGAATCCGTACTCCCAGCGGCTTGGCAAACGCGCGCAGGTGCTCGATCGAGGTCATCGCCGATTCAAACTTCTTCTCATCGAAGGCTTCGTTTTGGTTCCCGATGTGCTGTACCAGAAAGCGAAATGGAATCTGCTCGGCGATTTCCAGAGCGCGTTTAATTTCGTCCATGGCTTCGATCCGGCCTGCGCGATCAGTCGAAGCGACGTTCACTGGAGGCGAACCCGTGCGTCCCCATTCGTAGTCGGCGTATAAAGGCGCGTGCACGGAATTCAACGGGACCTTATTCGACCGAAACCAGTCGGCGATTTCACGAATGTGCTGCTTGCGGTTGGCGTAGTCGAAGTGCTGCCGAGCGGCGAAAATCTCAATCGCCTGCGCTCCGGCTTTCACGAGCTCGTCGAGCAAGCCCGGATGCAGCCGTTCCTTCACATAGATATATGTTGAGACGGCCCTCTGCATCAGTAACCCACCGCCTTCCCGTTATTGCGTCCGTCGCTTGCGCCCAGGCGTTCGCCGGTCTTGGGGTCAATCATGATGCACTCGGCATCGCCCCAGAAGTGGTCAGGCTTCACGGTATCGCCTTTGGAACGCAGCATGTTCATTGTATCGGGAGACAAGCGGTCTTCCACGTCAATTGCGTCGGGGAGCCACTGATGATGAAACCTTGGTGCATTGACGGCATCCTGGACGTCAATCCCAAAATCCACAATGCTGATGATGATATTGGCCACTGTAGTGATGATGGTTGGGCCGCCCTCCGCGCCCAGCACCAGGAAGAGCTTGCCATCTTTCGTCACGATGGTTGGAGTCATCGCCGAGAGCGGTCGCTTGCCCGGCCCGATCGCGTTAGCCGGACCCTGGATCAGGCCATAAGTATTGGGCACTCCCTGCTTGGAGGCGAAGTCGTCCATCTCGTCATTGAGCAGGAATCCCAGGCCTTCGGCGGTCACGCGCGACCCGAATGAATCGTT
>QIAJ01000109.1 GCA_003225495.1 Acidobacteriota bacterium
AATCGCGAAAAGGACCTCCCAATCCCAATGCACTTCTTTCCCGTCTTTATAGTCTTCGTCGGCGGCGAAATCCTCGATCTCGTCCTCCAGACGGGCGCGGTCGCCAAAGTCGTGCTTTTCATCCTGATCGCTTTCAGCGTGATTTCTTGGGCAGTGATCCTTTCCAAATGGCGCCTCATCAGTCGCGCGCGAACTCAAAGTACACGCTTCGTGCGGGCTCTTCACAAGGCGCAACGCATGCAGGATGTGGCCTCGGTAGCCGAGCAATTCCGGCCGAGTCCACTGGTGGGCGTTTTCGAAAGCGCGGTGGTTGAGTTCAAGCGCCAGATGGGAACCACCGGCGGCATTCACAATCTTCCAGCCATTCAGCGTTCCATGCAGATCGCGTCTTCCGAAGGCATCACGCGCCTTGAGCGCAATGTCACATGGCTCGCAATCACGGGTGCCGTCACCCCATTTGTCGGACTCTTCGGAACCGTCTGGGGAATCATCGACGCTTTTCACGGACTAGGGACCGCCGGCGCCGCCACTTTGCGTGCCGTCGCGCCTGGAATCTCTGAAGCGTTGGTCACAACGGCGGGCGGACTCGCCGCTGCTATTCCCGCAGTCATCGCCTACAACCTGATCAACGGTTCCATTCGCGAACTCGCCGCCCGCAACGACGACTTTTCGCTCGAAATGTTGAATCTCGTCGAGCGGCAGACGCCCCAACCCTCAGAGGCTCGCCGCTAATGGCTTTCACCAACGCCAGTGGACGCACCCAGACTTCGCTCGCCGACATCAACGTAACGCCCCTCGTCGACGTCGTGCTCGTGCTGCTCATCATTTTCATGGTAACCGCGCCGGTGTTGCAGTCGGGCATAGAAGTGAGCGTGCCGCATACCCGCACCGTGAAAGAGGTTACGGAAGAGCGCCTGGTCATCAGCATCGACAAATCGCAGAAGGTCTACTTAGGCAACGATCCGATCAACATCAACTCGATCGGAGCCACTCTGAAGAAAAGAATTCGCGATCCGCAGCACCAGGCAATTTACCTGCGATCCGACGAAGACGTTCCCTTTGGCGCCTTTGCCACCGTGATGGACGCCATCAAACAAGCAGGCATCAGCAACGTAAGTATTGTGACGCAGCCCATAGATTCCCATGGCGGCAAGCGCTGATATTTATTCCGAGCATAGCCAGCTTTCCCGGCCTCTGGCCTGGTCCGCCGGCCTCCATATTGCATTCGCAGCCTTCGTTATCGTGTACACGATGTTCTTCCAGGGCATTCGCGGCGACGGCTGGGGAGGCGGTGGCGGTGGAGATGCCATGGGCGCGACGCTAGTTACATCCGTTCCCTTGCCTGCCACTACCGCGCAAACAACGAATGTGCTGGCGAATGAATCGAAGGGATTGTCAAAATCCGAACCGAAGGCGCAGGAGCAGGAACCTGAAGCGGTCGCTATTCCGGACAAGAATACAAAAATCAAGCCCAAGCCCGTAACCAGCGCCACCAAACGTAAACCGCAACCGGAACCCGAGGAGACGAACCAGGTTCCGTACGGCGAAGGTGGCGCCGTCAGCGGGCCCTACAGCATGTTCAACGCCGGCGGAGCCAAGGGTGGCTTCGGATTTACCGGCGGAGGCGGCGACTTCGGCAACCGCTTTTCCTGGTACGTGAAGATCGTCCAGCAGAAGGTGTCCGAAAACTGGCTGAAATACGAGGTCGATCCACGCGTCGCGCAAGCGAACCGGGTCTATCTCACCTTCGACATCGCGCGCGATGGATCGCCTAAAAATGTACAGATCGAGCAGTCCAGCGGTAATCCGTCCCTGGATATATCGGCCACGCGGGCAATCCAGCGCATTGATACTTTCGGACCGTTGCCGCCTGACTATTCGGGAAATAAAGTTTCAGTAGAGTTCTGGTTCGATTACAAACGGTAGGTCGTAGCCTCTGACATCCTGCCGGCTGTCACGAGGGGCATCACGCCCTCGCCGCCGAAACAAGATGCGTACAGTTTATTAACGGAGTAAGCATGGAACAAAAGTCGCTGATGAAGAGAATCGCAGCCGCTCGCAATCATCTCGTACTGTTCACAATCTTAATTCTTGCCGCCACCGCCGCCGCGCAGGACTGGATCCGCACCGGCACCGGCCTTGGCGTCGAGAAGATCCGCCTCGCGGCCTCGGATTTCAAACCCGCGACACAAGATCCCAAAAACACCGATCTGCTCAAGACTTTCAATGACACACTCTTCAACGACCTCGACAACGCCGGCATCTTTGATCTGGTCTCGAAGAGCTTCTACCCGTTGCAGGTTCCAGGACAGCCGACGGAACTGAAAGCAGCCGACTGGAGCGCTTCTCCCGCGCCCAACGCTTCCATGCTCGCATTCGGCAATCTGGGCGTAGCCGCCGACAAAGTAACCGTCCAGGGCTGGCTTTACGATGTCAAGAGCACTTCGACCTCGCCACAGGTGCTCGGCAAACAATACAACGACAATGCCACCGCCGAGGCTGTCCGCGTCATCGCCCACAAGTTTGCCGATGAAATCATCTTCCGGTTGGGCGGCGGAATTCCCGGCATCGCCGAGAGCAAGATTTACTTTGTCAGCAAGCGCTCAGGCAACAAGGAAATCTGGGCAATGGACTATGACAGCGCCAACCAGCACGCCGTCACTCATCTCGGAACGATTTCCCTTTCGCCTCGGATCTCGCCCGATGGTTCGCGATTGGCATTCAGCGCGAACAACAAGACGGGGTGGGATGTCACAATGTATTCGTTTGACCTGAATCGGATCGTCAGTTTCCCACATTTCGGCGGCATGAACTTTTCGCCTTCCTGGTCGCCAGATGGCGCCAAGTTGGCATTGTCATCCTCCCGCAACGGCTATCCCAACATCTTCGTGATCGATGCATCAGGCGGTAATCCGCGACGGCTCACCTCCGGTCAGGGTCCAGACATTTCTCCCATCTGGAATCGGAAAACCGGCGCGCAAATCGCATTCGTCAGTGGGCGCACCGGGTTGCCGCAGATCTACACCATGGAAGCTGACGGCACCAACGTGCAGCGCCTCACCGATCAAGGCTATGCCGTCTCCCCAAACTGGGCGCCCAACGGACAGTTCCTCACTTTCTCCTGGATGCGCAAGTACGGTCCCGGAGAGCCCGGCTCGAACGATCTCTACTTAATGGATATCGCCAGCAAGCAGTGGGTACAGCTCACTCACGACGCCGGACGGAACGACTCACCGTGCTGGTCGCCCGACGGAAGACACATCGTCTTTCAGTCGCATCGCACCGGCACCGATCAGATTTTTTCCATGCTGGCCGATGGCACCAATGTTAAGCAGCTCACCTTCAGCGGCGACAACTCGCAACCCGACTGGAGTTGGAAGTAGGAACCTGATTAGCAACTCTGTGAAATTGCGCGCTGCCAATCGCGCGCATAGAATCTGGAGGAACGAGGTGAAGCATCCGATGAGACGATGGCTAACCCTGGTATTCATACTGAGCGCAATCCTGATGGTGAGCGCATGTAAGAAAAAGACTGCGCCGCCTCCTCCACCGCCACCTCCAGCGCCGCCCGCTCCGACCGCTTCCCTGTCGGCGAATCCGGACACGGTTGAGAAGGGTCAATCCGCGACCCTGACATGGCAGACAACAAATGCCACCGACGTCAGCATTGACGGCATCGGCCCGGTCGAACCGAACGGTTCAAAATCAGTCACACCCACCGACTCGACGACCTACCGTTTGATCGCGAAAGGAAGCGGTGGAACCCAGGACGCAACTGCGCGCGTTACTGTCAATGCGGCAGCGGTCGCTCCGCCACCGCAACCTTCATTGACCGAACAGCAATTGTTCGCGCAGAACGTCAAAGACATTTATTTCGATTACGACAAGGCGGACATTCGCGCGGATCAACAGGCCTCCTTACAGGCCGGTGCGCGATTCCTTCAGCAACACGCAAACATTCGGATCACCATCGAAGGCCACTGCGACGAACGCGGCACGACCGAATACAACCTGGCCCTGGGAACCAATCGTGCAGATGCAGTCAAGAATGCCCTCGTTCAGGGCGGTGTTGCTGGGGATCGCATCAAGACCATCAGCTACGGCAAAGAGAAGCCTTTCTGCAACGAATCGAACGAGTCCTGTTGGCAGCAGAATCGCCGTGGGCATTTCGTTTATGAGCAATAGTTCGGTCTGAAAGGATTTTTGCTACGAAAAATCGGGAGAAACACAGCTTCGGCATGTCGTCCGAAGCATAAGAAAAATAACGTGCTTGAGCCTTGGGCGGCTGCTGCCGCCCTTTGTTTCTAAGGGCTCCAGCCGGTGTTCACCTCCGGGAGTTTTGACATCCAATAGGTTGACTATGAAATCCAATCGCACTTCCGCTGTTTTCGCCCTGATTCTCACGGTCTGCCTTGCGCTGACCCCGGCTTTTGGCGCCAGCAAGGAACTCATCCAGCTGCAAACGCAGGTCGATCAATTGCAGCAGCAGATGACCCAGATGACGCAATCGTTCAACGAACGCATGGGCGTAATGACGCACCTCGTAGAACAAAACTCAGACGTCGTGAACAGGGTAAATACCGCGCTGAAAGACCTGCAGACCTCCATCAACAAACAGCAGCAGGACCGCTCCGGCCAGACCGACCAGATTTCCGGCCAGATCCAGTCGCTCAATGACACCATGGACGAACTCAAAGTCCGCATGGCGAAGTTGAGCAAGCAACTGGAAGACATGCAGTCGGCGCAACAGTCGATGGTTGCGTCGCAGACGCAGCAACAGCAGCAGGCGCAGGCAATCGCCCAGGCTCCGCCGCCCGATGTGCTCTACAACAACGCCTTGCGCGACTATAACGGTGGCAAGCCCGATCTCGCGATCCAGGAATTCAACGACTACGTCAAGTTTTATCCCAACACCGATCTCGCCGGAAACGCGCACTTCTACATCGCAGAGTTACTCTATCGCGGAAGCGATTTCGCTAAAGCGATCGAAGAGTACGACTTGGTATTACAGAATTTTCCGGGCGGAAACAAAGCTGCTGCCGCGCAGTTGAAGAAGGGTTTTGCCCTGCTCGAAATTGGGAAACAAACCGAGGGCACCAATGAACTGCGCCACGTCATCCAGCGCTATCCCAGAAGCAACGAAGCAACGCAGGCACGAGAGAGGTTGCGAAAAGCAGCGCCCGCCCCGAGAACTCGCTAGAGCAATCAAATCAGCGCGCCCTCACATCGTGGTAAGGGCGTCCGGATCCACCTGCATGCCCTCGGTGGAAGGCTCACCGCCAGTGTCCCCGACCTTGTGGGTATTCCACCATCGTTCCGCATCTTCCGCACTCCATGATCCTATGCCGTCACAGTTTTCCAACTGATGCCCTAATGCATCCGCACTCGCCGGCCGCTTCGCTGGTTCTTTAGCGAGACAAGTCATGATGGCGCGATCCAGGCAGGCCGGTACAGTGAGGTTGGTTCTCTGCGAAAGAGGTACTGGAATTTTCTGAAGATGTGCCAACAACATCGCCGTCGCACCTTTTTCCTCGAAGACGAGATTCCCGGTCAGCAACCAGTATGCGACGCAACCCAGTCCGTAAAGATCAGTTCGGCCATCGACCGGCGCGTTTCCCATTGCCATTTCCGGAGCCATATACGCCGGCGTTCCCGTCGTTGAACCCTCCACTGTGATCTTGGTTTCAGTTTCGTCCAATACTTTGACCAGGCCAAAGTCGAGAACCTTTACAAAGTCATACTCATTTCCCATGCGGCAAAGGAATATGTTTGTCGGCTTGATATCGCGGTGAATCATGCCGTGACTGTGTGCGTCCGCGAGCGAACGGCACACCTGTCGCAGGATGTTCGCAACCCGTGCCGGAGGCTGAGGCCCAAATTCCTTAACCAGCGTTTCGAGATCAATTCCATCCAGCAACTCCATTACATAGTAAAAAACTCCATCCTTGGTGACACCGAAGTCGTACAGTTCCACCGTATGCGGAGACCGCAGTAGCGCCGTCGTCTTCGCCTCTTGCTCGAACCGGCGTCCAATCAAGGCCGCGTTACTTCCAAACTTGCCGCTCAGCACGGCCGGTTGAATCAACTTGATAGCCGCGTCACGTGCGAGCATCTGATGACTGGCTCTCCAAACCTCTCCCATGCCCCCGCGTCCGAGCAGAGCGACCAGCCGGTAACTCCCCATCTCACGCGCCTTCGAAACCTGCTGTCCTAATCTCATGACGACGCGCGAAATCACCACCGCCACGCCCACCATCAGGTAATCCGGATAATGCATCACCATCACATTGGTCCAGGAGCCGAAATCCCACGATCCCCGGGCCTTAGCGATCAGCATTGCCAGCGGATTCATCGACACGGCAATCAAGCCGGCGATCAATGTCTTCATCGGGGAGTTGGGGACGATTGCCGCAGACATCAGCACGACTGCCCCAATCCAGCTGATCATCGGCGAAACTGGCCAATCCTTCGGGACTTGAAACCAATGAGTCATCATTCCCAAAGCAAATGCCGTGACCACCAGGTACACCTGTCCCAGATTCAGAATCATTCCCGGATCGTGGTTTCCTCTGTGAATGTAAAAAAAGAGCGCGAGAGACACAAGAACACTCGCCCCCGCGATCACATCCGTTGCCTGCCAGTGCAGCCAGATCCGGTTGCCATGGGTCATAGCGAGAAGCGCAATACGATCTCCCACCGTGCCAAGGATCCAGAGCGCCGCGGCGATCAGCGACATAATCTTCAACCGCCGCGACGCCTCTTTCAGAAGATCGTAAGGAAGGGAGCGGACGCGCTCCTCGGATAATCCCGAGTCTGCCGGTGTAGTCCCGGCAACAGGACCTATCAATTGAGGATCGGTCATGTTCCCCATTCACCGAGTGAAAGCTCACTCACATTCGCAGTAGATTATTGAGTCTAAATCTGGTCTGCAGGCAAGAATAACAAAGTCTTTGTAAATAGACGCGGAACGTGGACGGACGACTAAGGCGTGGATTTGCAAATCAAGAAGTGCGCGAGTCGGGAACGCCTCGTTGAGTTTGATTCATGCGGATGGTCCCATCCGGCCATCGAATGCACTGGGATTGAAAGGCATTTTAGCCGCCATCAACCATCAACCGTAACAGGCTGCCCTACTTCCAGCCCCACGGGTCGTAGATTAATCCAATCCGTCTGCACCCGATCCCAGTCCTGTATGAGGAAACCGTACGACTCAAACAACTGTCGTATTCGCGGACGCTGCCAGCCTGCAATCTGCTCGAAAATCGGCACCAGGACGGCTAACGCGTTTTCACTGAGGATGGTCCGTTTCGCGATTTGCGCAACATGCTTCGACTCCGACACCGCGATCGTGAACCCGTCGCGCCGGTTCACGTGCAGCATCACATGGATATCCGAGCTTCCGTCGCCGACGTACACAACATGATCCGCCGGTATCCCGAGTTGCTCCTGCAACTGATCCAGCCGCGCGACTTTGCCATACCCTGCCGTCGCCCGCACCAGGCTCTCGATTTCGCCTGCATCGTTGTACTTAAATTCCGTGCCGAAAATATGATCCTCCGGCACGATTCCTTCCAACGCAGACTTGATCACTTCCACAGGCGCAGCCGACAGCACATAAAAATCGAAGTGAAACCCGTCGATCTTGCGGTCCAGGATGTCGTAAACCTGCTTAATATTCTCTTTGAGCCGGATTCGCTTCCCAGCCTGATACAGATGATCTTTGCGAACGCGCGTTCGAAACTCCGGATCGTGCAGCAGCAGATAAGCCAACTCGGCGCCCTGCTGAACAAGGTTCAGCTTCGCCATACCTTTCGCTTTACGCTCAAATTCTTCCAGAGAAATACCAACGAGCTCGCTCAGGACGTAACCAGTGTCGTTAAAGGTCAGCGTCTGATCGAAATCGCTTACAAACAGAAAGTGCTTTAAATGCTTCTTTGCCATGGACCATATTAGATTCCTGTTCCCGTGAATAGACCATTAAATTTCCCTATCGCAAGTATTACAAGAACTTACAGCCCCGCATACGGGGTTTCCCATTGCCGCGCGACTGCTTCAAGCGTAGGCTGACGTTGCAAGAAATGTTGATTTTGAATCTATCGAATCTGCTGGAGGTCGCCCTTGTCTGAACATGCCGCCGATCATCTGAAGAACGACGCTGACCGTGGAAAGGGTTCACTCGAGCCCGACGAGCGCAAACAGGACGGCAACAATTCCATGCAAGGCCAACTCCCACATCGCAACCCCGACCCCATGGCTGAAGGTGCCGACTCCGATTTCCCGGAGCCCGGCCAGAGTCCCGAATATTCCTTCGAGGGAGAATTCAAGAAAAAAAGCGCATAAGAATCGTATTGGAGCGCGATTTCAGCCTGTTGCAAGGGTCATAGCGAGTCGCTCCTTCAGCGGCTCGACGGTGTCGCGCGATTTCTCAGTTCTCCTGAAATCTTTCGTTTGCTGCGTCTTCCGTGTGTGCCGCGTCATCTGATTAACCTGATTTCACCCCACTCTTCTCAGGAAAAGAAAACATGCCTCGCATGAAAGCAGTACAGATATCGAAACCCGGCGGCAACTTCGAACTCGTTGAACGAAATATTCCCGATCCCGGCCGCGCACAAGTTCGCATCAAGATTGAAGCCTGCGGAATTTGCCACAGCGACGTGCTCGTCAAGGAAGGACTCTTCCCTGGCATTCAATATCCAAGGGTTCCCGGCCACGAAATCGCCGGACGAATCGACGCCGCGGGTGCCGATGTAACAAACTGGAAACCCGGGCAACGCGTCGGAGTCGGCTGGCACGGCGGACACTGCTTTACCTGCGAGTTCTGCCGCCGCGGAGATTTCATCCTCTGCCGCAACGAGAAAATTACCGCTATCCACTTCGACGGGGGTTACGCCGACTACGTCGTTGTACCGGCAGAAGCAGTTGCGGCAATTCCAGACGATCTTCCCGCAGCTGAAGCCGCTCCGCTGATGTGCGCCGGAATCACGGTCTTCAACTCTCTTCGCAATGCCGGAGCTCGCTCCGGAGATCTGGTCGCGGTTCTCGGCATCGGTGGTCTCGGCCATCTCGGAATTCAGTACGCGCGACAAATGGGGTTCCGCACGGTCGCGATCGGCCGCGGTCAGGACAAAGATCCGCTCGCCCGAAAACTGGGGGCCAGCGTCTACATTGACGGTGGAACGGAAAATCCTGTCGAAGCCTTACAAAAACTCGGCGGCGCCCACGTGATTCTCGCCACCGCTCCTGATTCCAAATCAATCTCATCACTTGTCGACGGTCTGGCCCCAGGCGGCAAATTGCTCGTGATCGGCGTGAGCCCGGAACCGTTGACCATCAGTCCCCTGCAGTTGATCAGTGGCCGCAAAGCCATTCAGGGCTGGCCTTCGGGCACCGCAAAAGATTCGGAAGAGACCCTGGCTTTCAGTACCCAAACGGGAGTTCGTCCGATGATCGAACGTTATCCTTTGGAAAAAGCCGCAGAAGCCTATGAACAGATGATGAGCGGCCGCGCCCGCTTTCGCGCTGTTCTGACGATGTAGATCGATAGCGAAACCATCTCGGTACTCCTCACAGGGGCGTCCAGGCCCCCAACCAGCGACGGACTAATCCGTGTATCCGCTTCGACGCCGATCTACAGTCTGTCGCTGGTCTTTTCAGGAAGGCGCTTGCGGAACGGTGGCCCTGCGAATGAAAACTTCGCACACATCCCCCGCTTGACAACGCCTCTTCTAATTGTTACATATTGTAACGCTACAATGACTAACACATCGCACCCTCGTCCCCGGAACCTTGGAGAAGTCGAGCAGCTTGTCATGGATTACGTCTGGAGCCATGGCCCGTCTACTTCTGAAGAGTGCCGGGAAGCGCTCGCATCGACGCGTCCGATGAAGGACTCCACCATCCGCACCGTGCTTCGCCGGCTTGAGGAGAAGGGCTATGTCACGCACTCGGTCGACGGTCGCACATTCATTTACCAGGCATCGGACGCCCGCCAGAACGTCGCGGTCCGTGCCGTCAGAGGGATTATTGACCGCTTCTGCGGAGGATCGGCTGAGATGCTTGTCCTCGGCATGGTCGACAATGCTGTGCTCAACCAGAAGCAACTGGAACGATTGGCTCGCAAGATCGCCGAACGAAAGCAGGAAGGAGAGAAATCATGACGCTTAGTGATGCCGCTCGACTGTCGACCAGCCTTCTTCCGACGCTTGCGGCTGCTGCGGTGCGTGCTCTGATACTCGGCGGCGTCGCTGGCCTCGGCCTGGCCGCGTTCCGTGTGAAGGCGACGTCCGTGCGTCTCTTCACCTGGACCGCTGTTCTGTATGCCGCCTTCGCTATGCCTGTGCTGCAACGTGTGCTACCAGACCTGCCGGTTCCCACACCAGCGATTCTTCAAATCCACGCGAGCGATCCTGCGGTCACTGAAGTCAGGGGCGCGCGACCGATTCCAGTTGCCTCGATCGAGCGCAGTCAATCAATTTCAGCATCCAGACCTCTGCCCGCTTCAACGGGATTTACCTTGTCCGCGATTCGATGGAATGTGATCGCCGCCGCCATCTACTTGCTGATCGCTTCCCTTCTGCTCGCCCGATTCTTTGTTGGACTGGCGCTTGGCCTGCGGCTACAACGCGCCGCGCAGATAATTCGCGAGCCACGTGTCGCAGCGAGGATTGCTTCTTGCACCCGCGGACTTTCGCGCGTCCCTCAGGCAGCTGAATCGAAATTCACTTCCGTACCCGTCACCATGGGCGTAATGCGCCCCGTCATCTTGCTTCCAGCCACCTGGTGCGATTGGGACGATGCCAAGCTCGACTCGGTGATCGCGCACGAGATATCCCACGTCGAGCGCCGGGACACTCTCACGCAGCGCCTTTCTGTTCTCCACTGCACGATTTTCTGGTTTAGCCCGTTCGCGTGGTGGCTGAATCGGCACCTCGCCGGCCTCATGGAACAAGCCAGCGATGAAGCAGCGTTGTCGTGTGGCGTGGAACGAAAATTGTACGCCCTGACGTTGCTGAGCTTCTTCGAAGCGCTGCATCGGACTCGGCGACGGGTCTGGTGGGAGGGTATTTCGATGGCCAGTGCCGGTCGCTCCGCCCGATGCGCCGAAGAACGAGTCGAAAGAATTCTTGTTTGGAAAGGGGACGTCGCCATGAGTATCAGGAAGTCCATCGCCATTCTGGTCGTCACACTCGCGGTCCCGGTTGTTTATCTGACAGCCTCAGCGCAACCGGCCGGTCGGCAAGCCGATTCCCAAAGCGTCAACATGGTAGAGGCTGCGCAGACTTCGTCGACGAATCCACCGGCGCAGGCTACGCACACGACGCGCACAACGAAGAAGTCGTCGACCCATAATTCGTACGCGTACGGATACGACGACAATCTGCGTTTCGTTATCGTTTCGGGGAAGAACGATTCTCTGACGATGTCCGGCATGCACGAAGATTGGAAGCGGCTCGACGAACTCAAGAAGAAGATCCAGGGAGACTTTATCTGGTTCCGGCGCGACGGAAAGCCTTACATCATTCGCGACCAGGCCACCATTGACCGTGCGAAATCGTTCTGGGCTCCACAAGAAGAACTCGGCAAGAAACAGGAAGCTCTCGGACAACAGCAGGAAGCTCTGGGAAAGCAGCAGGAAGAGCTTGGCGCAAAAATGGAACAGGTTCACGTCACGGTTCCAGACATGACCAAGGATCTCGAGAAACTCCAGGCACTGGTGAAGCAACTCAATTCCAGCGCCACCGTGGAACAGCTCGGCGAACTCCAGTCACAGATCGGCGAATTGCAAAGCAAGCTTGGGACGGTCCAGTCTCGCGCCGGCGATCAGCAATCGAAGCTGGGCGAGGAAATGGGCGCACTCGGGGAGAAGCAAGGAAAGCTGGGCGAGCAACAAGGCGAACTGGGCCGGCAGCAGGGTGAACTGGCCGAACGAGCGAACCAGCAAATGAAACAACTTCTCGACGAAGCGATCACAAAGGGCACGGCCCAGCCGGAATCATCGCAAGGCACACTCTAAAAGCGGAGGCGGGCGTCCAGGCTCTTGCCCGCCTCACCTCCTCCTCTGCTAAAATGCCCGCCATGAAACGACGCACATTGCTCCAGGCGGCGACATTCCTTCCGGCAACCCTTTGGGCCGCTTCGCAGCAAGACAAGGCGAATCCAGTGCAATCGTCGAAGGTGGTCTACGAGCTCCGGATCTATCACGCCGCCCCTGGAAAATTAGGAGAATTGCTGGCGCGCTTCCGCGACCACACCACAAAGCTTTTTGACCGGCACGGAATGAAAAGCGTCGCTTACTGGACGCCTGTCGACGAACCACAGAAGGGCGACACTCTGATCTACATCCTCCAGCATCCCACCCGTGAAGAGGCAGCCGCGAACTGGAAATCCTTCCAGGACGACCCGGAGTGGAAGAGTGTGAAAGAAAAATCCGAAGCCAACGGCAAACTGACCGAAAAAATTGACTCCACCTTTCTCGCCCTGACTGACTTCTCCCCGCCCTTGCGCTAAAAGTCTCTCCTCTTAGTACGGCATAGCTACGGTTTCGTACGGCATAGCGGCGGTCAATGTACAGTGTTCCGCCGATACGTATCACAACTCAGCTAAGTTATAACCGTCGAGCGTTATCTTGGGGAGTGCTATGAAAAAACTGATCTTGTTACTTGCGACGTTGAGCCTGGGCTCACTGTGCTGGGGCGCCTCGGCGCGCCACGATGCCGAGGAACGGCTTCAGAACGCCACCGAAGTGCTGCACGAAATTATGGGAATGCCCGACAAGGGGATCCCCGAAGAAGTCTTGGAGCACGCCAAATGCATTGCCGTTGTGCCTCACATGGTTAAAGGCGGCTTTGTCTTCGGCGGCAAAGGCGGCAAAGGCGTAGCCACCTGCCGCACACCGAATGGCTGGAGCGCGCCGGCATTCATCACCATTTCCGGCGGCAACTGGGGCCTGCAGATCGGTCTGGAAGCTGTCGACCTGGTCATGATCTTTCAAAATGAAAAGGCAATGCAGAAGCTGCTGTCGAGTAATTTCCACGTTGGAGCCGACGCTTCAGCCGCAGCCGGTCCCGTCGGACGCCATGCCGAGGCCGGTACGACCTGGAAGCTCGATACGGAGATCCTGACCTACTCTCGTGCCAAAGGTGTGTTTGCTGGACTCACACTCGAAGGCGCATCGATCCGTCAGGACAATGATTCCCGCCGTGCAATATACGGACCGAAGGTCACAACTAAGGCTTTGCTGATGGGCAAAGTGCCGGCTCCCCCCGTTGCTCAGGCCTTCCTTGTGGCAATTCGCGGAGCCAAGGCCGAAGCCGTAGCCGAAAAAGCGGACGACAAGTCGGATGCCAGAACTGAAGTCGCGCACAAAGATCACGTTACCCTCACCGGCTGTTTGCAAAAGGGCGACAATGACGGTGAGTTTGCCATCACCGCCCGCGACGGCAAGACATGGGAACTCCACAGCACCAGCGTCAAACTGGACCACCATCTCGGTCACAAGGTCACCGTCACCGGTCCCCGCACCCATGAGACCAAGGCACAAGAAAGGGCAGAGGATAAACGAGAAGGAGTGGTACCCGCTGCGAAGAAAGACGTGTACCCCGAGGTGCGGGTCACGCACCTTACCATGGTGAGCGAGACCTGCAAGTAGACGCGGGAGAGCTTCCGAGATTTCACCAGACCGGTCTCGCCGAAGGCGTAGGTCAATGACCAGAACGACCAGAGTACCGGGCAACGATTCTGATCTCGACGCATTGCACTGTGCCGAAACCCACACATCGCAAAGTGCGGATGTGTGGGCACCAGGCAATTTTGCATCGAAAGGTTGATATATATCGCCGAAAGAGAATTTCGCGTGGAAAAAAAGAGAGTGGGTGGAGAACATGATGGAACGTAAACTCACGATCGCGGAGATCATCTTGATCGCTGGCACCCGGGTTGCTTTGGGCGCGGGGATCGGTTTGCTGCTTTCCACCAAGCTGAACAATGATCAACGAAAAGCCGCCGGACTGGCTTTGGCAGTCTTTGGAGGCCTTACTACGTTTCCGCTGGCCTTAGGCGTGCTGGCCCAAAAAAGCGCACAGACCACGGAGATCAGGCCGGCGGCATAGAGAAAACGAGAAACAGAGAAACAGAGAAACAGAGAAACAGAGAAACAGAGAAACGTAGGTCGCGTCCTTCGCCAACAGCTTCCGATGTTCTTGCTGCAGGTCTTCTCATGTGGTGAGCCCCCAGGCGAAATAGATCTATTCTTGCGGATCTAAACCGCATTAGGAATAAATTCACTAAACCTGAAACGGCGTATCAGGGCATCGCTTTAGCGCTGCCGTACGTGCAGCAAAACTGGCCGGCTTCAGCCGCTGGGTAGGTTTGTAGACGTCTGGACGGGTGGCCCACATCCGCTGAGTGTACCCAGGGATCCTTTTATGCAAGCACCATTCAAAAGGAGGGTGCCCCACTTCTCGTGGGTTCGAGAAGTGGGACACTCCGCTCTCGGCATCGTGTGGTCTTGTCGGTGTGCAGGTCTTCAAGTAAATACGGATTGTGCCAGCAAGAACTGGACTGACTTGGCTATACTCCGCAGATGTGGGCCACCCGTCTGAAGGGACTGAGTGCAGGGGCAGGAGCCAATGCAGACGTAATCTCGGCCAGCCAGACTCTCAAACTCGGTCCGATGACACTATCCGCAACCGGTAACGTGGGGATCGGAGCCGAGGCGTCGGCCACACTTTCTCCCGGAACAGGGCAGTATTCCGCGAGTGCGGGCCTTACCGCCGGTTTCGGTGGTGCTGTTTCCATTTCGTTCGACTTTGGACCGGCCTCTGCTAGCGCTGGAGCATCAATGCAGAGTAATTCGGCCGGTACGGTTGAGACGAAAGTTGATGAACCAAAACTCGATACTCATCCGGAATAGAGTTACAATGCAAAATAGTATTTACAGGACGATCAACGCGCAAGAAGGTGTCTTAGCCAAGGCCGGGCTTCTTGTGTTCTGGTTGATCTTGTCGAATTTCCTTGTTGCTCAATCCGATTTTTAGGCGGACAGGCGCCAGATCTCGCAAATGCTTGCTGGGCTTTCTGACCATTCCATCAAGCCGGCCGATGTCCTCGACCCGTCATTAGACCCGGCGAAACGCCGGACCTCCTTAGGGTATTTCCGAGACCCCACCTATCAACTGACCCTAGTTCCCATTAGCGACATTAAAGTAAGCCCAAGTGGTTCCGCCACTGTTCCCGTAACGGTTCGGTTCAAGAATGAGAACAAAGAGGTATCGGTACAAACCACCGCAGAGTTCGTAAAGAGAAACCAAGTTTGGTATTTTGCGAATTTTGACTTCGTGGCGTTCCCTCCAATCATCGTCGCCGTGATCGTTGTAGGAATATTAGTGGCTATTTTTTACGCCTCTGGAGTGCTTCTCTTGAGAAGAAAACTTCTCCGTCAAGGCGAGTTAAACTGGAACAATCGGACGAAGATTTTTATTCCTATCTTTTGGCCCAGCATATTTAGAAAGAGGTAATCGCCGGGAGCACCACACGTCACGCATTTGCGATGGGTCTGTTCTCGTGCCGACCGGGCTGCATCGAGATCACAATCAAACTCGGAGGAAAAACCCTGGCCTTCCGCGAAGATAGTTACCCTGCACCCACAAGTTTGGACAGGACACGCTCTGTAGATTCACTTCGCGCGAGCAGCGAGTGACATGGGATCGTGTCGGACGAGCACTGGTAACGTACGGCGGCCGCGGACCCTCCACAACCAATAGAACATCGCCCAAACAACAGCAGAATCGGCAGCGCGCGCATGGGCGCGGTCGTGAATGGCTCCGGAAGGACTTTCGCCACCCGCGTACGCACCGAAAAGAACGATCCGGCCGCGATGAATAGCGCGAAGCACATCCGCCACAGATGGCGCGTCAGGCGCGGGCGGGTAGCCCAAGTAAACGCGGAGGGGTGCCGCACGTTTAGTTTTGTAAAACGTGGGCGCTGGCAGTGGAAACACAGCGAGCCATCAGGTGTTCGAGAGGGCTGCCCAGCTCTCCATTCTCCGGCCCCCGGTCTCACTTTTCCTCTTTCATTTTCTTGCAGACTAGCTTGGTGTGCCCGGTTCTGGAATCGATCACGGTGGTCACGAGCAGACAACTGCAGGTCACCGTGTTGGCATTTTCCTGCTTGACTACTACACAGTGTTCGATGAGTTCGGCAGTGGGTGGGGGCAGCTGGCTCCGGATTGGAGGCGGGGTCACCGCAACCGGCTGCTTCTTCGCCGAGCAACCAGCTAGAAGCAGGCAAAACGCCAGCCAAGCGTTCCTCATGTCGTTGTTTTCGCTCCCCCGCGCCCGCTTGTCGATGGCAATCTTGATTACACGCCCCGACGCTGACACCCTGTAAACGCGGGCAGCGGTTTTTGGTAGACGTGCATTCACTTCACCTCTGCGAGGCAGCTCAACAGCTCGGCCTGGATCTGTTCGGTGCGACGCTGACCCTCAGCTCGATCCTTATTGACCTTGGTGAGCTTGACCTTCATGCCGTCGATCGTGTGGTTCCGGCGTTGGATCGCGGTGTCGTCATCTGTACCCTCGAGGCGATCGATCACGTCCTGGTCGAGTTGGATCTCCTGGACCTCGGCGTTGATTGTCGCGGTCGAAGGTTCGAGCGAGTTGAGCTTCTCGAGGTTGGCGCGGTAGCACGCGGCTCGATGAGCTCGAGCGTCGTATATCCCATGTACGCCGTAAACGATCGCGACCACCAGGAACAGGAACAACAGCAGGGACAGCTTTACGGCGATCGGTTGCTTTTTCACGGTAAACCTCCGGAACGCTCGACTGTGCGTCGCGCAGGAATCGCATAGCTTCTGCGAGTGGATCGTCCTCAACGCTCACTGTATCGCCTCGTCGTTGAAATGGCGATATTCCGCCAGCCACGCGTGGAGCGCTCTTCGGGCAGGTCCTTCCGTAACGTTCTACCGTTCCGAAGGGAGTGGCCCACGTCTCCGGATCCCATTCCGCCTTTCATCCAAGTCGCACGAATATCGATTGACATGCCACATCCCATAGCTAACAATAGTTAAACGACTATAGCCATCGTTTGAGCAGCGGCGTGTGCGCTAAGTCCCATGCGCTCTAGATTTTAGCTATAAGTTCTTTAGAACCAAGATTTTGAGCGACAGTCTACACCTAAATCTATGATTCCAAAAGACCAGGGGGGAGGGGGTACCCCCAGCCCGGCAGTCGATCATTTAAAATCGCAAGCGATGATCTTTCGCAGCGACAACCGCACTCCTGACCAGCTTCGTCCCGTCAACATCCTTCCCGATTTCATTTCAACCGCCGAAGGTTCTGCCCTGATCGAGGTCGGAAACACCCGCGTTATCTGCACTGCTTCCGTCGAAGAAACCGTTCCCGTATTTCTCCGCAACTCCGGGAAAGGATGGATTTCCAGCGAGTACGGAATGTTGCCGCGCGCAACTCTCACCCGCACCGCGCGCGAATCCGCCAAAGGACGTCCCAGCGGACGCACGCAGGAGATCCAGCGCCTTATCGGACGTTCCCTGCGAGCAGTCACTGACCTGAAACGTCTCGGCGAGCGCACCATCTGGATCGATTGCGACGTTATCCAGGCCGACGGAGGAACCCGCACCGCCTCCATCACCGGCGCATTTGTAGCGCTGGGCCTGGCCTTACAGCGATTGGTGGACGCAGGAACGCTGACGTCTGCGCCCGTAAGAGACTTCGTCGCTGCAATCAGCGTAGGAATTGTCGACGGAGAAGTGCTCCTCGATCTGAACTACGAAGAAGACTCCCGCGCCGACGTCGACATGAACGTAGTCATGACCGCCGCCAACAAGATCGTAGAACTGCAGGCCACCGCCGAACATCAGGTATTCGACGACGCCCAACTCGCGAAGATGATGTCCCTGGCCCGCCAAGGCATCCAGTCCCTAATCGCCAAGCAGCAAGCTTTGCTTGGAACGCTCGCTTTGCGTCAGTAGCTTTCATACCGTTGGAAGCAGCGCGCAGCCCGGCCTTCCCGCCAGTTTTGGTTTAGAATTGTTGTGCTCTATTCCTCGATCTGAAATCGTCTGGAGGATCTATGAAACTCACCCCCGGAAAACTTAAGGGGCTCAAAGCAGTGTCGAACGAGCGCGGCATAATCGCCGCTGCTGCCATGGACCAGCGCGGCTCTCTGCAGAAATCCCTCGCCAAAGAGAAGGGCGGCGAAGTCACCGATGCGATGATGGAGGAGTTCAAGATCCTCGTCAGCGAAGTCCTGACGCCGCATGCAACCGCGATCCTACTCGATCCCGAATGGGGACTCCCCGCCGCCAAGCGACGAGCGAAGAACGCCGGCCTCCTCCTGGCCTACGAAAAGACCGGCTACGACAAAACCGGTCCCGGCCGCCTCGGCGACTTACTAGACCTGTGGTCCGCGCGCCGTTTGAAAGAGGCGGGGGCGGATTGCGTCAAGATTCTGCTCTACTACACGCCCTTCGATCCTAAGGATGTGAATGAGAAGAAGCATGCTTGGGTGGAACGCATCGGCGATGAGTGCCGCGCCAACGACATTCCGTACTTTCTGGAGTTCGTAGGATACGAAGAGGGCGCGGACGAGAAGGGCCTCGAGTACGCGAAAAAGAAGCCGCAGATCGTTACAGAGAGCATGAAGGAATTCAGCAAAGACCGCTACGGCGTCGATGTGCTCAAGGTCGAAGTACCGGTAAACATGAAATTTGTCGAAGGGACGAAATCATTCGGCGGACAAAAGGCTTACTCGAAGAAAGAAGCGATTGATCTGTTCCACACCGCTGCGAGCGTGGCATCGAAGCCGTTTATTTATCTCTCTGCTGGCGTCAGCAATGCAGAGTTCAGCGAAACCCTGGAACTGGCGGGCGAATCGGGGGTAAAGTTCAACGGCGTACTCTGCGGGCGCGCGACATGGAAAGATGGAATTCCGGTTTACGCGAAGCAAGGTGCGGCAGCGTTCCGCGCGTGGCTTGAGACCGAAGGCGTGAAGAACATTAACAACGTTAACGAGAAGTTGAAGGCTGCGACTTCGTGGCATTCCATCTATGAGCTCGAACCGGCCCTTGCGTCCGTGTAGCGGTCTGAGGCAGTCTAGTTCTCGTTCGAGCGGAGGTGCCTATGTTGATGCTGAATCGGGCCTTGCTCCTGTTGCTCCTGTTGGGCTCCGCTGGCGGTTCTCTGCCAAAGCTGGTGCCCAACTTTCCTGACTTCAAACTGAAGATCCGCTACACGTACGGTCATCAATCGACGACGGTACAGACGCTCTATTTGAAGGGTGCGCGCACTCGAACGGAAAGGGAGTCTGCCTCGTTTCTTCCCAGCGCATCGACATCGCCGGTGGTTCTAATCAACCAATGCGACCGGAAACAAACCATCGCGTTTGATCCGCAACACAAGACTTTCACCGAATGGCCGATTATCGAATGGAGCAACCGCCTCAAGCGTGGCCCTGTTCACCACCCTCAGCCCGATGGCCCCGAAGTTTCTGTCGCCATGGATTCGGTAGATACCGGAGAGCGCCGCCAAATCGGCCCTTATCTTGCTCGACACGTGAAGACGACTGTCCAAATCGAGCACGCCAAATCTACAGGTATGCCCGCCAGCTCAGAAGAACATGACGGCTGGTGTATTGACCTGCCGCAACTCGGCTGCGAAGACTGGGGCGATCAGTCCCGAGCAAACGCTGCGTGGTTGACCACGACTTCTAACGAGCGAGTTCATCTCTCCCAAAGAGGCTCCGGCAGACGTGGCTTTCCGGTCGACGAAACCTCCCAAACAACCGCGCGGGGACAGACATACGAGACTCGCGTGGAGCTGATCGAGGCTTCCTCCGATTCCTTGGACCCACAACTGTTCGACTTGCCCCCCGGTTATGTTCCCGCTCTTCGTTCTCCGCTCGGGACCGACTACTCCCAGCCAGACACGTTCGGCAATCGCGCCGCAGCCTATTGGACTTACTTCCGCCAGCGTGCGGCGCAGGCTTTCCGATCAGGTTCCACTGGCCGTCGCCAATCGCCATGTCCACCGGCACCGCGAGCATCTTTATAATAAAAAAGTGGCAGACTCCAGCAGGCCCACCGTGCTGATCACCGGCGCTTCGTTTGGCATTGGGCAGGAACTCGCGCGCATTTTCTCGCGCGACGGTTGCAACCTGGTTCTGGTGGCGAGGAATGCCGATAAATTGCGCCAACTCGCTGCGGAATTGGAAAAAAAGGATGGGACGCGCTCGCTGATTCTGGCCAGCGATCTGTCAGCGCCGGGATCGGCAGCGTATGTTCACGATCAGACGACTCGAGCTGACATTGATGTGGACGTGCTGGTCAACAATGCGGGATTTGGTCAGTTCGGACTGTTCGCGGGAAACGATCTGGAAGAGTGCATGCAACAGATTCAACTCAACGTCACGACTCTCACTCATCTCACGCGGCTGTATCTTCCGGAAATGCTGGAGCGTAAGCGTGGACGCATCCTCAATGTGGCGTCCACGGCGGCGTTTCAGGCGGGACCGTTAATGGCCGTCTATTATGCGACCAAGGCTTACGTGTTGCACTTCTCGGAAGCGATTGCTAATGAACTTCAGGGGACAGGCGTGACCGTGACTTGCCTGTGCCCGGGACCTACCGTCACGGAGTTCCACAAACGCGCCAACATGCTGAGCTCTCGCATGCTTCAATTTGGAGCGATGGATGCGCGCACAGTGGCCGAGGATGGCTATCGCGCACTGATGGCGGGCAAGCCCGTCGTGATTTCGGGACTCAGGAACTGGATGCTGGCGCAGTCGGTGCGCTTCTCACCGCGGCGGATGGTGACTGCGGTGGCGCGGAAATTTCAGGAAGTCAGGAATCGGTAGCGCAAAAAGTCGCTGGGGATCTCGTTGGCATTGCGAGTCCCAGCGACTTTGTGTTTCAGTCCGCCATGGATGGCGCAGGTTTTGGTTTCAGTCCGGTGGCCTGCAGGGCTTGCACCTTGCTGTGTTTGCGTCCGTAGCTGAAGTAGAACACCAGGCCGATCGCCAGCCAGACGATCAAACGCAGCCAGTTGGTCCAACCGAGGCCATAGATCATGGCGCCGCAGATGATGACTCCTAAAGTCGAAACCACAGGAACTGCGGGCACCTTGAAAGCGCGTTGCAGGTCTGGGCGTTTGCGGCGCAGGATCCAGACTCCGATACAGACCAGAACGAAAGCAAAGAGGGTTCCAATACTGGTCATCTCGCCTACGATGTCTTCGGGAAGGAACGCCGCGAACAATCCCGTGAACACAAAAAACAGCATGTTTGACTTATAGGGTGTGCGAAAACGGGGATGGATCTCGGAAAACACTTTTGGGACCAGACCGTCGTGGCTCATCGAGTAGAAAACTCGCGACTGGCCGAGGAGCATGACGAGGATCACCGATGAGAATCCAGCCAAGATCGCTACCGTGACCGATTTCGACAGCCACTCATATCCGTGCATGTATTTTGTGATTGCAAAAGCGACCGATGCTTCACGGCCCGCGGACCGGAAATCGTCAACCGTCGCTACGCCGCTAAGGACATACGCAAAGAGCACGTAGAGGACAGTGCAGATCACCAGCGAGCCCAAGATGCCGATCGGCATATCACGCTTTGGATTTTTCGCTTCCTGGGCCGCGGTCGAAACCGCGTCAAAACCGATGTAGGCGAAAAAAACGACTCCTGCCGCGCCAAGAATGCCCAATAAGCCGCCGTAATGGTGAGTTATACCTTGAGGAGTTATATAAGTCGTGGGCGGAGGAATGAACGGCGTGTGATTGGCCGGATTGATGAATCCCCAACCAACACAGATGACGATTATGACGATCGTCACTTTCAGAATCACGATGAAACCGTTAACGATCGCAGATTCTTTAGTCCCCTTGATGAGGAGCGCTGAGAGGAGCAACAGGATCAACAAGGCTGGGAGATTGATGATTCCCCGTGTTCCCGTGTCCATTGCCGTCTCGAGAGGAGAGTGGCTCCATTGATAGGGAATCCGCACGCCGAACCAATCGAGCACACGGTTGAAATATTCACTCCAGGCGATGGAGACTGTCGCTGCTCCCACCGCATACTCCAACACGAGATCCCAGCCGATGATCCAGGCAACCAACTCTCCCATGGTGCAATAGGAATAGGTATAGGCACTCCCCGCAACCGGGATCATGGAAGCGAATTCTGCATAACAGAGTCCAGCGAAGGCGCAACCAAAGCCTGCCACAATAAATGCAAGCGTCACCGATGGGCCGGAACGATCCGCAATGGCGGCGGCCGTCCGGACGAACAGACCGGCACCGATGATCGCCCGAATGCCGAGCATGACGAGATTGACAGGACCGAGCGTCCGTTTCAAGGCATGCTCGCTTGTATCCTGCGCCTCCTGCATCAGGGTGTGCATAGGCTTGCATGCCAATAAATTGGCCATCGAGACGGTCTCCTTTTACTTCGAAATCGACTGCTCACCGGCGGGCAATTTGCGCTGCGAATGCCACGCATAGTACACGGGGATCCCCAGTAGTACGATGCACAATCCCGGCCAGGTATATTGCGGTTTGTAGCGTAACAGCACAACATCGATAAACAAAGCCATCACAATATATATCGCAGGCAGCACGGGATACCCGACAGCCTTGTACGGACGCTCAGCCTCGGGATGGGTTTTGCGCAAAACGAAGAGTCCGATGATGGTCAGAATATAAAAAACCAGAACGGCAAAAATAATGTAGTCCAAAAGCTGGCCGTAGCTACCCGAGACACACAGGATGCAGGTCCAGACCATCGAGACCATGAGCGAGACCGCAGGGGTCTTGTATTTGGGGTGGAGGCGGGCGACGCTGCGGAAGAAGAGACCGTCTTTCGCCATAGCATAGTAAACGCGCGCTCCCGCCAGAATCAGGCCATTGCAGCAACCGAAGCCGGAGATCATGATGGCGATCGCCATCAGCGCGCCGCCAGCGGCTCCAAACATCTGGGTCATGACGGCGGTGCCGACTCGATCTTCAGCGGCGTATTGGATGCCACGTTCAAGTAGCGTGGTTCCAGTTGGGCTTCCCCAAAGTGGAAGAGCACTTAGATAAATAAAGTTGCAGCCGACGTAAAGGGCAATCACCACTCCCGTGCCCAGAGCGAGCGACAGAGGCAGATTGCGGCTGGGATTTTTGACTTCGCCGGCGGTGAAGGTCACGTTGTTCCATGCGTCGGCGGAGAAGAGCGATCCGACTTGCGCGATCGCGAGCGCAGTCAGCGTCGAGACCAGGACTCCGCCGCCTACGTCGTGGAGGGTGCCGAGCCCGGCATTCTTCCAGAAGTTCGCGCCAAAATTTGCAGCTACTGCTTGCGCATTTCGCCCGAGCAGGACTCCGAAAATGATCAGACTCAGCAGCGCTGAGACTTTGGCCGCGGTAAAGACATTCTGGATGAGCGCGCCGGTCTTGATGCCGAATATGTTGATGACGGAGAGCAGCACGACCACAATGATCGCGACGAGGTTTTGAGTGTTCAGCCCTACTTTCATATTCCCAAGAACCATCGGGCCAACATGCCACTCGGGCACCTGCCAGAAGCCTCCCAGCCAATGCGATGACGAGATCGCCGGCCAGAAAATTCCGAGGAACTTGCCGAACGCTACGCCTACGGCAGCAATGGTGCCGGTCTGAATCACGAGGAAAAGCGTCCAGCCGTAGAGGAATCCCCAGAGTGGGCCGAGCGATTCACGGAGATAAACGTATTGTCCGCCGGCGCGGGGCATCATAGCGGCAAGTTCGCCATAGCTGAGCGCGCCGACAATCGTCAGAAAGCCGGTGACGAGCCAGGCACCAATAAGGAGCGCCGGGGAGCTTACTTCGCGGGAAATTTCGGCGGAAACAATAAAGATGCCGGAGCCAATCATGGACCCCATCACCAGCATAGTGGCGCTGGTCAAGCCGAGACCTTTGACGAGTTCTTTATCCTGATGGGTATGAATGGCCCAATCGTCGGCGCGGCTGGCGGGCGTTTGCGGTTGAACGTCGATACTCACGAATCTCCTGGGTCAGGTGTCAGGTCTCAGGTGTCAGGTGTCAGGTTCCGATGCTTAGGTTCTTCATTGAAACCGGACACCTGATACCTGATCGTCGCAAGTAAATGAATTTACCTCAGAACTTCGAAAAATGCCTCAGCTGATTTGCGGGGATCCCGTATCAAGTCGGATATCACCGCCACGCTATCAGCCCCGGCTTCGATGACCGAACGTGCGTTATTACGTGTGATGCCGCCAATAGCAACGAGTGCTTTCCTGGTCAATTCCCTTGCGCGGCGTACGCCATCGAGGCCGACCACTGGATCAGGGTTCGCCTTGCTGTCCGTTGCGAAGACGGGGCCGATGGCCAGGTAGTCGGCATCGGTCTTGCACGCTTCGGCGATCTGTTCTGGATTGTGGGTGGAGACGCCGAGTAGCCGATCAGGGCCGATGAGGCCTCGGGCGGCCTGGGGAGAGAGGTCGCCCTGTCCCAGATGCACGCCGTCGAAACCGGCGGCTAGAGTTAGATCGGCGCGGTCGTTCAGGATGAGTTTGACGCGGGAACCGACTAGTCGTTTCAGTTCGCGGGCAGCTTCGAGCATCTGGCGGGCGCTCCCTTGTTTGTTGCGATATTGGATCAGGGTGACACCGGCAGCGGCGAGTTCTTCGGCGGCTGCTAAAAGGCCGGGGGCTTCGGGAAAGCATGACGCGTCGAGAATCGCATACAGCCGGGGAAGTTCCACCATCTCCTCCGCACAACATGCCTGTTTTCAGTTTTTCCGGGCTGTTATGGCTTGGCCATACTAGCCGGCTCCAAGAGTGCGTTGTGCATATTCAAGATGACCCACTTCCCTTCCCGCCGACGACACATTGCCACACCGTGTCCGGCACGGTGTTCGGAGCCTTTATCCATGCTGTAGTCGTAGGAATACCAGAGCGCGTCTCCGAAGCTGCGGATGTCGTGTGGCGACATTTCAAAATGCAAATCCTTGGCGTCCTTAAAATATTGCTCGTTCAGATATTGCATGACCTGTTTGCGGCCGCGGAATTCTCCGTGCTGTGTATACAGCACAATCTCGGGATCGAAGCAGTCTTCCAGTTCGCCGGCCTTAGCCTGGTTGAACGCGACGTTGCAGTGGTGCATCGCCGTTTCCATTTCGTCGAAGCGCGCCTTTGAGTCCGCAGGCGCGAGGTCGAGTACGGCTACTTTGCGTTGCAGGTCGATGGTCACGCCCATGCGATCGAGTAGATCCACACCCAGGATGCCATCAATCGCGCCTCCGCAGGCTTTGCCGATTGGACTGAGGTCAATCGCGGGCAACTTCAGATCGTGCAGCTGATGAGTGCCTAGCTGGAATTCCGGCAGCGAGACTTCGCGAGCGCTGGTGGCTGCTGAACCCTGCCAGGAATCGACGTGAATTCTTTTTGAGGCGCCGGCTGAAAATGCTTTGAGGTTCAGAATGGTGGTAGCGCCGGTGTCGAGCAGGAAGCGCATATCCTGGCCGGCGACTTTTACTTGCACAACGGGTAGGACGTCGCAGCGACCGATGGGAATTTCTTCGTTGGAAGAGGATTGCTGGCTCAGGGCGATGCTTGTCGACAGCGTCGACGCCAAAAGAACTACCGGGGCTAAAGCCCGGATCGATTTCAGAAATCTTACGCGGCCCTGAAGGGCCGCTCTTCCACGGTGGCGCACTCGTTCGTATCTTTTTGCGTTAGAGCTGAAAGATTGCGCCATCCACAGTCGGGCGTCCTTCGCCGCGTTACTCACCCCGCTATCTCCAGTTTTTTTGCGAGAAATCTTTCGATGAATCCGGTGTCGAATTTGCCGGCGCGAAATTCGGGATCGGCGAGGATGCGGCGATGGAGGGGAATCGTCGTATAGATTCCTTCCACGATGAACATCTCGAGCGCGCGCGACATCCGGGAGATAGCTTCATTGCGGTCTTTGCCACGCACGATCAACTTCGCAATCAACGAGTCGTAGTATGGCGGGATCGTGCCTTCGGTGTAGGCGGCGGTATCGATGCGCACGCCGGTGCCGCCGGGAGGGTTGAAGGTGGTGATCTTGCCGGCCGAGGGCGTGAATTTTTCGGGATGCTCGGCGTTGATGCGGCATTCGATGGCGTGTCCGCGATGGACGATCGGACCTTGCAGGACGTCGGCCAAGTTTGCTCCGGCGGCGATCATGATCTGACTCTTGACGAGATCGACGTCGGTAACCATTTCGGTGACGGGATGCTCCACCTGGATGCGGGTATTCATCTCGATGAAGTGCAGACGGCGGTCCTGGTCCATAAGGAACTCAACGGTGCCGGCGTTTTGATAGCCCACTGCGCTGAGAGTTTTGCTGAGTACCCCGCCGATCTGCTGGCGGAGTTCGGGAGTGACCTGCACGGAGGGAGATTCTTCCAGTAACTTCTGATGGCGGCGCTGGATTGAGCACTCGCGCTCTCCGAGGCTGACGACATTTCCATGCTCGTCGGCCAGCACCTGGAATTCGATGTGGCGCGGGTTCTCGACGTACTTCTCCATGTAGAGGTCGCCATTGCCGAATGCTTTGGAGGCTTCGGACTGCGCTTGTTGGTAAAGTGTAGGCAAGTCGTCTTCGTTGCGAACGATGCGCATGCCGCGCCCACCGCCTCCGGCGGAAGCCTTGATGATTACGGGAAAGCCGACTTGGCGGGCCCATTCCATGGCCTCGGCATCGGTGGCAACCACGCCGTCGGAGCCTGGGAGAATCGGCACGCCGTGCTTCTTCATGGCGGCGCGTGCCTTTTCTTTTTCTCCCATCAGGCGAATGACTTCGGGCGGCGGCCCAATGAACTTGATGCCGCAGCTCGCACAAACTTCGGCGAAGTTGGCATTTTCGGAAAGCAGGCCATAGCCGGGATGGATCGCATCCACATTGGCGATTTCGGCGGCGCTGATGACTGCGGGAATATTCAGATAACTCAGACCAAGCTGCGGAGGACCGATGCAGATCGCTTCGTCCGCAAAGCGGACGTGCAGCGAGTTGCGGTCGGCTTCACTGTAAATCGCGACCGCACGAATGCCCAGTTCCTTGCACGCACAGATAACGCGCAGAGCAATCTCGCCGCGATTAGCTACCAGGATCTTCTTAAACATGAGGTAAAGGTCTCAGGTCTCAGGTCACAGGTGTCGGGAAAACCTAGCGGAGCAGGCAGCATCGGCTTTCCTGAGCTGCGACACTACTTTCCCGGCCGGACTGTAAACAGTTCCTGTCCGTATTCGATGGGCTGACCGTTGGTGACGAGCTTCTTCACGATTTCGCCGGCTACATCGCATTCAATTTCGTTCATGAGCTTCATGGCCTCTACGATACAGAGGACCTGGCCAACTTCCACGCGGTCGCCGGATTTGATGAAGGGCGGCGCTCCGGGCGAGGGCGCTTCATAAAAAGTGCCGACGATCGGGGAGCGCACGATGTGCAGGGCTTCTTCAGGCGCAGGCGGCGGAGCGGGCTCCGGAGCGGCACGAGAAGCGGCGGCCGGAGCGGCTTGTGCGGTCGCGAGGATCGGCGCCGCAGCGGCCGCGTGCACCGCGAAGTAACGCGGGTCGGGCGAATGCCCAGGTTCGGCGGCGCGCTTGATCTTTATTTTGACATCGCCGCGTTCGAGTTCGAATTCGGCAATATCCTTTTCAATTAAGAACTCAATGAGTTCCTTCAGCTCTTTTTGATTCATCGTAAGTGGCGGGTTCCGTTTTAAACGTCCCGCCGTTGGCGCAGCGGGGACCGGGATGCGTTTCCGCTCCGGCAAGCTTACCTGATAATAATGAGTTCCTTGTCGGTGGGCGTCAGCACTTCGCAACCGGTTGCGGTGACAACGACCACGTCTTCGATTCTTACGCCTTGCTTCCCGGGAATATAAGCGCCAGGCTCGATCGTAATCACCATGCCCGGTTGCAGCAACTGCGACTGAGCTGAGGCCAGGCGCGGCGCCTCATGAATCTCTAATCCTAAACCATGCCCGGTGGAATGGCTAAAGTACTGGGCTAAGCCATGCTTCTTTAAGACTTTGCGGGCCGCTGCGTCAACGGAATCAGCGGTGACTCCGGAACGAACTTGAGCAATTGCAGCTTGCTGAGCTTCCAGCACAGCCTGATACATTCTTCGAGCATCTCCTGCCGGAGAGCCGACGTGCACTGTGCGAGTGCGGTCCGAACAATAACCGGCGAGTATAACACCGAAGTCGCAGAGGACGAATCCGCGGCGCGGAATGCGGGCTTCGGAGGCGCGACCGTGAACGACGGCTGACCGCTTTCCGGCGGCGATGATGGTCGAGAACGACATACCTTCGGCCCCGGAACGGCGCGCTGCGAACTCCATCGCGGCGGCGACTTCCACTTCTTTCAAGCCGGGTCGAATTTTTCTGCGCGCGATTTGGAAGAGGCTGGCGCCCAGTTTGATGGCGGCGCGGATGCGGCGGATTTCTTCGCGGTCCTTGATCATGCGCGCGCGCTCGATCAGAGGAGGCGCGGAGATTAGTTTCCACTTCCCTCTCAGAATTGTGGGGATCTGGTCGCGCTGGCTGATGGTGACTGACTGCGGTTCGAGGCCGAGTTTTTGTGCGGTTCTGGTGCGAGTTCCAGCGAGGAACTCTGCGGCGGCGAGCAGCGGAGACTTGCGGGCGATCACTATTTTCGCGCTCGAGACTTCTTCGCGGGCCTGCGTGCGATAGCGGCCGTCGGTAAAGAGGGTCGCACTATGATCGTTAATCAGCAGAATCCCTGCGCTGCCGGTGAAGCCAGACAGGTAACGGATGTTTGGGAGATGGGTTACGAGGAACCAGTCCAGCTTGTGTTCTGGAAGCACAGCTTGCAGACGGCGCAGGCGGCCAGAGTGATCCATGGGAAAAAGTTTAGCAGGAAGGATGCTACCAGCTACGAGCCGGGGCCACGAGGGATCGATTCAAGCTTGGCGCCCGAAGCGAGTCAGCTCAGCCAAAAACAAAACCGCCGGCTGTCTCGACTGTTTTTTCGAGAAAGCCGGCGGTCGTGGCTGCTTCAACTTCTGTTATGTCTGAATAATGCGCGGCGTGATGAAGAAGATCAGCTCCTGGTTGGAAGTTGATACTTGGCGCCGTTTGAACAGGTTGCCGAGGTACGGAATATCGCCGAGCAACGGTACCTGAGAAATATTCAGAGAGTTTTGGGTTTGGATCACGCCGCCGATCACGACGGTACCGCCGTCGGTGACGAGGACTTGCGTGGTCGCTTGTTGAGTAATCAAAGTCGGGTTGCCTTGTACCTGGCGTCCAAAGTCAGGCGTGGTGTTTTCCACGTCGACGTTGAGGAAGATTGTTCCTTCCGACGTAATCTGGGGAGTGACGGTGAGGCGCAAGAAAGCGTCAACGTAGGTCACGGTCGGCGGACCGCCCAACTGAGCCTGCGTCACGATCGGCACGCGAACGCCTTGCTTCACGATTGCCTGAATGTTGTTCTGCGTAACGACCCGCGGACGGGAAAGAATCTTCAGGAGACCGCGTGATTCCGCCAAGGAGAGCAGAAAATCGATCCGCATGTTATTGGTGGCGTTCACGAACTGGAAGCCGCTCGTCGGCTGGGTAAGACCCAGGTTCGAGAACAGCGGGATCTGCGACCCGCTTGTTCCGCTACCCGTCACGATGTAGAGAGGATTCGGAACAAAACCGTTGCTGACAACCGTTGGCGTGGTTCCACCCCCCTGGACGCCGCTGATGGCAGTCGGTCCGTTGCCCCAGCCAAAGCCGAGCTGTGTACCGATGTCACGGGCGAAGCTGCGGGTGGAGGCTACGACGCGGGCTTCGATTTCAACTTCCTGCGTCTTGCGATCCATCTGCTGGATCAACCGGTCAACCTGCGGCAGAACCGCGGGTATATCAGAGATGATCAGAGCGTTGGTGCGGTCATCAGAAACGACATCGCCGCGTTGAGTCAGGAATTTCTTGATCGTGGGCACTACGTCCTTGGAGTGGGCGTAGCTGAGAAAGCGGGTGATCGTGACCTTGTCGACCGCGAGTGCTTCCGCTTCGATCTGTGCACGCCGGTTTTCAGCTTCTTTCTTCAACGTTTCCACGGTTGCGATGCGGAGCACGTTCCCTTCGAGCTGGCGGGACAGATCGTTGTTCTTGAGGACGATGTCGAGAGCCTGGTCCCACGGAACGTCATCGAGGACGATGGTCAAGTTGCCGTGCACGTTGGGATCAAGAACGACGTTCAGTCCACTGATCTCGTGGACGAGGCGGAAGAAATCTTTCAGGTCGACATCCTTGAGATTGACCGAGATCGGCTCGCCCGTGTACTTGGGGCCGTTGCTGGCCGAGGATTGCGACATCTGGGCTTTTTGCTCGGCTGCGAGGTTCACAGCGGGCTGAATAGCCGGGCCGTTGCCAGCATCCTGCCTCATGGCGGCATGAGTTGTGCTGACAGCGACGAGTTCGGTGGCGGTCTTGTCGGCAAAGCGCTCGGCGGCTCCCTGAGCTTTTACTGCGGGCTCGACCGGAGGAGCAGCCTTGTCGTCTTTGGCGGCAACTTTGTCATCCTTGGCGGCATAGCTGGGCTCGACGAAAGCGAAGTCCACTGGCTTGGCCGGAGGCTGTGCTGAAGCCGCGGCAGGGGCCGGTTTGTTCGCCGATGTCGTTACTGTTGCCGATGCCTGCACCAGTTTCGGCGCGGGGCTAGCGGCAGCGGTCCGAACGCCAGGCGCGGCAGCATGCTTCGCGACCGTGCCATCCTGAATCTTTAACGTGAAGTGGCCGTCATTGCCGGCGACCAACTCGGATTGATGAGCTGCATCGAGGTCCACCACCACGCGGGTCATGGGAGGAACCTGGCCGTTCATGCCGATGCGCACCGTCTTGACGCCGTCTTTGCCGACGCTGATCAGGTGCTGTCCCGTGGCCATGACGGTGTTGGGAATGTCAACGACGATGCGCGCCGGGGAGTCGAGCGTCGTCACCTTGGGCGCAGCGCCTTTGGCCGTGAACTCGACACGCAGGCCGTCCTGGCTGTGCGCCACCTCGAGCCGCTGCAAAGCGGAGGCCGTGGCCACCCCTTTACCCGGCATGTCAGCCGCAGCCGCGATCAGCACGAACGCCAGCAGCGGAAGAATGAGACCCAGCAATTGCTTTCGCATTTCGTATCTCCCCATCGGAGGCTGTTTCGCCTCCCTATATTTCTTCGATCTCAGAAACCTGGCCTAGACGGCCGGGGTCGTAAGCTTTTTCACCACTTCGCGCGTAAACGTCTTACCCAACCGATCCTGCATCGTTTCCTTGAAAATGACGGAATCGCCCGTGATCTTGACGACGTAGCCGTCAAACACCGGATCGTTTTCCCGCAGGAAGTACGCCTTATTCAAACTGTTGGTCACCACCGCGATGAATCCGCTATCGGAGTGAACCACTCCGCGCAGATTGATGGCGCCGATTTCCAGACACTTCTTTCCAGTGCTGCATCCAGACCCGCCGGTGTGACTGACAACGGGACTGATAAAGGGATCGCGCTTGCCTGACATGCTCCACTTCTTGTCCTGAGCATCTTTCACGGCATCGTCGTCGCTGGCTTTTTCGTCAGCCTGCTCTGAACCGGTTGAGCTGGTAGAACTCGATGCTGGCGCGGACGGGCTAGCCTTTGCTGCAGTCTCCTTCTTAGGAGTTGCCGCAACTTTCGCGGCCGCGGCTTCTTTCTTCGGGGCGATCGACTTGACTGTGAGCTTCGTCGCCGGGGCGGCACTGACAGGTTTCTTCGGAGCAAACGGCGCTGCCGACTTCGACGTCGTGGAAGTGGAAACAGCCTTTGGCGTAGGAGTGGGCGCGGCCGTAGTGGCCTTGGCCGGAGTCCCAGTGGCCTTGGGCATCGCAGTAGCGGACTTCACCGGCGCGACGCTAATCTTGGTTGAACCCGTGTTGCTCTTGGCCGGGACGACACTTGCCTTGGCCGGGGCGATATTCGACTTCGCTGCCGTGCTGGCCTTCGGCGTTGTGGTGGGTTTGGCCGAAACCGTGGTGACTTTCACCGGAGCAACAGTGACCTTCGCAGTAGTCGAACTGGTCTTGGTTGGTGCCGCGCTGGACTTCGTTGAAGGGGCAGAGGCATGCGAGTCTTTCGCAGCTGTCGGTTTGACGCCGAGCGCTTCATTGGACGCAGCGGTCTTGCCCTGCTGGACCGTTTCCATCTTGGCGCGCGTGCTCTGAATGATCTCGGGACTCTGCGCCCAGGCCATGCCCGCGGCCAGTGTGCAAACGAGAATGCCGGTCGTCCGCTTCATCGTGTCCCCCTTATCTCTTTGCCGGTTGTCCCGGCTTGCCCGCCGCCGCTGCCGACGGATCCAGGTCATGACTGAAATATGTGGTCGTGACGCAGGTCGCAACCACGCTCTCATTAGGCGCATACTGATACGTCTTTTTCGCCTTGGCGTCGGACGGCTTACGAGTCGAGGCCAGCAGCAAATTATTGACGTTCACGATGCGCTCCAGCTTGCTTACCCGGTCGAAGAATCCGAGCATCGAGTAGTACGGCCCATCGAGCTCGACTTCGAACGGGACTTCCGTATAAAAGTCTTTCGCGCTTACCGCCTTGGCGGTGTAGCGGCGGATTTCGATCCCCGCCTTGCGGGCTTCCCCGCTCACCATGCGCATGAAGTTATCCACTTCTTTCTCATCCGGCACGATGCGCCGCTCGATCTCGAGCTGCTGCTTCAGGCTGGCCAGCTGACGTTCGATGTCGGCCAGCTTGGGTTTGTAAGCTTCCAGTTCGGCGTTCTCGCGCATCTTGGCCTGCAATGAAACCTGCGCCGCCGCGTTTTCTTCGCGCTGGGATTTGAAGACGGTGTAATAGAGGGCTCCAGTGCCGATAACACCTGCCAGCACCAGCACGCCCAACAGCTTCACACCTGACAATTCACCGAAATTCATAGCGTCCGCCTTTTACGACTTCGCCTTTTCGCAGGTCAGCGTGAATTGGAATGCTTGCATATCTTTGATCTGCTCGTCCTGGATGCTTTCCTTGATTTCAATAGTCCGGAAGGCGCCAGTCTTCTGCAGGTTGGAAATCAGATTCGCTACGGCATCGTTGCTCAGGGCCATGCCGTCAATCGCGACATTGGCGCCCTGGTCCTGCAAGCTGTTCAGCCACACAGCTTCTGTGCCGTTCACGGTCTCGCCAATCATGGCCAGCAGGTTGACTGGTCCAGTTTGGTTGTTGCGCAGGTTGTCGATGACGTCGACGCGACGCTTGTAGGCATCGGCCTGTCTTTGGCGCTCGAGATAGCGTGCCTTGATGTCGGCGAGTTCGCGGTTTTTCTGTTCCGCCACCCGCATTTTGACGGCGATCGATTTCTTTTCGCTGTCGAGCCGGTACCAATACCCGGCGTTAAAGAGACCAAAGACGACGAGCACGGCCGCCACTTGCAGCATCGGCGAACCGCCACCGCCACCGCTTTCGAACGACGGCATGCTGACGGCGGCGCCCTTCTTGCCGCTCTTCGGTTTCGGAGCACCCAGCAGATTGATTCGGATCATAGCTTGTCAAAACTCCTCAGGGCCAAACCCACGGCCACTGCTAACTGACCGGCATTCTGTTCCACCAGTTCCGCTGCCGGCCCATCGACGGGCGCCAGCACTTTCTGGAACGGATTGAACAGTTCCACCGGCATGGAGAATTCCTGGCGTAACGCTTCCACCAGACCCGGAACCTTGGCCGAACCGCCGGCCAGGTAAATTTTTTCGATATGCTCGCCCGCCGCGCTGGCGCGGAAGAAGTCAAACGTCTTCTGAATTTCGAGGACGATGATTTCAGTGACCTGCTGCAGGATCGGCGTCTTGGCATCGTCGTGCACGGTGCCGACCTTGCGGCCCAGCTTCAGCGACTCGGCATCGTCGAAGCTTAGGTCGAGTTCCTTTTGCAGCGAGTCGGTGTACTGATGTCCGCCCACCGAAACGTCGCGCGGGAACAACGGCGTCGTGCCTTTGACGATGTTGATGTTCATCACACTCGCGCCCAGATTGAGCAGCGCGACCACCTGGGTGGGGGCGGGCTCATAGTTGTACTCGTAGCAGTTCTGGAGAGCGAGCGCATCGATGTCCACAATAGCGGGTGTTTTGCCGGCCATCGAGAGTACGTTGGTGTAGTTGAGAATCTTGTCCTTCTTGACGGCGACCAGCAGAACGTCCATCTGCGGATTGGTGGCGTCGTCGGAAAGAATCTGATAATCGAGATTCACGTCGGCGAGATCGAAAGGAATGTGCTGCGCGGCTTCCTTCTGAATCGTGTCCGCCAATTCCTGGTCGCTCATGGACGGCAGCGAAATTTTCTTTACGATCACGGAGTGACCGCTGACCGCGGTGGCCACGGCCTTGGCTTTGATCTCGGTATCGGTGAACAGTTTCGCAATCGCGCTTGAAACGGTCCCCGAGTCGACGATCATAGAATCCACGACAATGTCGGGAGCGATCGGTTCCAGGCCGAGATGCGCCACTTCGATACCTTGGCGCGTCTTTCGGAGCTCGACCGCCTTGATGCTCGAGGAGCCTACATCCAGCCCAACAATCGTCTTCGAGATCCGGCAGCCTTAACAGCTGCTCTGGGTTTCTTCTTGCCCCGCGGTTCCACTTCCATGGACTTTTCTTCCATCCACTGATCCAGCTTCGATTTTTTGAAGCGCCAGCGATTGCCCAATTTAAACGCGGGAATCTTTTGCTCGTTCACATACTTGTAGAGTGTGTCCGGACTGACTCCCAGGTACTGCGAAGCCTGGCGAATGTTCATCACTTCTCGTGAGTCGGCCATATTCGTTTCCCCTTCCACAGAATTCAGCTACTCAGCACAGCCTTCATTCCCGGCAACGCTGAGGAAATTGGGAGAACCAGTTCCTCGATCTGAATGCGTTCGAGTGAATTTTGGTGTGCTGAGCATATCTCAACCGTCAGGAGGGGCCTGTCAACGTGAATCTCCCGGTTTTGTTGGGTTTTATGGGTATTTTGTGGAATGAGGAAAAAGTGTAGTTGCTGTTTGCCGCTAGCAGTTGAGGTCTGAGAAGCGCATAACACTATAAGTGGGGGTGTTTACGCGAATGATGCCCCAGTCACCCCGTTCAGAGTAACCAAGGTACTAGAGACGGTACGGAAGTACTTGAACGTGCGCGCAAACCCTTCAGAATCTGCGCCAAAAATGGAATCGTCGCGCGTGACTACTGGGTTTCTCCAACAACCGTAAACTTTGTATCGGTGCGGAATTTCTTGTAATCGCGGTAGGACTGCTCCAGGTCTTCGTCGAAATTCTTGAGAAGACCACTCGGATATCGACGTGAAGGCTGAGGTATTTCGGCAGCCAGACTTCTTCGTTAATTCGATTCGTTTCGAACACGATACGTGTTCCTTTGTGGACGCGCGCGAGAATGCATCGACGTTGTACGTCTGAAAGTGTAATGCGGTTCAGGTGTGTGAAGCATTACTTTTCCGCGCGTTCCAGGCAGCCGGCGCGAAGGGATCGTCCGTCAAGCCGATGCAGGCGCTTCGCCTGGACGCGCGAGATCAACGGCGTGTGAGAGATCGTCAAGAGATATTCGGCTACGAACCACACGGGTTTTTCGGTGGTCATCCAGTTGAGATGATCGAAACGTTTCATCTGGACGGGCCGTGAAAAGGTCCGCAGGGTGCGCTCTCCGAGAAGATTAAAGTAGACCTCGAAGTAGCTGAGAGCAAGTTCGCGCAACGTGCGATAGACGGGCTCTCGATAGCGGCATCCTGTGTAATTCGACTTGGCGAGCGCGCCCCAGTGGCCGTCCATGCGATAAACGGCGATGACGTGGTCGGTGTCATGTTCGGCTTCGAGGTCGAGCAGGAGCGGCGGATATCCGATGACACGCAGGGCCGCGGCGGCGAAGAGCGCGCCTTCGTAGCAGTGGGAAGTATTTTCGCGAAGCACGCGGCGCGGAGACCACGCGGTATCAGCCAGGTGGTAGGGCATGTCATTGAGGGCACGCTGGATTCCGTGCGGAGTTTTCAGGCTGCGCAGCGTGCGCAGTTCGGGCGCGGTCAGTCCCCAGTTGTTGGCATTGCTGCTCATTTCGATGTGATTTGAAGCTATCAGGATCGGCCGAGGGTTGGGAATATGCGAGCGGATTCGGGAGAATTCGAAACCGTTGAGCAAAACATAACACCTGTATAATCGCGGCTATCCATGGCATTGACCTCCGGCACAAAACTAGGACCATACGAAATTCAGACATCGATCGGAGCGGGTGGGATGGGCGAGGTGTATCGCGCTCATGACTCGCGGCTTGGTCGCACGGTTGCGATCAAAGTGTTGCCGGTATCATTTTCGGCGGACCGCGACCGGCTGCAACGATTCGCGCAGGAAGCGCGGGCGGCGGCGGCGCTCAATCATCCCAACATTCTTTCTATTTTTGACATTGGCGATGAGAACGGAGCTCCCTATGTTGTGTCGGAACTGCTCGAAGGAGAAACATTGCGCGACCGGCTTCGAAGCGGACCGATCTCGAGCCGGAAGACGATTGATTACGCGGTGCAGGTGGCGCGTGGGTTGTCCGCGGCGCATGAGAAAGGGATCGTCCACCGCGATCTGAAGCCGGAGAACCTCTTCCTGACGAATGACGGCCGCGCAAAGATTCTAGACTTCGGTCTGGCAAAACTGACGCGTCCGGAAAATGACAATGGTGGCGCGGACGCGCCCACGATGCATGCGGCAACCGAGCCCGGGCTGATCATGGGCACGGCGGGGTATATGTCTCCGGAGCAGGTTCGGGGAAAGACAGCCGACCAGCGATCCGACATTTTTTCTTTCGGCGCCATTCTTTACGAGATGGTTTCAGGCAAGCGCGCCTTCCATGGCGAAACCGCGGCCGATACCATGAGCGCGATCCTTAAGGAGGAGGTGCCGGAGCTTTCGGAAACGGCACGGAACGTTCCGCCGGGACTGGACCGGATTGTGCGGCACTGCCTGGAGAAGAGTCCTACGCAGCGATTTCATTCCGCGGGCGACATGGCGTTCGACCTTGAGGCCCTGACGGAGATTTCGGCAACGGGCAAATCGGGGGCCCAAGCAGCAGCGGTTCAGGCCACGCAGTCTGAGTCGCGTCACAAATTGGCGGTGGCGGCGGGCGTGATCGCGCTGGCTGTCGCGATGGCCGGGCTGGGTTGGTGGTTCGGGCACCGCGGAGGGGCAACTGCTCCAGCGGACTATCAGCAGATTACTTTTCGAACCGGCTTTATGGGCAATGCGCGATTCACTCCAGATGGAAGCGTGGTTTACAGCGCGTCCTGGGATGGCGGCGAAAACCAGCTTTATCTGGCACGCCTCGGTGAAAGCGGGTCGCGCGAACTGGGGTTGAAGGATGCCGAGCTGCTCGGGATATCAAAGAATGGAGAACTGGCGATCCGCCTCAACACAGTTGGCTTTGGCGGTTATGCCCGCGCGGGCACGCTCGCCCGGGTTCCGATGAGCGGAGGAACGCCACGCGAAGTAATCGAGAACGTGCAGGATGTTGATTGGGCATCCGCTATGTTCCCGAAAACAGCCACTGGCGGCTGGAGTACCCGATCGGCAAAGTGCTTTTGGACGGCATTAATTGGATCAGCAATCCGAAGATTTCGCCCGACGGCAAACGTGTAGCCTTCGCCGACCATGAGAATACCGGGGGCGACGACCAGGGTTCCATTGCCGTGATCGAAACCGACGGGCGCGAAAAAAAACTTGCGTCCGGATTTGTATCGGCACAAGGGATCGTATGGTCGCCAGCTGGTGATGAACTCTGGTTCACGGGCACGCGTACCGGGAGCGCCGAAAATCTCCACGCGGTAACGCTTTCCGGCAAGGAACGTGCGATTGTGAACGTGCCGGGAGGAATGTGGCTGCAGGATATCCGTGAGGGAGTGGCGCTGATCATTCGCCACCAAATCCGCATCGGGATTCGCGGCATCGCGCCGGGCGGCAAAGAAGAGCGCGAACTCGGATGGTTCGGTTGGGGAATTCTAAGGGACATCAGCCGCGATGGCCACAAGGTGTTGTTTGAAGAAGAAGGAGATGGCGGCGGGGCAGACTACACCGTCTTTCTTCGCGATACCGACGGGTCGCCGCCGGTACGAATCGGAGCGGGACTCGCCGAAGCCATTTCACCGGATGGCAAATCGGTTATCACCATGCCCAGCAAAGAGGGCGCGCTGTACGTGGTCCCGACGGGTGCGGGGGAAGCCCGCCAGTTGACGCATGACCATATCAGCTACAACCGAATGCACTATCTACCGGATGGCAAACACCTGCTAACGAATGGAATCGAAGCCGGACACGGCGCGCGAGACTATCTCATTGATCTGACCACTGGCGACGCCAAGCCTGTTACTCCGGAGGGCGTGTCGGGCACCAACTTGTCCCCTGACGGCCGGAGCATTGCAGTCTCGGGGCCGGATGGGAAATGGGGGGTGTGGCCGCTGGACGGAAGCGGGTTTCGTCCGATTCCCGGGCTGGACTCGAAGGTAAATGTGACGGGTTGGACTTCCGATGGGGCATCGGTGTATGTCACACCCAGTCACCAACGCGATCGGGTGGCGACCGTTTACCGTGCGAACATTACGACGGGCAAGATGGAATTGTGGAAGACATTTGGTAATAGCGGCACGAACATCGGGATCACGGGTGTGAGCGCACCGCGTATGTCTACTGACGGCAACGCTTATGCCTATGTTTATTCTCAGTCCATGTCAGAGGCATACGTAGTGAAGGGCTTGAAGTAGAACGCTGAATACAGGATGCAGGGCCGGGTTGCGCGGCAATTCCGAACTCCTGTCATATGTCGTTACTCCTAACGGAACAGTTCCCCTAACTCGCGCGGCATCTCGATGAGTACGTCGGGTGGCACTTCTTCCAGCGTGTGCGGCGCGAAACCGTAGGTCACGCCACACGTCAAGAGGCCGGCATTACGGCCTGTCAAAACGTCGACTGATGAATCGCCGATCATGATTGCTTGCGCTGCAGGTACATCCATCTCCCGCAGAATTGTCTGAACACCCAGCGGATCAGGCTTCTTCGTTGTGAAACTATTGCCTCCATATATGCGCACGAAGAAGTCTCCGAGGCCAAGAGCCTGCACGATGTCGCGCGAGGGATTGACGGGCTTGTTGGAGAGCACGGCCATCAAGCGTTGTGCATCGGGCGATGATTTCGCTATCCGAGTTAGGGCTTCCGGGATTCCCGCATAGACCGTGGTGTGATCCAGTTTGTGGATTCTGTAGTAACCGAGAAAATATTCCAGCGCTGACCGGAATAATGGTTCGTCGTGCGTGCCAGCAAGGGCGCGGCTTACCAGCGCGGGCGCTCCGTCGCCGACGTAGGTAGCAATCACATTGCCCGGCAATTCCGGCCGTTCGAAGTGACGAAGCATGGCATTGATTGAATGGATCAGGTCGAGTCTTGAGTCGATGAGTGTCCCATCGAGGTCAAAAACTAACAGACGAATCGTGCGAGGATCAAACTGGCGCAGGAATCGGATCATGGACAAATCAGGATAGAAGAAGCAGGTGTCAGGTGCCAGTGCCGGGTCACAGGTTGCAGGTCACAGGTTGCAGGTCACAGGTCACAGGTCACAGGTCACAGGTCACACAGAATTGGACGCGGTGGTTCGGATTTCTATTCGCAATGGGGCAAGTCCATTTACAATAAATTCGGCCCGACTGCGCGGCGGATGACAGGATGACACCCACAAAAGTCGACTCCAAGCTGAACGACATTGAGATAAAGAAGAAGAGTAAGACCTACCAAGGGCTGACTGGCCAGCAGCTCATCGATTGGTACCGCATCATGTACGCCTCGCGGCGCGTGGACGACCGTGAGATCCTGCTCAAGCGCCAACAAAAGGTCTTCTTCCAGATCTCGGGTGCGGGACACGAGGCAATTGGAGTTGCCGCGGCGGCCGCGCTCAAAACGAAGTACGACTGGTTCTTCCCTTACTACCGCGACCGGGCGCTCTGCCTGGCGCTGGGGGCGACCCCTTACGAGATGTTGCTGGGAGCTGTGGGCGCGGCGGACGATCCGAGTTCCGGCGGCCGGCAGATGCCGTCGCATTGGGCGTTCAAGGCGTTCAACGTCGTCACGCAGTCTTCGGCGACGGGCACGCAAATTCTGCATGCGGTCGGATGCGCTGAGGCTGGGCGTTATTTTTCGCAGCATCCGAATGCCGCGCAGAAAGCAGACGGCGATTACAGGCAGTTCAAAGATGTCCAGTTCCAGGGCGACGAGATCACGTACGTTTCGCTGGGGGACGGCACCACCAGCGAAGGCGAATTCTGGGAAGCGCTGAACACGGCGTCGAACAAGCGGTTGCCGGTGCTGTTCTGCGTGGAGGACAACGGGTACGCGATTTCCGTTCCGGTGGAAGTGCAAACGTCGGGCGGAAATATTTCACGGCTGGTTTCTGGTTTTCCTAATTTTCATTTTGAAGAGATCGATGGCACCGATCCGGTGGTGGCTTATGCGGCTCTAAAGCGAGCGGCGGATTATTGCCGCGCCGGGCATGGTCCGGCGTTTGTGCATGCGCATGTGATTCGTCCCTACTCGCACTCGTTGTCCGATGACGAGCGGTTATACCGTCCCGACAGCGAACGCCAGCGGGATGCGGCTCGCGATCCGATTTCGTGTCTGCAGATGTTCCTGTTGCGCGAAGGCATCTTGGACGAAAAGAGCATTAACAAGATCGAAAAGGAAGTGGACGAAGAAGTTCAGACCGCCGCTGATCGGGCGCTAGCCGCGCCGATCCCGCAACCGGACACGATTTACAATTTCGTGTACTCGCCTGATCTCGATCCAACTTCCGGGGCGTTTAGTACGCAGCCGGCGTTCGCAGCTGCCGAGACAACCGGTGACGGGAAACGCTCCGCCGCGTCGCAGGCGAAGACGATGGCCGACCTGATCAATGCGACGCTGCGGGATGAAATGCGGCGCGACGAGCGGATCGTGATCTTTGGCGAAGATGTAGCCGACGCCAGCCGCGAAGAATATATCAAGCAGAAATTGATCAAGGGAAAAGGCGGCGTCTTCAAGCTGACGTCCGGTCTACAGATGGAATTCGGTTCGGACCGGGTGTTCAATTCTCCGCTGGCGGAAGCGAATATCGTGGGACGCGCGACCGGCATGGCAATGCGCGGCATGAAGCCGGTTGTGGAAATTCAGTTTTTCGACTACATCTGGCCGGCGATGATGCAGCTCCGCGATGAGCTTCCCATCGTGCGCTGGCGATCGAACAACGCATTTTCCGCTCCGGTGGTGGTTCGCGTTGCGATCGGTGGCTATCTCACCGGGGGCGCGATTTATCACTCGCAGTGTGGCGAGAGTATCTTCACCCATACTCCGGGGATGAGAGTGGTCTTCCCTTCCAATGCGCTCGATGCGGCGGGGCTGTTGCGCACCGCAATTCGCTCCGATGATCCAGTCCTGTTCCTTGAGCACAAGCGCTTGTACCGCGAAACTTATGGGCGCGCTCCGTATCCGGGACCGGAATACATGGTTCCATTCGGCAAAGCAAAGATCGTGCAACCGGGAACCGACTTGACGCTAGTCACCTACGGCGCAGTCGTTCCGCGGGCTTTGCAAGCGGCGCAGAAACTGGAGCGCGAGCATCAGATCAGCGTCGAAGTGGTCGATCTTCGGTCCTTGAGCCCGTTCGACTGGGATGCAATCGCCGCCTCCGTGAAGAAAACAAATCGTGCGCTGATCGCCTACGAAGACCAGCTTAGCTGGGGATACGGCGCTGAAATTGCCGCCCGAATCGCCGACCAACTTTTCCATCATCTCGATGCGCCTGTGAAACGCATCGCTGCGACTGACACATTCGTCGCGTACCAGCCAATTCTAGAAGACGCTATTTTGCCGCAGGTCAGCGACCTGTTCCGAGCCATGAAGGAACTGGCGGAGTTCTAAAATCGAGTCTCCGCTTCGGCTTCCTTTTTCACAGTTCATTGACGATGGAGAAACCGAAGACTTGTAATTGGGTTGCTCTGCTTCGAATGAGCCCAAGTTGGCATTCATACTGCAAACAACTGCCCTCCGTATTGAGTGTTATCGAACGATTGAAGAACCGAGAATTCTCCAGCCGAGAGCAATTCGGGAAAGCATGTTCTCAGGCGCGGACAGAGTCTCAGGAGATACCCGCCAACCCGAGTTGTTCAAGGTGCAGCAACATGTCGGCGGGATCGGCATAAACGCGAAAGGCTCCGGCGCGTTCTAATTCGTCTGGTCCGTACCCGCCGGATAAGAGGCTGACGCCGAGAGCGCCCTTGCGTCCCGCCGCCAGAAGATCCCACACGCTGTCGCCGACCACAATGCAATCGCGGATGGCGACCTGAAGGCGCCGCGCCGCAGCGATGAAAATATCCGGAGCGGGCTTTGCCTTCTCCACATCGTCTCCTGTCAGGATTGGAGTTCCGGAGGGAATTGTCAGTTTTTTCAGGAGAGAGTCAGTGTGTTTGCGACTGCCGGTGGTCGCAATTGCAATTCGAACTTTCGAACGATGCAGGTGACGAAGCAAATGACTTGCTCCGGGCAGGGGCTCCAATTCCGGGATAGCGCGAACAAACCGGGTGTCATGGCCGCGTTCCAGGGCTTCGAACTCGGTCGCGCTGAGTTTCTTTTGCATTTCCCGCAAAAGCTCGCGCACAAATGATTTTCCGCTCATGCCGATGCGGCGATGAATCTTCCAGCTCGGAATCGAAATTCCCGCATCCCGTAACGAGTCCCGCCACGATCGAACGTGCTCATACACGCTATCGATCAGCGTTCCATCCAAATCAAAAAGGACGGCTGGCGATGTGACTGCGTTCGTTTGCTCTGTTTTGTCGCGGTCGATCCGGAGAGGCGATGTCACCCGATGAACTCGGCTCATCGACGACCACCCAAGTGTGCACACCAATCCGACGCCAGGAGTTGTTGGATCAAGCGGCCTTCTCGATCCAAGGATCAATCACGATCTTGGTGACGGACTGTTTTTTGTCGCGCCAGACTTTATACATCTCGGGCGCCTCGTCCAGACTGATGCGGTGCGAAATAATGTAGCTGGGGTCGATGTGTCCCTTTTCAATGCGCTCGAGCAAAGGCTTCATGTAGTTGTGCATATTGGTCTGACCCATCTTCATCGTGATGCCTTTGCCGAAGGCAGCGCCGAAGGGCACTTTGTCGAGGAGGCCGCCATACACGCCTGGGATCGAGAGCGTTCCACCTTTGCGGACGGACTGAATGGCCTGCCGCAAGACAATCGGACGGTCGGTTTCCAGCATCAATGTCGTCTTCACAACATCGTAGATTCCTTGTAGCGTGGTGGAGTGAGCCTCCAGACCGACCGCATCGATACATGCATCGGGGCCGATCCCGCCGGTTAAATCCTTGAGAGCGGTCAGGACACTGACGTCTTGTTCTGAATAGTCGACAATGATCGCTCCTAAAGAACGAGCCAACTCCAGGCGCTCAGGCAGCCGATCAATCGCGATTACCCGGCCAGCTCCCAGCATAAAGGCACTGGCAATGGCGAATTGGCCGACTGGGCCGCACCCCCACACTGCCACGGTATCGCCGTCCTGAATCTGTGCGTTCTCGGCGGCCATGTATCCGGTGGGAAAGATATCGGAGAGGAAAAGGATTTTCTCATCGGGCAGATCGTTTTCGATCTTCAAAGGGCCGACATTGGAAAAGGGTACGCGAACGTACTGCGCCTGGCCTCCAGCGTAGCCGCCCATCATGTGGGAATAACCGAAGAGGCCGGAGCCGGAATATCCGTAGGCCGCTTCCATCAGGTGTGCATTGGGATTTGTATTGTCACATGCCGACCAGATCTTCTTTTGACAGAATTCGCAGCGGCCGCATGCGATGGTAAATGGCACGACGACCCGATCACCGCGTTTCAGATTATCGACGCTCTTGCCGACCTCTTCCACGATGCCCATGAACTCATGTCCCAGAATGTCTCCGGCCTCCATGGTTGGTATGAACCCGTCAAACAGATGAAGATCGGATCCGCAAATTGCAGTACGAGTTATTTTGATGATGGCATCGTGGGGATTAAGGATCTTCGGATCATTAACTGTTTGAATTTCAACTTTGCCACTTCCCATCCAGCATAGTGCTTTCATGATGAACTCCGTTTCTCCGCCACGCGGAAGCGCTCAAGAGTGTTGTGGATTAGCTCGCCTTTCGATTTAGGCCAGGGGGCGTGGCAATCTTCTCGCCGTATGCAGACTCTTTAATCCTCCCGACAAGGCCTCGTGAACCATGAGGCTGACCGTCGGTTCTTGGAATCTCGCCAGTCTCTAGCAAGGCCTTGAAGTGACGCAGATTTTCGATCACCGCCTGTTTGGGTTTGCGGCCGACGATCGACTCCCACGCACTTGCCAGTTTGCCCATTCTGAACATTTGCAATACGGTGACGATCGTGCCGCGGTCAGCAGGAGCGGGTTCAAAGATAACTTCGCCCGCGTTTTCGGACTCGCCTCCCACCGATCGCCACGCGATGCGTTTTCCCGGTTCATCGGCCAGAATTTCCGCGTCCCATTCGATCGTCTTGTCGCCCGACCCCATGACCCAGTGGGATGTTTTTTCACCTGTCACACTGACGCGTTCGATCTGCTCCTGCCAAAGCGGAGCAGACTCGACATCGCGCCACGCACGGTAGAGATCCTCGCTATTTCTACGGATCAGACGGCTCGTTCTGACCCAAATCTTGCCGTCCGCATCTTCGGGCGGCGGGAGGTAACGACCATCGAGTGTGACACCCGCACTTCCTAATTGCGGCAACGGTTCGGCATTCGGCTTGACCTTCAGCGGTACGGACATATCGAGTTATCTCCTTCACACAGCCATTAGCGGGACTCGGCGCGATTTCGCCGATGGAAAAAGGTCCTTGTCCATCTCTCCCATGGAATTGAACAGGCCTACACAGGCGCGCCCGCACACGCCAGGAGTGAATCCCAATTCGCCGCATGGCGGTGTCTTCACCTAAGCTTCCTTATAACGGGACGCAGGATGAGAACACATCGATGAAAGGTCGTAGAGCTGTCTTGCATGACACTGTATGCGCCGGGTGTACGCGGTGGGTGAGGTCGGAGGTCGCCAGTTCGACCGAGGTGGTGGGGAATTCCGCCGGTCATGGCGACTCTTCCGACGCCGATCAGGGTTTTGATTCCCTTCTGAAATAGACAGAACGCGCTCTGCGCCTGTTAAGACAAGCGAAAAGGCAGAGCCGGAATAGCAGAATTTTTGAACGGGAAGTATTTTTGTGATCTGGGTCAGATTTTTATGTTCGGCTCAAAAAACATTGGGCGATCGCTTGCGCGATCGCCCCAAGACTTACAACCGATTATTTCTGCAGGAACACCGTGAGTTCAATGAGAATCGTGGGTGGGATCGTGGGTGGAGAATTTCGTGCCTGTGCCGCTAAACCTTTTAGAATGATGGTGGCCAGGGACGGAGTTGAACCGCCGACGCCAGCCTTTTCAGGGCTGGATTCAACCAGCCTATCTCCCTTGTTGGTCAATAACTTAACTTGTCAAGGTGGCCACAGTTTTGTGACCACTCTGTGACCAGCGCCGATGTTCGCCTAGCGTCGGCTTGGACGGCCAAGTTCAGAGTACCGTGACACGAATGT
>QIAJ01000111.1 GCA_003225495.1 Acidobacteriota bacterium
CGGACGGCCGGAAGGCCAAAGAATCGGACATACGCTCGATCGCTAACGGCAAGGTGTGGACCGGGGAGCAGGCGCTATCCATGAAACTGATCGATCAACTCGCCGATTTCGAGGAAGCAGTGAAGGATACAGCCAAGTCCGTTGGAATCAAGGGCGAACCGTCACTGGTGTACCCTCCGAAACCGAGGAGATCCGGGCTCGACCTCGTTTTTGGGGACGTTTCCGACTACCTGCCCACAAGGGAGAAGCTACTGGAGCAGGAAGTCGGATTTTACTACTTGTGGAAATAGGAAGCTCCTGTCCCACTTGCGCAGAACCCCTGAAATTTGAGAAGGTTATAGACAAAGACAGCCCTTGATCGCAGGGGGCAAGATGAGCCCGGGCAGAGACCCTACCCCAAGGGAGCGAGAGGCGTATGACAAAAGCGGACCTGATCGAAGAAGTGTCCCGGCTGGCCGAATTAACCCGCAAAGACAGCGAAGTGATTGTAGAGACGATCTTTGACAGCATCGTGCGCTCGCTGCGCGTGGGCGACAAGATCGAGATTCGCGGCTTCGGCAGCTTCCGGACCCGCCAGCGCAAGCCGCGCGTGGGCCGTAATCCAAAAACCGGCGAGCGCGTGGAAGTCCCGGCGAAAAAAATCCCATTCTTCAAGCCCAGCAAGGAATTGAAGGATCTGGTGAACCACAGCGCGGCAAGCGCTGGAACTGGTACGGCTGCCGCTTCGGCACCCTCTCCAACTCAGTAGATGGCACCGCCGTATTTTCGGTTCCCGTCTTATCCAGTTTTCTGGGACAACTGCGCGGCAATAAGCGGCGCACGTGCTTTCTGAAAAATCGCCTGGAATTCGAAGAGTTTGCGAGCTAACCTGGCCTGCGCTTCATGACCGATCTGCAGTTGCGATACGCGTTCTCTCGGAAGCGGTAGAGCTGCGGTTCTAGCGGTTAGTGGTTAGCACGACGCCGCTCGAGCGCGCTGTGCCTGGTCTTGAAGAGTCTCCACAGCCGGGATTGATTTCACCGGAGTAAAAGTGCGATCGGGAGGTTGTGCTCCGCCCTCGATGGACCTCATCATCAGCTCCATCGCCTGGCCCGCATTCGGCGGGATGAACACTGTCGCTGCCAGCAATCCCCGCCGCACAAAATCCTGGCCAGTACTCGGAAGCCCATCGCAGCCCAGGAACGGAATTTTCTGCCACTGCTCGCGCTGATTGGCGAAACATTCTTCGAACGCCTTGCGCGCTCCCATAGCCATGGAATCGTCCTGCGCACAAACCGCAGCGATCTGGTTGTCGCGCGAGGTTGACAGACGAAGCCAGCTGCTCACCACCTTGTATGCGCTGGCCTCGGTCCAATGCGCTTTCAGAACGCGTAGTTGTGCCGTTTCCGGTTTCGTCTCAAGTGCGCCGAACAGACGCTGTTTGGCGGCGTAACTCTCGCTCGGGCCCTGAATGTAGACAACCAGGCCCCCACCTGGCAATAGCGCCGAAAGTTGACGTCCCTGGATGCGGCCGATTTCTTCGTGATCGGAAGTCAGGGCGAAGACCGGAACATGGAACTGGCGCCGCAGGTCGGTCACGTAGTCGGCTTCGCGATTTAAAATAACCCACCCGATCCCTGCCGCCGCCGCCGCCCGGGCAACCTGGGGAAGCGCCGTAGAACCGGCCGGCTCGAACAGAATGGCGTCCGGACGCGGATTGATCGAAGACTGAATGGCGGTCAGCAGTTGCTGGCTCTGCACAATGCCGTCGTTTCTCGCGTTCCCGATCTCTAACTCGATTCCCAGCTTGCCCGCGATGCGGCGGGCAGACGACGCTTGCTCAATCTGGTAGTCGTTATCATCGTTTGTCAGGGACAGCAGAAAACGCAGCTTTTTCATTCCAGGGCACCTGCTCTACCGCTCATCATAGTCCGGACGAATAATTTCCGAACCGTCACTCAAGTAACCTGTTTCGTCGGAAATCATGCCGTACCGGGGAAAAATCCCGGCCAAAACCGGCAGAAATTATCACCATCGTCCTTGCGGTACGTCGAATCCATATACCACTGAAAGGACGACCATGATCATTGTTTTGTTTCGCTCGCGCCTCACACCCGAAGCCAGAAACGGGTATGACGAAATGGCGCAGCAGATGTCGAAGCTTGCGCGGGCCGCTCCCGGATTTATCGCCGAAAAGGGTTTTACCGCCGAAGACGGTGAGCGCCTGACCGTTGCCTGGTGGCAGGACGAAGAGACTCTGACGAAATGGCGCTCTGACGTTCAGCATCTGGTCGTTCAAAAGGTGGGCCGGGCAAAGTGGTATGAGTACTACAAACTGGAAGTAGCAACGCTCACGCGATCAAACAATTTCGACCGCAGCCCGACGGTCTAGAGTGCGGCCGCGGCTGGATGGGTCGAACACCCTTCCCTACATCCACATGATCGAGCCTGACCTTCTATACTGGATGGACTTCAAGCGGGCCCGTAGCTCAACGGTTAGAGCAGCAGACTCATAATCTGTTGGTTCTAGGTTCAAATCCTAGCGGGCCCACCACAAGGCTGTAAAAAGCTGGCGAGGCGTTTCCCAACTTTCGACTAGGCCACAGGGCAGCGTCGTGCGACTTCGCTTGTGACCCGGCTTGACGTTAGTGAAATCGCCTCATTCGTCAACGGTCCCTCTACTGTGCACCATTTCGTTGGCTTTTGAGACGAACTGGCATACCATTTTTGCCATGATGAAACGCGGGTGTCTGGAAGATTGCAAATGACCAATAAAAATGCATTAACACTTGCCCTTGTCATGACCGGCTTAGCAGCAGCATCCTATCGTTTCGGCTTTAAGGGAAAGGGAGTTGCAATCGTCGCAATTATGGTTGCATGCGTATGTGCGGTTTGGCCGATTCGATTGAAGCGGGGGTCGGCAGGAAAAGAGCAGTGGAGGGAAATTCGGCCGAAAGGCAGAACTCACTTTGTAATCACCCACGGCGTCGCGTTCTGTGGCGTTCTTGCCGTGTGGACAATCGTGCCGAGTTATGTGGCCTACAGCCATTTCCCAAAGTATTGGGCGTGGCAACTGTTTTCCTTGCTTTGTGCGGGCTGGCTTGGCGGACTTTGGGAATGGAGAGTACTCGAACGGAAATATTCGGAGTAGAGGCGAAGTAGTTCCGAGAAATGCTAACTGCAGTCGGCCTTCTTCCTGCGCCTCGATAAATAGTAAAAATCCCCAATTCACTCATCCTGCTCCCTGAACCCGTGAGCCACGACCAGAAGGCAAACTCGTAATCTGTTGGTTCCAGGTTCAAATCCTAGCGGGCCCACCACCTGAAATTACCGGAATCCAATCCCCCAGGTGGCAATCACCCGAAGGTGCTTGCCGCTAGCACATTCGTGGTCGGGAATGTTGGGTATCGCACAACTGCATTGGTTCCTGCATTCTTGTGGCCTGGTACTCTCCCGATGCCAAAAGAGTCAGACTCAAACTTTCACGACATAGCGGCGCAGTTCCGCACTCTTTCGGAACGGCTCAAAACCACTACCAGCTCCGCCGAGCGGCAGGATCTATTGAAACAGTTTCGAATGCTGCTCGATCATGCCGACAAGCTATCCGCCCGCAAAATGAATCCACAGAGCTAGCGCGCAAAAATCTCACTGCGGATTCCGCCCCCATTTGCGGAACGAAACAGTTCGCAACTCCCCACGTCAGGCAGATGTCAGTGGTAATTGTCTTATGCGACTGGGTACCCGTGCGGACTGAGGGCAACCAGGATGTCCGCTACCGATGCTCCCGAGTCGAGCATTTCGATGAGATCGTCGATGGTCATTCCCTGCACTTCAGCCAACAGGATGACCTTTGCTACAGCGGCTTCAAGAAGGGTACGTTCTTGCATATCGAGCTTCCACTACGTCGATTGATTCTTTTTTCGCCTCAGCCTGTTTTCTGTCGGAGAGGCGCAACTGCTGAGGCGCGCTGCTCCTGCTGCTGGCGTAGTACGCGCAATCCGTTCAGGGCGTCACTGAGCGCCTGACGCTCGTTATACTTGCCGGGTTTTGTGATTGTCTCTTCGATCCTGTTCAGAATCGCGTTACGAGCGTCCGCGATTCGTCCCACTCTCTGTGTAGGGTCGAGCTCCATCACTGCAAGGTCATAAAGACTTTTCCAATCAGGTGGCCGGGAGGTGTCTGGGGTGGTCATGGAGTCCCTCCGGGAGAAGCGAACGAAGTCTAAGTTCCGCCCGATTGATCTGTCGGTCCGCTAGCGCACCTGATCGAAAGCGAGGCGATTCAATTTCAGCAAGGCGAATTCGGGAGCGGCAAAACGCCCTATCGTAAAAAGGAACGATCGATAAGATAATCACCCTAGAGAGTCCGGCCTACAGTGAATACCGTATGTTTGATTCACTACGATCAGCGATAGTATGCGCGCTGGATCGGTTTGCCCCGTGCACAACCTCGAAGACCAAATTCAAGCCCTGATTGCGCAGGCAATCAGCGCCCGGGATAGCGCTGATTTGGATGGCATCATCCGACAGTTGCGAGCCGCCCTGCGTCAGCACACTGCCCGCTTGCGGAAGTTGGCCGCTAGCAGTCTGGTGGTAAATTCCCCAATCGAGGGATCCGCGGATCACATTCCCGAAGAGCCTGCTGCCGGAAATGATATTGGGACCGAATAAATCCACGCAAAAAATCCCTCGATTCTTACGAGCAAAGCTCACTCCGTTGGCAAGCTGAAATAAAAAACCGTGCCATGCCCAAGCTGGCTGGTTACTCCGATCCGCCCGCCGTGAGCTTCCACAATGGCTTTGCAGATCGCCAATCCCATGCCAGTTCCGTGGACACGCACGCGCTGATTGCGCCCGCGATAAAACTTGTCGAAGATGAGGGCCTGCTCCAAATCGTCGATGCCTGGACCGCGATCCGCAATGCTCGTGGTCAGCGTTTCATTCTTGATTTCTGCGGTAACGCGGATAGCAGCGTTCACGCCCGAATACTTGGCGGCATTCTCGAGCAGATGCACGAGAACCTCCTTGATGCGTGCTGAATCCATACGCGTGGGAGGCAGATCGTCGGGGATTCGTACTTCCACGGGATGAGGGGTGAGAACCTGCTTCAATTCCTCCAGAGCTTCGTCGACCATGTCGCGTATACGCGCCGGCTCGATCTGTAATTCGACTTTTCCTGCGTCCAGTTGCGCCATCTCCGCCGCTTCTCCCACCAACCTGTTCAACCGGTCGCTCTCTTCATTGATGACCGTGAGTAGGTCTTCTTTCTCGGCCGACTGAAGCCCCGGGCTGCCCAGAAGCGCCGTCACTGAGGCCTTGATGGCCGTCAGTGGAGTGCGAAATTCATGTGTCACCGAATCGAGCAACAGAGAACGCAACTGTTCGCTTTCGCGAGCCGCTTCGGCACGCCCCAGCTTTTCGATCGCGCCCACGCGTTCGACGGCAATCGCGATCAGGCTTCCAATGGCATCGAGCGTCTGACGCGACAGGAGCGAACCGGACGTTCCAACACTCCCAACGACTCGCGTTCCCAGGCTGAGCGGCATGAATGCCCATTCATTCGCGCGATCGATACGCGGCTCGCTGCGCAGGCAACATAACTGGAGATCGTGAATTTCAAGTCCATCGATGTTCGGCCCCGAGCGGTAAACATCGGCACGGCTCACAAGAAAAAGAGCTGCGGAACGCACGCCGAAGGACTCCACCAGGTAGCGTGGAATCGCATTCAGCAGTTCAGCAGCATTGTCACTGGTGAGTAATTGCTGGCTGAACGCATACAGGCGTTCGAGTTCCCGGCGTCGTTCATTGGCGTTGCGTGCCTCGCGCCGGGCACGCTCTGAGAGTTGGCTGGCGGTCACCGCCGTCACCAGAAATGCGAAAAGGGCGATCCAGTTCTGCGGCTCGGCGATGGAAAACGTGCCCAGTGGAGGAAGGAAGAAATAATTGAAAGCCAGGGTCGCGATCAGCGCCATGAAGACCGCCTGCCGCAGCCCCCAGAATGTGGAAATACCGAGTACGCCCAGCAAAAAGACCAGCGCAATAGTGGTTGGATTCACTCCCGTCAGACTGCGGCCAAGAACAATAATCGCGACCGTAGAGAACGCAGCGAGCACGTAGCCTGCAGCCGACCGGGCCGGTGGTTTCACGAGCAGATTGTATCCGACATCGACAAAGCCGAATGTCTCGACGACAATAAGCGCGATGTCCAGGACGCCCGAACAATGGCTGGAGGAGGCCGCCCCCGCGAAAAGCGGAGGTGTATTCAAGCTGTTCCTCGGGTACGCTCCGGGCGTTGGCAAGACTTACAGCATGCTGAGCGAAGCAATCCGTCGTCACAGCCGCGGCGAGGATACCGTGATCGGGATTTTGGAGACGCACGGACGCAAGCCAGTGGCTGAACTCGTCGCAAATCTGGAAGTTGTTGCGCGCAAGGCGATCGATTACAAAGGCGCGGCTTTCGAAGAGATGGATGTCGATGCCATCCTGGCGCGCAAACCTCAAGTCGTTCTTGTGGATGAACTGGCCCACACCAACATCGAGGGGAGCAAGCACCGCAAACGCTATGAGGACGTTCTTGAACTTCTGGATGCCGGCATCGACGTGCTTTCCACGATGAACATTCAGCACCTGGAGAGTGTGACGCCCACCGTGCAGACCGTTACCGGAATTCAGGTGCGGGAGACAGTGCCGGACTGGGTACTGCAACGGGTCAACGAAGTAGTGATGACTGACTTGACTCCCGAAGCCCTTCAGAATCGAATGCGCCGGGGGGGACATCTATCCGCAGGAACGGGTCAGCCGCGCGCTGGAAAACTTCTTTCGCGAAACCAATCTGATTGCGCTGCGCGAACTGGCATTGCGGCAGGTCGCGCATGAGGTCGATCGCAGCCTGGCGCAGCGGCGCGAAAGGCAACCCGGTGATAGCACGGTCAATATTCGAGAACGGATCGCGGTCTGCGTTAGTTCTAATCCTGCCGCTCAGTATCTGATTGCGAGAGGAGCGCGCATGGCACAGGCGATCGATGCGGAATTGTTTGTCGTCTATACCGACATGGGACAGGACACGAGCGTCGAAAATCAGAAGACGCTGAACGCAAACTTTCGCTTTGCAGAAAATGTCGGGGCATCAGTGGTGAAGGTACAGGGAAAGAGCGTGGCGCAGTCCGTGGCGGAATTTGTTAATGAAAAGCACATCACGCAGGTCGTGTTCGGACGTTCCGCGACGCGGGGATGGAAGAGATATTTTTATCTATCCGCGATTCATCAGTTTCTGCGCGATGCCCCCGCAGTGGACGTCCACATCGTGACGCAGGAGCCCGACTGACCCGCGCCATGGCGGATCATAAACGCATTCTCGTGGTTGACGACGAACCGCAGATCACGCGGGTTCTGCGGACGTCGCTTGCCAGCCATGGGTACGACATTCGCGTTGCAAATGATGGCGAGACGGCGCTGGAGATCATGAAAGACTGGACTCCCGATCTGGTCATTACCGATCTTGCCATGCCCAACATGGATGGGCTCGAGCTTTGCCGGCGGCTGCGAACCAAGAGCCAGATTCCGATCATCGTGCTCTCGGTGCGAGGCGAGGAGCGATCCAAGGTCAAGGCTCTGGACGCTGGAGCGGATGACTACGTGACCAAGCCTTTCGGTATCGAAGAATTGCTGGCGCGCGTGCGTGCGAATCTCCGGCGGGCACGGCCTGAAGAATCGGAACAGGCGCCGATCGAACTGGGAGATTTCCGCATTGATCCAGGAGCGCGCACCGTCGAGGTGCGGAAGCGCGCCGTACATCTGACGCCAAAGGAATTTGATCTGCTTGTTTTTCTTGCGCGCCGCGCGGGCAAGGTCGTAACCCACCGCGCGCTCCTGGGCGCGGTCTGGGGCGGAGACAGCACCGAGCAAGTTGAATACCTGCGCGTCTTCGTGGGACAGTTGCGTAAGAAGCTCGAGCCTACTGCCTCTTCGCCGCGCTACATTGTTACAGAACCCTGGATCGGCTATCGCTTCCAGCCTGGTGATTGATTCTCGTCTGGAATCACGTCGACAGTAGGGGGAACGGTCTCTCCGGCTATCTAATCATTCCCTCCGGCCCACGCCCATTCAAGGAGCACATCCGTAAGCGAAAACAGGGCTTGTCTATCGCTTAAGGTGCGAGCTTGTACCCTTTTCCGGTCCTTAAACCCCTAAGTCCTTATGAATATTTTATTAAGCCCTTACGCGACCCTTAGCGTCCGGCCTGTGCAATGGCTAAGTAACTGAATTGCAGAGAGCATCAACGTGATTTTCCAATTGGGATTGGGGCTGCTGGCGTCGGTTGTTTTTTTGCGTTTCTCCCTGATGGCATTGGAACCCGAAACCCGCCGACGGCCCACTGGAAGAGTGAGTGTCCACACGAAAACGCAATCTTTAGCAAACCTAAGGGAAATCAAGAGCCTAAAGCTCGTGGAGGCGGGTTTGAAATCAAACGGGGGCCGCTCCCGCGGAGAACAAAATACGAGAATCTTATTCACAATCGTTGCCGTCGTCCTTTTTGCCCTCCCCCTGAGCGCGCAGGAAGCAGCGAGTCCGTCCAATGCCGCGAGCGCGGAAGAAGTACGCCAGCTTCGCGAGTTAGTCCAGGAGCTCAAGGCGAAGGTCGAACGTCTGGAAGAGAGCAAAGACCTGAAGTCAATTCCGCAAACTGCCCCAGAAATTATTGCTTTTCACGAGGCACTGGTCGAGGAGACAAAGATAAGCTCCCAGCCGCAAACCACACCTACCGAGAAGCCGGAGAAAGCCGAACCGTTCGCCTTCGCGGATTGGACTTGGCTGAATGGCACTCCGCGGACGAAAACGCCCGCTTTCGATTCCAAGTTCTTCACACCCGAAATCCGCGCCGACGTCGATTACATCTATGACTTCCGCCACCCCAAGGACGACACCATCGGCGGCTCGAGCGAAGTTTTCCGGGCCAACGAAATCCAACTCACTCAACTCGGCGTTGGCGGCGACTTCCACTATGACAACGTTCGCGCACGTCTGATGACACAGTTCGGGATGTACTCTCAAACCACTCCGCGCAATGATGCCAGCCCCTCACGTGGCCAGTGGAACCTCGATAACGCCTATCGTTACTTGTCCGAAGCCTATGGTGGCTATCACTTCAATGCCTTGCACGGCATTAACGTGGACGCGGGCATTTTCATGTCTTATGTAGGGCTTTTCAGTTATTACAGCTTCGACAACTGGGCGTACCAGCCCTCGTATGTTTCGTCGAATACGCCGTGGTTTTTCAATGGAGTACGCGTCCAAATTTTTCCGAGTGAGAAACTGAAAATTGAACCTTGGTTCGTGAACGGATGGCAATCCTATGGGCGCTTCAACAACCGGCCGGGCGTTGGAGGGCAGATTATGTGGCGCCCGACTCCATGGCTGTCGATCGTCGGGAACCAGTATGCTCTAGGCGCGGACGCCCTCAATAGCCCGGGTCGTATTCGTTATCACACTGATGACAGCATCCAGGTCAAGTACTACGACAATCCCGAGAACTTCGTCAGCAAGGCCGCATTTTCTCTGACGGGTGACCTGGGATGTGAGCACGGCGGCGGGGTGAGCTGCGCCGGCAACTCCGTGAAGATCATCGATGGGCAAAGGGTGGTTTGGCCCAAGCAGAGTTTCATCGGCTTTATGTTGTACAACCGCCTCTGGTTCGCACGGGATAGGTATGGCCTGACAGTGGGTGGTGGCAAGATTAATAACCCAGGGCGGTATCTGGTGCTCCTGCCGCCGATCAATGGCGCCACTGCAACTTCTGGGACGCCCTACTTCACCGAGAATCCCGGCGATCCTTACAAGGCTTGGGATGCTTCCGCAACTTTCGATTACATGCCCAGTCAATACATTACTTTCCGGTGGGAGTACAACCATCGCGCGGCGAGTGTGCCGTATTTCTCCGGACCGGGAGGCGTGACGCCCCCTGGCGGCAATCAGGGAGCGCCGGGATCGCTGGTAGAGGGGTTTACGCCGGACCTTCGCAAGACGGAAGACCGCCTGAACTTCGCCATACTGCTCAAGTTTTAGGGAGGAGGAGCTCGCATGCAGGATCTGATTTTCGTGGTGGTGTCGATTGCATTCTTCGCAGCCTCGATTGGCTATGTAACTTTCTGCGACCGCCTGAAATGAGGGAAGCGATATGAGCCTGGAAGCGATCATCATGCTCGTCATCAGCGCGCTCACAATCGGATATCTGTTCTACGCATTGCTGCGTCCGGAGAAGTTCTGACATGACTATCAACGGGTGGCTGCAGATTCTGGTCTTCCTGGCGCTAATTTTCGCCGTGACCAAGCCACTGGGAATTTTCATGGCCCGTGTGTTTAACCGGGAAAAGACGTTCATGGATCCCGCCCTGCGGCCCATCGAGCGGGTGCTCTACCGCGTGACGGCAGTTGACGAGAATCATGAAATGCGCTGGACGGAATATGCCATCTCCATGCTGCTGTTCAGCGTTGTGTCCATGCTGGTGCTGTACTTGATCCAGCGCGTGCAGGGATTCCTGCCATTCAATCCGCAGAAGTTTGGGGCGGTGAGTCCCGCGCATCTCGCGTTCAATACAGCAGCGTCGTTCGCTACCAACACGAACTGGCAGGCATATGCCGGCGAGTCCACCATGAGCTATTTCACGCAGATGGCCGGGCTCGCGTATCACAACTTCGTATCAGCGGCAGTTGGAATAGCGCTGGCCATCGCATTTATTCGCGGCGTCGCACGCCGCCAGATGGACACCATTGGCAACTTCTGGGTTGATATGGTGCGTGCGTTCCTGTGGGTGCTATTACCGTTTTGCATTGTGGGCTCATTACTTTTGGTCTCGCAAGGCGTGGTGCAGAACCTCCGCCCCTACGATCACGCCATGCTGATTGAGCCACAGCAGGTACAAACCACCGGCGCGGACGGAAAGAGTGTGGCTACCACCGTTACCGAACAAGTTATCGCGCAAGGCCCAGTCGCTTCGCAGGAGATCATCAAAGAATGGGGGACGAACGGCGGCGGGTTTTTCAATGCGAACAGCGCCCACCCCTTTGAGAATCCCACTCCGCTTTCAAACCTGATCGAACTGTTCTGCATTTTCGCAATCGGCTCGGGCCTCACTTACACATTGGGGCGAATGACCGGTTCGCAGCGCCATGGTTGGTCCGTCTGGGCCGCAATGGCGATTCTTTTCCTTGCCGGAATCACCGTCACTTATTGGGCAGAGGCTGGCGGCAACCCTCTGCTTCGCGGTGTGGATCAGCGCGCGACCGCCACTCAATCCGGCGGCAACATGGAGGGTAAAGAAGTTCGCTTCGGGATCGCCAATTCTGCGCTGTTCGCAACCGCCACCACCGATGCCAGTTGTGGAGCCATCAACGGTTGGCACGATTCATTCACTCCGCTCGGCGGCATGGTCCCGCTCGTCAACATCATGCTGAGCGAAATCATCTTCGGTGGAGTCGGCTCCGGCATGTACGGAATGATGATCTACATCGTGCTCGCGGTATTTATCGCCGGGCTGATGGTAGGCCGCACCCCGGAATATCTCGGCAAGAAAATCGAAGCATATGACGTGAAGATGGCGATGCTGGTTGTTCTGGTGTTCCCGCTCGTCATTCTGGCGTTTGCTGCTATTTCCAGTGTTAAGGACTTCGGCGTATCAAGCATCGCGAACCCGGGCCCGCACGGACTGAGCGAAATCTTGTATGCCTTCACGTCAGGAGCTGGAAATAATGGTTCCGCGTTCGGAGGGTTGACGGTGAACACGCCATGGTACGACATCACGATGGGGGTCACGATGCTGGCCGGCCGCTTCCTGATGATCATTCCAATGCTCGCCATTGCCGGCAATTTGGCACGGAAGAAGTATGTTCCGCCGTCGCTTGGAACGTTCCCGGTAACCACGCCGCTGTTCACCGTGCTCCTGATCGGAGTAATCGTCATCGTCGGCGCTCTGACATTTTTCCCGGCGCTGAGCCTGGGTCCGGTTCTGGAGCACTTGATGGTGAATGCTGGCAAGACCTTCTGAGATTCCACTATGGCCAAGAAAATGAAAGCGATATGGGAATGGAAAATTGTCGGTCGTGCGCTTTGGGATGCGCTGCTGAAGCTCAATCCCCGGACAATGATGAGCAATCCCGTAATGTTCGTAGTGGAGATCGGTAGTGTAATCACCACGGTGCTGCTCTTCAAAGGCGGCGCGGATTTCAAGTTCAATTTACAGATCACGCTGTGGTTGTGGTTCACGGTGCTGTTCGCGAACTTTGCCGAAGCGATGGCAGAGGGCCGCGGCAAGGCGCAGGCCGATACATTGCGCAAGGCTAGGTCCGAGACTACCGCCAATTGCCTGACGAAAAGCGGCGCTATCGAAAAGCGTCCAAGTTCGAAGCTCCGTACCGGAGACCTCGTGGTCGTCTCAGCGGGCGAACTGATCCCCTCCGATGGCGAAATCGTCGAAGGCGTGGCGTCGGTGGACGAATCCGCCATCACGGGCGAATCGGCGCCCGTGATCCGCGAGGCGGGAGGAGACCGTTCGGCGGTAACAGGCGGCACCCGCGTGCTCTCCGATCAAATTAAGGTTCGAATCACTTCCAATCCCGGAGAAACGTTTCTCGATCGCATGATCGCGCTGGTTGAAGGTGCGGAACGGCAGAAGACTCCGAACGAGGTCGCGCTGAACATTCTGTTGGCCGGGTTGACCATCATTTTTCTGCTCGCGGTGGTTACTTTGCAGCCGTTCGCGATTTACTCTGGCTCTCCGCAAACCATCTTCGTTCTTGTATCGCTGCTCGTCTGCCTGATTCCGACCACGATTGGCGGATTGCTCTCCGCGATCGGCATCGCGGGGATGGACCGGCTCGTTCAGCACAATGTTCTGGCAATGTCCGGCCGCGCGGTCGAAGCTGCGGGGGACGTGAACACACTGCTTCTCGACAAGACCGGGACGATCACACTGGGAAACCGCCAGGCGTCGGACTTCATCGCAGCGCCCGGCATCACCGAGGCGGAAATGGCAGATGCTGCGCAGCTTTCCTCGTTGGCAGACGAAACTCCGGAGGGCCGGTCGATTGTCGTCCTCGCGAAAGAACGCTACGGCCTGCGCGGGAGGGAGCTGGCGGTACATGAAGCAGTATTTGTCCCGTTCACGGCGCAGACGAGAATGTCGGGCGTCAACCTGGATGGCCGTGAGATCCGAAAAGGGTCAGTCGATGCCATCATCAATTACCTGAACCACCATGGCACCATGCTTCCGAAAGAAATTCAGGCGAGCGTGGAGTTCATCGCGCGCTCCGGCGGAACGCCCCTGGTGGTCGCAGAGAATCAGCGAGCCTTGGGTGTCATCCACCTGAAAGACATCGTAAAAGGCGGCATGCGCGAGCGCTTCAAACATCTGCGTGCGATGGGAATTAAAACCGTCATGATCACGGGCGACAATCCGTTGACGGCGGCTGCCATCGCGCGGGAAGCCGGAGTCGATGACTTCCTCGCGCAGGCGACGCCCAAAGACAAAATGGATCTCATCAAGCGCGAACAGGGCGACGGCAAACTCGTCGCCATGACCGGAGATGGAACCAACGATGCGCCCGCGCTGGCTCAGGCGGATGTGGGAGTCGCCATGAACACCGGCACTCAGGCCGCAAAAGAAGCCGGCAACATGGTTGACCTCGATTCCAATCCGACGAAGCTGATTGAAATCGTGGAAATCGGCAAGCAGTTGTTGATGACGCGCGGTTCGCTGACCACATTTTCAATCGCGAACGATGTGGCCAAGTATTTCGCTATCATCCCCGCCATGTTTGCGGGAACTTTTCCCGTATTGAATGCTCTGAACATCATGCACTTGAAGACCCCTGAATCGGCCGTCCTGTCGGCGGTGATCTTCAATGCACTGATCATCATCGCGCTGATTCCGCTGGCACTGCGCGGAGTGAAATATCGTCCGATGGGTGCCGCCGCGCTCCTCCGCAACAATCTCTTGATCTACGGCGCTGGCGGAATCGTGGTTCCGTTCGTCGCCATTAAGGTGATCGACATACTAATTACGCGCGCAGGACTCGCGTAGGAAATCACGATGAAGAAAAATCTTTTGACCGCTATACGGATGACAATAGCGACCACAATACTGCTGGGCATCATTTACCCGCTCGCGGTCACGGGGCTCGCGCAAACGTTCTTTCGCGACAAAGCCAATGGGCAGTTGATCGAGGCGAATGGAAAGATCGTGGGCTCGCGCATCATCGGCCAGGCATTTACAGGATCGGGATATTTTCACTCGCGCCCGTCCGCCGTGAATTACGACGCCTCGAATTCCAATGGATCGCAATTGGGGCCAACGAATCAAAAGCTGATCGACCGTGTGAATGGCGATGTGGCGAGGCTTCGCACCGAGAACCCGGGTACGCCGGTTCCGACTGATATGGTGACGACATCCGCGTCGGGTCTCGATCCCGAGATTACCCCCGCGGCGGCCGCCTTCCAGATTCATCGCGTGGCAATCGAGAGAAGAATGACGGAAACCGAGATTGTGCGGTTGGTCAGCGACCATACCGCCGGACGCACGTGGGGATTCTTGGGAGAGCCTCGTGTAAATGTGCTGGAACTGAATCTGGCGTTGGATGAGGAATCTAGAGTCAGGAGTCAGGAGCGGCCGTGATCACCATAAGGGCTCCGCTTTCGATTCCAAACTCCGCGGGCGTCTTGCAGACAAATTCTCCATCGGCATAGATTTCCAGCGGCGTTTCTGTTTCCAGCCGGATGCGTTCCGCTTTCGAATACTTGACCTCGGGCATTCGCAGGTGATTCCCGAAATAGACGGTTGGGAACATACAGAACAGCCTCCATGGACTCATCGTCAAGATCTGGCAGACGTCGAGCTTTCCATCGCATGGGTCGGCATCAGGCGCAATCCGCATACCATCGCCATAAAACTCTGTGTTGGCGAAGGCAGCGAGTAGTGTGAGGTTGTCATCCCGCTCGGGACCGTTGTGGTTCGAATATGAGAACCGCATGTTGTAGGCCGGAAGTCTCAGGTGAAGTGGGAGTAGAGACAACACGTAGCCGCCGTTTCGGCGCAGCCAACGCGGCATCCGGTTGGCGCGTTGCGCGGCAATGGAATCTATGCCGCATCCCGCGACGCAGCAGAAGTAATGGAAAGTTTCCGGATTCGCGGAGGGCCTGATGACTCCGAGATCGATTGTCTGGACCCGTGCCTTTCCGCATTCGAAGTCGTGCCAGACACGAAGGGAGTCGCGAATAGAGTGCGATTTCAACGCGCGCGCGAAGTCATTTCCGCTTCCTGCTGGAATCACAAGCACAGGCAACTTCAGCCGAACGAGCGCGGACAGGTGCCGATGGATTGTGCCATCTCCTCCGAAAACAAGAATGGCGTCGGCATCGGCCGAGCGAGCAGGCACTCCCTCGATCCACTCGGTCGCCGAGTACTCCCGGAACGCATCCAGGTTTTGCGATGAAGTGCCGAGTCCGAAAATTGCGGCGGCGCGCATAAAGGCAGATCACACATCACGGCTCTCAGCTTTCGCCTCTTAAAGATGCCGGGACACTCGGACCTGTGACCTTGTGACCCGAAGCCCTATTTCGGCAGGCACTTGTCCATGAAGTCCACGAGATCTTTCTTCATCTTCGTGTGCTCTGCGCGGTCAATATAGACCATATGGCCCGCCTCATACGTCGCATACGAAACGCTCTGCCGATACTTAGCATCCAGATTCAAGTGATCCATAGTCCAATCGGCAGCGGCGAAGGGCGTAGCCAAGTCGTAATGGCCTTCCATTACAAGAACCTTCAAATATGGATTCTTAATCATCGCCGAGCGCAATCCACCCGCAGTGCTCGGGAAGCCCTCCACTGCGTTGCCCCATTCCCATTTTTGGAAAGCACTCTCGTCAAACGCAAAGACCCGGTACGGCATGTCTGATTTGTAGCCCAGATCGACGCGCAGGTAGTTGTTGAAGACAGAGGTGTAGGGCGGAAGAATTGCAGCACTGGCTGGGTCGTAGAAGCCGCCATCTCCCGGGTCGGGGCTGCTGAAGCGTCCGTCGAGCCGTCCCACGAGTAGTTTCTGATCGAGCAGCAATTCTTTTGTGAAGGTGGGAACGTCAATGCGCAGGTTGTTGTTCTCGATTACCTCCGGACGCAATCCGGTGTAGCGAGCGAGTTGCTCCACAACTTTCTTGTGTTCTTCCGGAGTCATGGCGTCGGCTTTGCCGAGTGCAATCAAATAATCATTCGTCGCCCAGTGCACGACTTCCTGCCGCGTCTTTGCCATATCCTGCGACAAATCGGCGGCAAGTTTGTGGTGATAGCCGGCGATCATGTTAAACGTCGGCAGCAGCAATACATAGGGAAGGTCGTTCGACTTGTTCCATTCCAGCGTCTGAAAATCCACTGCCATGGACAGAAGCGTGACGCCGTTAAATGAAATTCCGTGGTCGGCGAGATAACCGGCAACGCCCGCGGCCCGCGTCGTTCCATAGCTTTCGCCAAGCAGGAACAAAGGCGAAGACCAGCGGTCGTAACGTGAAAGATAAAGCCGGATAAATTCTCCGAACGCCTGCACGTCGCCTTTCACTCCGAGAAACTTTTTGGTGAGTTCGGCGTTGGCGGCGCGGGAATAGCCGGTGGCCATCGCGTCCACCATGACGAGATCGCTGCGGTCGAGCAAGGTCGCGGGATTGTCTTCCATCCGATACGGCGCTGCCGGCATGAACCCGTTTGACTCGAGCACCACACGCTTCGGCCCGAGCGCACCCATGTGCAGCCAGACCGAGGCCGATCCCGGTCCCCCGTTGAACGCAAATGTCAGCGGACGCTTGCCGGAATCCTGACCGTCGACCGTGTAGGCGACGAAAAACATTTCGGCTTCGATCTTCCCGTCCCCACGCTTGATGGGCAACCGGCCGGTGGTGGCCGTGTAGCTGAGCGACTTACCGCCCGCCGAAATCTGGTGGTGCGTAATGACAGGGGACGCCTCACTCACGTCGTAGTGTTCTTCTTTGTCGGTGGCTTCATTGGAGTCAGGTTTGGAAGACTCCGCAGGTTTGCTGGAAGTATCAGGCGCTTTGTCCGGAGCACCAGGTGGCGCCTGTTCCTTCTTATCTTTCTTTTCCTTGGTCGCCGCCGGTTTTGTTTTGTCGGATGGCTTGTCTTGCGAAGCCTGGTTTTGCTGCGCAGAGCCTGCGGTAGCGATCAATATGCTCATGATCAGTGCGAAAACAATTCTCATGGTTAACATTCTCCAGCAAAATTTTGAGTTCTACTCAGCGCGAATCGCCGCCTGAGTCGCTTCGAGCCGGCTTCGATCGATTCGGTGGAGTTAGTCTTTGGGATGGTATGGTTCTCGCATGTCGGCAGGCCGCGCAGACAAACGGCAATGAAGATAGTTCGCTCGAGTCGCGACATAGTTGCGCTGGTCGAGCATTATACCGGGTGCAATAGACGGACAAATTTATTCGTAGCGAAGGCTCTCAATCGGATCCAGTTGCGCCGCCCGCACTGCTGGCACCATACCGCTGATGATTCCCACCAGGCACAAGATTGCTGTCGAGACCATCAGGCTGCTCACATTGATGTGAAGATGAACGTCGCCAGCAGATGAGCTCTCGCCGAAGGCGCTCATCAGCGGAAGTGCACCCACGCCCCACGAGATGAGATACGCGATAGCGATTCCCGCCAGCCCGCCAGCAAAAGTAATTGCCATCGCTTCCGCCAGAAACTGAAACAGGATGTGCGCTTTATTAGCCCCGAGCGCCTTTTCGACACCAATTTCCCGCGTTCGCTGCTGCACCGAGACCAGCATGATGTTCATCAACCCGATGCCGCCGATCCCAAGCGTGAGGGCGCCGATGAATGCGAGGAGGACTTTTAGTGCGACGGTTACGATCCGGAATTCGTCGAAATCCTGCTTGAAGTCGGCAATGAACACAGCGCGATGATCGTCGGCCCGAAAATTATGGTGCGCCGCCAGCACCGAGCGCACTACCCGCGCCAGTTGCTGATGATCTTGTCCCTCGTAGTCCATGAAAATGCCGGTGATGTATCGCGTGTCATACAAATCTCCCATTGTGCTGAACGGGATGACCACCATGCTGTTGTCGTTGTTGTCTCCGCCCTGCACCTTGTGCCGATAAACGCCTACCACCTCAAAACTGACGCCATTAATTCTGATGCTTTGCCCGAGCGCTGCTTCGCCGGAGAAGAGTCTGCGCTTCGTCTCGTCGCCGATTACCGCTACGCGCGAGCGCTGAAACTGATCTTCTTCACTAAGGCCACGTCCGGTCGCCACCTCGAATCCGCGAATCCTCTCGTATACCGGGAAAACTCCAGTGAGAAAAAGATTGGTGTAGGTGCGGGTGTCGTGCTGAATGGTCGCGCCGTTCTGGCGATCGAAAATGGGCGTGACGCCCTTCACCATCGGGACTTCGCTGCGGATGTAATCGACGTCCGCCAATTTGAGCCGCACCTCGCTGCCCGCCTTCGATCCGCCAGACTGCAATGACGTCCGTCCGGGGAACGCGCCGATCACATCAACGCCCCACGAACTGAAGATCAGGCCGATAGCGCGCTCAAATCCGGAGCCAAACGCCAGCAGGATAACTACCGTCGCAATTCCCCATGCCATTCCGAGCATGGTCAGGGTGGTGCGGCGCTGGTTGTGTCGCATTGCACCGTAGGCTTCGTTCAACAGATCACGGGTCATAAACTACTCCTGACGTAGGGCTTCCACCGGTTCCAGCATGGCCGCTTTCCGCGCCGGATACAGCCCGGCAATGATTCCTGCCAGCGCCAGAGACAACACCGCGCCCACCGCCGATACCGGAATAATTCTGGGTGTGTCGAATCCCTGTGGAAGTTGCACGCCGGAAAGCAGCTTTACGACGAGCATCGCGCCGCCCACTCCGATTGCTCCGCTGAGCAAGGTGAGAAACGCGCCCTCCAAAAAGAACTGAAACAGAATGTTTCGATTGGTCGCGCCCAGAGCTTTGCGAAGGCCGATCTCGCGCGTGCGCTCGGTCACCGCTACCAGCATGATGTTGACGATGCCGATCGCGCCCAACGTCAGCGTCACCAGGCCTACGCCGCCCAGAAACCAGTCCATGGCCGTGAAGATCTTGCCCATTGTCTTCTGGTTCTTGATGGTGTCCCACTCTTCCCAGATATCTTTGCCCTTCGGATCGAAGCCACCGTGATTGCGGGCAACAATCTGATGAATTTCTTCCTTGGCCTCTTCATTTTCTTCGTAGGTGCGCGGCTGGTAGTTGATGAACGAAATTGCATTCCCTTCTTGCGAGTTATCGCCCTTCAGAGGAAAGAGTTCGCGCATGGTGTTAAAGGGAACAAAAATGCGGATGTTCGTGGCATTGTGCTCTTCGTGTCCGATCATCGAGAGCATGCCCACCACTTCGAAGCGCACGCCGTTCAACAAGATCGTGTTCCCGACCGCCGGCCGTCCCGGAAACATATTGCGCGTCATCTCGCGGCCCAGCACGCAAACCCGCCGGCGCTGCTCATTGTCCTCGTCGTTAATCCAACGCCCTACCTGCAGTGGAATCGTCCGCACCTGGTTGTAGACCGGAGGCACGCCGGACACTTGGCCGTTGGTGCTCGTATATTCACTGACCGCGCGAATATCGTCACGCGCAATGAGCGGGGAGATGCTGATCGCGATCTTCGATTCGTTCTTTATCGCTAGATAGTCGTCATACGTCAGGTTGAACCACTTCATGGACGTGAAGCTGCCTTCAACCGCCGGCTGGCGTCCGCCGAAAAAGAAGATGATGTTCTTGCCAAAGGTCTCGAGCTGTTTGCGATTACCGTTACGAAATCCTTCGCCAACCCCCACCAGCAGCAAAAGGGAACCCACGCCCCAGGCAATTCCGAACATGGTGAGAAAAGAACGAAGCTTGTGCGCCCAGAGCGTGCGCAATGTCTGGACGAAAGTGTCGAATAGTGTCCGCATGGACGTTACCTCGCGGCAAACCAATCAATTGGACTGCCGCCACGTCAAACGGTTATCGGCAAAATGCGCGCAACTGGGGAAGATCGACAATGTGTTGAAGCTATGATGTCTAGCATCGTTAAGTGTTGAAAGCGAGATTCATCTTGCGAAGCAATTCGGTGAATCGAGGGTCTTCACGCAGGACATCAAGCGACGGGTCAGTCTTCAGCAAGATCAGTGATCCATCTCGGGCCCGGTAGGCAACGTCCAGCCAATGGAATGCCTGGTCATGGTCTCCGAGGCTCGCATAGACAACAGCAATGGAGTAGGCCAGTTGTTTACCCTGACCTTCCAGTCGCTGTAGTTCCACCAGTTCTTTGCGGGCCTTTGCAGTTCGACCGACAAGAGCATCGCCCGGAGCCGGTCCAATGACGGGAAGACCAGCCTGTCCAGACGTTTCCATACCTCGAAGGGCTTCATCCATTTCTGGAATCATCTTCTTCTGTGAATAGATCTCGTATAGCGAAAAATTGGCGAGAGCAAATTGGGGATCCCTCTCCAGAGTTTTGCGGCACTGTACGATGGCCTCGTCGTAACGGCGAGCATAGTAGAGCATGTCAGCTACATCGCGCTGAATGATCAGTGAAAGGGGGTCTAGTTCCTGGGCACGCCGGATCTCGTGCAGGGAGTCTTCCAGACGGCCCATAGCCATCAGGTAGTAGGCATACCAGTGATGCGCAGTCGCGTAACTGGAATTGAGCTCGATGGCGCGCCGGAACTCCTCTTCCGCCGCCATCCAATTCCAGTCATAGTGCATTTCCACGAAGGCGAGGGAGGCGTGTGGTTCGGCGGAAGTTTCGTCCAGTGCGATTGCCTTCATTGCCGCCGATCGCGCTCGTTCCATGGCCTCGGGACGCGGGACCGGAGGGTCCGGAAGCGACCCCATCAGAGCGAGCGCATCAGCCAGACCCGCATAAAATTTCGGCTGCTTGGGATCTCTCGCGACCGCTTGCTCGAAATACTGGACCGCTTTTTGCAGCCCCGGTTTGTCACGACGGTTCCAGAAAAATCGCCCTTGGAGATAAGCGTCATAGGCCTCCTGATCGACCGGAATGGAGCGGGCAAACCGGGAAGTCACCTCGGGCGTGAGCTTAAGCTGAATTTGTTCGGCGATCGCGCTGGCCACCTGGCTCTGGACATCCAGCACATCTCGGCCCTCGCGATCATAACTTTGCGCCCAAATGTGAGTCTGATCCCGGACCTGGATCAATTGGGCGCTGATGCGAATACGATTCGCAGCGCGGCGCACGCTTCCTTCGACCACATATTGGACTCCCAACTCGCGCGCGATCGAATCGACGCCCAATTTTGTGCCGCGGTAATGCATCGCGGAGGTACGCGCGATGACCCCCATGCGCGCCGGATCCAGATAACCCAACTGCGTGATCATCTCTTCCGTGAACCCGTCGCTGAAAAAATCCTGCCCCGGGTCACCAGTGAGATTCTCGAACGGCAGAACCGCCACCATGACTTTTCCCGCAAGCGGAGCCGCCTCGCCTCGACGCCCGATCCCCGAAAAGCGCCAGATTCCTCCGATGATGATTGCGAGAACCGCAATAATTCCAGCGAGACCGAGCCACGATAAGGAACGCGTTGTCTTCGCCGGAGTTTTCGAGTGTTCCTGGTCAGCACTACCCGCTTCCGGAATCTCCCTTACCAGCGCCGTGAAGCGATACCCGCTCTTGGGCACGGTCTCGATATAGCTGACGCCCGTTTCGCCATCCTGCAAAGCTTTGCGCAATGTGGACACGTGCTGTGCCAGGCTTGATTCCTCAACAAAGGTGTCGGGCCAAACCTGTTTGAGCAGTTCGTCCTTTTCAAGGAGCCGTCCAGCCCCAAAGACCAGCGCGACCAGTAGATCAAAGGTCTTTGGCGGGAGGCGCACTTCGTTTCCATCGCGCAGCAGCAATCGTTCCGCAGGGTCCAGATGGAAGTTCGCGAACTCCCAGATCGCCTTTGTACCCATTGCCATAGAGCGTTCAACGAATCTTTAGAAAGAATTGAGCGAGCATTCAAGACGCACAGCTACACCTCTTGCTAATCCTCTGGGCTGCCAAAGCGTGGGGGGAGGGAACGCGAGGCGTGAATCCGTCAAGGATTCATCTGAACGGCCCATCAAAGACCAGGCACGAGCAGCGCCACTTGGATGAGCATTCTACCCCAATTCAGGCCGTCTCAACAGCCCGCTCTTCCCCCTTGGCGTGTTCCACCAAATTCGGAGATTTCTGGAAAGGGCAATTCCTAAACAGGAGAAAACAATGAAGAACAATTTCTGGCTTCTGCTGGCAATGAGCGTTCTGGCGGTCGGCGCGTCTGCCCAAGGCCTGAATGAGAGCGCTGCCGGGAATTCTCCCAGACCAAGCTCTACAACCTGTGCGTCTACTTACACTTCGGGTACCGGAGCCTCCTTCTTCCAATGGTGTGTCACTGCCAATGGCAACATCGTATCTCTCCAGAGCCCAGAATCTGAGGAACACATCTTTGAAGGCACAGTCGGCGAGGGCTACCAGATATGTGATTTCTCAAACTTGATCGCGTATACCGACTATGCCGGCGCCGCCGACACCGGGAATTGGAAAGCGTCGATCATCACACAGCCCAACGGACCCAACACTTTCCCGTTGAACATCAAACGCACCACCGCCGACGGCAAGTACACCTTGACCCAGAAGTTCAGTCAGTTACCTGCCGATTTCACCATCAAGATCGCGACTACGGTCAAGAACAACACGACGGGTTCTCCTTTTCTCTACCTCTATCGCTTCGCCGATCTCGACATTGATAACGCTGGATCGTTTTCGACCGACTGGTTTGACCAGGGTGCGAACGCGGCATGGGGATACCTTCCTTTTCAGGATGGCGTCATGCTTTCGAGCGGTACGCCGGGATTGTTTCATTCCGCAAGCGTCACGTCCGTCGTGCCCGCTCATTGCGACTTTCCGTCGGCTTCGACGCCCGCGCACATTGACGGCGGAGTCTACCTGTTGCACGGATTTACCGCTGCCCCCAAGTCCTCCACGAGCTTCACAGTGGTTTACCGGAGGTTTTAGCGGCTGAGAAAAAACTTATCAATGCTCACATCATCGGAAGAGCGGCACTTGAATGGCATGCAAGACGTTACAAATTCTTACGGGCTTCAGCCCAGGCATTTCATGTCAGAAACCAGGAGAAGTCATATGAAAAGGCACTTGCTGAAAGACGCAGTCGGAATCTATCTGAAATGGTCCTTGTTCCTTGTCCTGCCGATCGTTCTGCTCCTTGGCGCCGCAACCATTGCGAGGGCCGATAACGATTGCTTTACTTCACTCAACTCTGGTTCCGGACTGACGTTGATGAAAGTCTGTATTTCGAAGGATGGCAACATCACCAAGTTCGAGTCGCCGGCTGGCTTTGATCAGATCGGAACGGGCAACCTCTGGCGCGACGGCTATTCTATCTGCACCGGCAATCTTCCCGATTTCCCGAATGTGCCGGAAGGTTATGACGCCGGTTCTTCGGAGGCCGGTTTCGGAACTCCGGTAGTCGCACAGCCCAACGGCCCGAATACGCTGCCACTGGCAATCACTCGCACGACAACTGACGGTGTCTATGAACTCAAGCAGAGCTACGCGCAGGACACCGCGAAACGAGATGTCGCCATAACGATGAAAATCACACGGCGGTCCAATGCTGATTGCGGCTCGAAAGGCTGCCCCCCCGTCCGGTTGGCACGCTATTTTGAGGGCGACGTCGATAACAATCTGCAGGCTGGCGCGCGCTTTGCCCAGGATACCGATTCAGTTTGGGAATGGATTAACGTACCCGGGAATCACGGATTCGTTCTCAGCAATCTCCTGGATGGAGGCTCCGGCTATGCGACCACCGTCCACACAGCGGCTGATTTTGATCCCAATGGCAGTGGCTTTCAGATCGCAAAAGGCTGCATCGTATTCGCCGGGCAAGTTGCGACCCCGACCGATCCCAACACGGTCAATGCCACGAACCTGCATGGGCGTGTGATCTACATCTGGGGGAATATCACGCTGAACAAGAGCAAAACAGTAAAGGTTTCGTATCGGCGATTCTGAAGACCGAAAGCTAACAACAGCATGGGCATCAGCAGGTGCACTCCATAGAGCGAACCGGGAGAAACAGATTCCCGCCCATGCTGTTGTGCTTACCTATCTCCTGTAGTGCCCGTTTTGTCTCAATGACTCGCTGCCCTCCGGCGATAGCTCGAGACGTGTTAAAATCTGGTGCGCAGAACGAATTCCCCGCGCGCTGGCGCGAATTCTCTCTCCAACCGGCAAAAACGGACTGAAAAGTGGCTCAGACCCCCAACGCCCAGAACGGCCCTATTACGTACGCCGACGCCGGCGTCGATATCAATCGTGCCAATAAAACCAAACAGCGCATCAAGTACCTCGCGCATAAGACCTTCACCCGCGGCGTCCTGAGCGAGATCGGCGGATTCGGCGGTCTTTTCTCGGTCGACAAGAAGTACGTGGACCCCGTGCTCGTCTCCAGCGTCGATGGCGTCGGCACCAAACTTAAGGTCGCTTTCGAGATGAAGATGCACCACACGGTCGGCGCAGACCTTGTGAACCACTGCGTCAACGACATCGCCGTCCAAGGCGCTGCGCCGTTGTTCTTCATGGACTACCTGGCCACCGGCAAACTCGAACCCGAAGTCGCCGAAAAAGTCGTCGAAGGCCTCGCCGAAGCGTGCAAACACAACGGTTGCGCCTTGATCGGCGGAGAGACTGCCGAAATGCCGGGCTTCTATCCTGAGGGCGAGTACGATCTCGCCGGATTCATCGTGGGCGTGGTGGAGCGCGACAAGATCATCAACGGAAAAACCGTGGAAGTCGGCGACATCGTCCTCGGCCTGCCCTCGAACGGTTTGCACACTAATGGCTACTCACTCGCCCGCAAACTTCTGTTCGAAATCGCAGGATACTCGCCCGACACCTTCGTCAGCGAAATGAAAAATAAAGTCGGCAACGAACTGATGCGCCCTCACAAAAGCTACTGGCCAGTCATTAAGAAGATGATCGCTGGCGAGTGTGTCGCAGCCCTGGCTCATATCACCGGTGGTGGTATTACAGAAAATCTACCGCGCGTATTACCAAGAGGAACAGCGGCGGTGATCGAGCGCGGAACCTGGCCGGTGTTGCCCATCTTCGAGCACCTCCAGAAACTCGGGAACGTGCCGGCGGATGAGATGCTCCGCACTTTCAACATGGGAATCGGCATGCTGCTGGTAGTCCCAGCCAAGAAATTTAAGAAAGCAGAAACGCTTCTCGACCGCGCCGGAGAAAAATTTTACAGCGTAGGCCGCATCGTAAAAGGCGAACGCAAAGTGATGTACAGCTAGGAACAGTTGTCAGTCCCCTGCCTTTCCTCCGCGTTCCCCATAGTCAAGATTTTGACCGCGGACTTCATCACCACACCCCAAACATAGTGAATAATGTCGTTGCATGAAAAACCTGGGCATCCTCCTCTCCGGACGCGGCTCGAACTTCCTCGCAATTGCGGACAGCATTGACGCCGGCCGCATCCGCAATGCCCGCATTGCAATTGTGATATCGAATCGCGCCGATGCTCCCGGCATTGAGGCCGCTCAAAAGCGCGGACTGGAAGCCACCGTTATTCCCTCCAAAGGCAAAGACCGTGAAGCGCATGACCGCCAAGTGGCAGCCGCGCTAAACGAGCACAAGGTCGACCTCATTTGCCTCGCCGGATACATGCGGCTGCTCTCCCCCTGGTTCGTCCAGCAGTTCCCGCAGCGGATCCTCAACATCCACCCGTCGCTTCTGCCAGCATTCCCAGGCCTCGAAGCCCAGCAACAAGCCTTCGCCTATGGGGTAAAAGTCTCCGGATGCACGGTGCACTTTGTCGACCAGGAACTCGACCACGGGGCGATCGTCGTGCAGAAAACAGTACCTGTGCTTGACGAGGACAATGAGCATTCGCTCGCTGTCCGGATTCTTGAACAGGAGCATGCCGCCTACGCAGAAGCGATTAACGTCGTGTTGGAAGGGAACTACCAGTTTCGGGGACGCAGGCTGGTTAGGGGCACGTAAGCCACCTGCATTCAAAGACAAGCGACCGAGTAAACTACACGCTGCCTCATTCAATAGGGCTTGCCGGCCGCAAACTTCTTCACAGTTGACACCCGTCTCATTTCAACGCTACAGTCCCTTCTCAGCTCGCCTTGTACAGTTTTTCACTCGGCGAATCCA
>QIAJ01000112.1 GCA_003225495.1 Acidobacteriota bacterium
CTGGAGGGTACTCCGCTGCTGTACGTCGTGATGGAAGCGGCCGAAGAAGACCTCTCGCAGATTCTTCCGGAACGGGCGCTTACGCCCGGGGAGGTCCGGGAAATGTTGCCGCCCGCGCTCGATGCTTTGGCGCACCTTCACAGCAAGGGCCTGGTGCACGGACGCCTGCGACCCTCAAATATTCTTGCGGCCGGGGATCAGGTGAAAGTTTCCACCGACTCTGTGCGTGTCGATGGAGAACTAGCGAGCTCTCCTGCGGGCGTTATGGATGGCTATGATCCACCTGAAGCACCAAGCGGAAAACTCACAGCCGCCTCGGACGTGTGGTCTCTCGCGATGACGATGGCAGAAGTGCTGACGCAGAGGCGACCGGCATGGGATCCATCGCAGGCGGCTCCCCCGGCATTGCGCCCAGGCATGCCCGAGCCTTTCCAGGAAATTGCGCGTGGATCGCTGCAGGTGGATCCCAAGCAGCGTTGGAAAATTTCTCAAATCACCTCCAAGTTGAAGCCGTCAAACACAGCGACTGTGCAGACCGTTTCATTGCCCGCCACATCCAGAACGAATACCGAAACTTCGACTTCTGTCGCTAGCAACCGTGGTGTCCGAAACCTCGTGCTGGGTTTGATAGCCGCCGTGGCCCTCGTCTTAGTCGTTATGGCCTTAGTCCGAACTCGGCGTTCTTTTTCTCCCGCTCCGTTAGCCGAGTCTCGGCCACCGACGGATGCTGCTCCCGCCGATACTTCGTCGGCTGCGTCCGCCCCCTCGCGAGCTAAGCCAAGTCCGACGCCTCACGCGAATGCGCGGGCCGCGGCTGGAACAAGAGAGAGCGCACCTCAGGTCGCCGGCGCAAAAGGGGCGGTGTCGCAGCAGGTGTTGCCGCGCGTGTCACCAAGCGCCCGGCATACGATCGAAGGCAAGATCAAAGTGGCCGTAAGAGTCGACGTGGATCCTTCCGGCGGTGTTAAGGATGCGCGGCTCATATCTCCGGGCCCGAGCAAGTATTTCGCGCGAGTCGCTCTGGAAGCGGCGCGAGACTGGAAATTTACCCCGCCGCAAGTGCAAGGTCAGGCGGTCCCCAGCCAATGGATTCTACGATTCGGGTTCAGGCGGTCCGACACGGAAGTCGTTCCCCAACAGACTACTCCCTAGTCAGGTAGTCGGTAATTGCTAGGGAAGGCCCACAACAATTTTCTCGCTGACGGGTTGATCCTCAGCCTCAGCAAACCCTGATTTCTTCTTCGTATTCCTCTGCCACTCAGTCGCGCGGCGCTCGGCTTCGGCGACTTGCTCCGGAGACATGATCCGGCGAAGATCTCCTTTATTCCCCTCAATCTGAGTTCTTTCTCCGAGAGAAGGCAATACATATAAGCGGTGACCGGATCAGCAGCATTCCCATTTCTCTTGCCGTAGTGCTCTGCCAGGCGAATCTGCGCCCAGGAATGTCCTGCCTCGGCAGCCTTCAGCAGCGCAGGCAGGCCTCCGTCCCCTTCAGGTTCCGCCCGATCCCGAGCCCTTGTTTGTGAACTGCTCATAGTCAGATAGAGCAGTTCGGTACGACTGGAAACGCCCAATTTATCGAAAATTCTGAAGAGATAATTTTTGACGGTGTGGCGGCTCAATCCCAGAGCCTCGGCAATCTCGCGGTTCGTCATCCCCGCGGCCAGATATTGCACCACTTGGCGTTCGCGGGCAGAAAGCAAATCCAGGCCTTTGTGATTGATTGCTCTAACCAATGGTGAGTTGGCAAGCGCTTCGAGCGCATGTTCCAGTTCGACGCTGCGTGCCCAGACCTGTCCCTCATGGACGCAGCGAATGCATTTGCAAAGGCTTTCGAGCCGTTCGTGCTTTGAGAAGATACCTTTTGCGCCAGCGCGGAAACATTCCAGCACATCCTGCGAACGCGAAGAGTCCAGCAACAGCACACCCTTAATCTGAGGCCGTAAAACTCGCAATTCCCGCAACACTTCGGTGCCTCGCCCGGGCTGATCGTCCAGGCTGTAGCTGATCACGATCACATCGATCGGAACGCGCACAACCGCGGCAAGTAACTCTTCCGACGTCGAAGCAGAAGCCACGACCTGCAGACCTTGATCGCTACGAATGGCGTCAGCGAGGAGCTGCGTATGAATTCGGGTGCTATCGGCTACCGCAATACTGATAAAATCCGCGCCTTTTTCTTCGTGGGATGGCATCGGTTCTCTTGGGTCTTTCTAATCTCCATGGAAACCGCATCTCTAAATGGATGAGACGCTACGCTTCCGGCGGAGAATCAATCGCCTGCGGGGGACATAATTTTGGGGGAAGTTGAACGAGAGGGCACTAAATAATAACGCCCTTCAAGTTCATAGTACGAAGGAAAGCCTACCATTAAAGAGAGTGATCGGCAAGGAAGGCGTTTGCAACATATGCAATTCACTGCACACTATCTCTGATGGCTGTCTCACTTTGATACTTTGATCCCACAGCCTGAAGTTGCAATCTGTTACTATCTACAGCTTCCTGATTGCAGCCAAGGTCCGACATCAATTGACTAACTTAAAAACTGCATAATCTATAAGATACGATAGTGTCTTCTTCCGAAGATGTCATCGCAACATTTGCGTGCCGAACTTCCGGGTAGTGACCTACCACTGTCGTGCCAAGGAAGAGCGTCTCGGACCTAATCAGATAAGCGACGAGACGTCTGCCTCTCCTATGACTAGGGCCGCTCGGCTATGGGATTTTATGCCACTTGCACAGACTTGCATGCCGCCTTACCTTGAACCTGCGACCGGAGTTCAGGCGCACTGTTTTCTCCCCCTTGCAGAAACTCCTCCCCTAAGAGAAGTGTTCTCCACGTCATTTTCAGGCGGACCCGTGTAATGGGACCCAGAGGGCGAAGCTATGAGTAGCGTCATCCAAAGCCACGAAGTTGCAAGCCCGATGGGGCCGCTGACGGCCACAGAAGAACTTCGTTGGTACGCGCTGCACACACGCGCGCGACACGAAAGAGTGGCCGAGCATCGCCTGCGGGAACAGGGCATGGAAACTTTTCTGCCCACCGTCCGGGAAACTCACCGCTGGAGCGATCGCAAGAAGACCGTCGAAGTTCCGCTGTTCAGTTGCTATGTGTTCGTCCGTTGTGCCTTGAACTCCGCGGACCGCACTCGTGTGTACAGAGTTGAAAGTATCCACGGCTTTGTCGGAACTCACGGAACCGGTATGTCAATCCCGGATGAACAGATTGAAAGCATCCGCACCGTCTTATCGCAGCCCGCTCCTTGCCGCTCCCATCCGTTTTTGAAAGTAGGGCAGCGAGTTCGGGTATGTGGCGGCGCTATGGATGGAGTCGAAGGCGTGTTTCTCTCCGAAAACGGAGATCAGAGCCTGGTCATCTCGGTCGATGTCATCCAGCGGTCGCTCGCCGTGCGCATTGACGGTTACGACGTAAAGCCGATCTAGGTTCAGCCGAAACAACTTCCCAATTAGCAATCTTCAATTCTAATTCTTAGTCGTTCCACACATCCCGGGGCCCCATATGCACCAGGCAGAAATCGAACAAATCGGCGAAGAATTGTATTTTGTCGCGGCCAGTCCGGCAACCCGTCGGCTGCGAACCCAGGCCGAGCTGCTGTCGCAGACTGATGTTCCTGTGCTCATTTCCGGGGAGGCCGGGACCGGCAAGGCGACTACCGCCCAGCTCATTCATTCGCTCTCAATTCGCTCGAGCTTCGAATTCACAAGGGTGAGCTGCGCCGCGCTGACCGCGGACGCGTTGGAGAGTGAGTTATTCGGCTACGAGCATTCCACTGGGAATGGACGGCTGGAGTCCAAGCCAGGGAAATTCGAACAGAATGCCAAGGGAACGATCCTGTTGGAAGATTTCGACGCTATGCCAGGTCCGGTACAGCTCCGACTCCTGCGCCTGCTGCAGACACGCGAGTTTGTAAGGTTCGGCGGCCAGACTCCGATACGCGTCGACGTACGAATCATCGCCGCCAATCAGGGCAATCTTGAGCTGGCTGTCGCACAGAAAAGAGTTTTGGAAGAACTCTACTACCATTTGAGCGCATTTGAACTACACGTGCCGCCGCTGCGTGATCGACGCGAAGAGATTCCTTTGTTGCTCGGACACTTCATGAATCGCCTGACCCGGCGGTATGGCGTGCCGGCCCCGCACTTCTCAGGCGCTCTGATCGACGCCTGCCAGAGCTACATGTGGCCCGGTAATCTTCGCGAACTGGAAATTTTCGTCAAGCGTTTCCTGGTGTTTGGCGACGAAATCGCCGCAATCGAAGAATTGAATTCTCATCCGCGGCCCGAAACCGGTAGTGGCCACAGCAATGGCAATGGCCACGAAAACGGCAAGAACGGCCACGTAGCGGGCGATGAACAGTCTTCACTGAAGTCGCTGGTAAGAAGCGCAAAAGGCGAGGCCGAACGAAGCGCCATCGCGCATGCGCTGGAAGAAACCCACTGGAACCGCAAAGCGGCGGCCCGTTTGCTCGGCATCAGCTATCGCGCCCTGCTGTACAAGATCCAGGAGTACCGCCTGGTTCCCCCGGATTCGCACCGCTTGTATCACTACAACGGCGTTCGCGACGCAAGATAGTTTGAGGCGGTCTGTCATGACCCTAAATACGAAACTCATCCGTTTTCTGCCGGCCGTAGTGCTGGCTTTGGTTTCTACCAGTCTGCTGGCGCAATCTGAAGGGGGAGCGCCGCCGACTGCGCCCGCGCCCAGCGCGGACAAGAGCGCGGCCCCGGATAACGCCCAGTCTCCCGACAAGAGTCACTCCGATGATGCCTATATAATCGGCGCCAATGACGTGCTCGCGGTCAATGTTTGGAAAGAGCCCGACGTCACCCGATCCGTTCCAGTGCGCTCGGACGGAAAAATCTCACTGCCGCTCGCAGGAGAGTTGCAGGCTGCAGGCCAGACTCCGCGTCAACTGGAAGACGAAATTGCTAAGCGCCTGAAGAGCTACATTTCCGACCCTGAAGTCACAGTGATTGTGACGGAGAGTAAGAGTCAGAAGATCAATGTATTGGGGATGGTGGCGCGGCCGGGCACGTACTTGCTGAGCGGATCAACCACCATTCTCGACGCGATTTCGATGGCGGGCGGATTCAAAGACTTCGCCAAGAAGAAATCAATTTATATATTGCGCGCGGCGCCCGACGGAACCCAAAAACGGATTCCATTCAACTACAACGAAGTGATCAAAGGCGAGCATCCCGAGCAGAACATCAAGCTGATGCCGCGCGACACGCTGGTGGTCCCGT
>QIAJ01000113.1:0-1875 GCA_003225495.1 Acidobacteriota bacterium
CAAAATCTTTTAACATTCTTCGTGGCGCGACACTTAAATTATAAATTTCCAATGATAAAATTTTTTCACCGTTGCTATGCTACCATTAATCATTCGGTTGGCTGTACCCACTAAACTTTAGCATCCCCAGTAAACATGCGCGCAGACGCACCCTCAACACCAACCCACGTTTCCATTTTACCGAAATTTCAAATGCTCTCTTTGTGGCTTCCTTGGCATCGCGCCAACGGGAGTTGACTGTACTGTAATAGCTAGCTTCTGTTGATCAATTCCCCTTCGCCCATTCATTTCGCCACTCACGCCAGTAAGACTCAGTGAGTGAGTTGCTTCTGGTGGTGGCGATGAGGCGGGAAATCATTGAGGTGGGTGGCCATCATACAGTCGTATATGCGCCTTCGTCCAGCCTGGAACTATCTAGATCGCCAGAAATATTAGAAACTCGGGGAAATGGCGCCAACGGGCCGAAGCTCTGTTGTCAAGCTTTTCTTAGCTGCCATGGATGCCTACTATCTTACTTCTCAAGAGCTGCCGAAGGAACCGTCATGTTTTGCTCGGGTGGCACCTCATCATGTCGTTCAGCCTTCTTCTGTTGCGCCTTCTTCACCATGGAGTCCTGGCGTGTGGAAGCGTTTGCCTTGGACCGGCTTTCTTGCCCTTCTCACCACAATCGTTGTCGCTATATTAATGATCGTAATCCTCGTCCAATCTAACGATCAACCCGCCCATTGGGTCGTCCAACCTGCCGTCCTCCTCGCCATCGCTTCGACCATCGCTAACATATTATTACGGTATGCCTTAAGCGAAGGTGTTACAGTAGCTTGGTGGGTGAAGTCCATGAAACCAGGAACACAGGTGTCCGATCTCCACAACATCTGGTCGTTCGGAACAAGTATCAAAGAAGCAGCCTTATCAGGACGGGTATTCAACCTGGTCGCTCTAGCAGGAATACTCGTGGCGATAGCCCCGATCAACGCGCCCCTTCTGCAGCGGGCTTCCTCTGTCAACTCGGCCATCACGACGCGAGCCATCTCGTTGACAATCCCGATAGCTCAAGAGTTTCCATTTGGATATACTGGCACTATCACCGGTCGGGGTCACGCGACTGCGCTTACCACCTCCAATTTTAGTGCCGTTTTTAAGGACTATGCCAACGGAGTTTCAGTCAATGTCACGGATAGTGGTTGCAATGGTCGATGCTTAGGAACAATCCAAGGCGCCGGCTACGATATCCAATGTTCCACCTACCTCGTCTCCTTCAACTTATCTTCGGCTCTAGCGATTCTTCCTGACGGTTCCGTCAATAGTGCGATCACAAATGGGACCGATGTCTTCTCCACAAATTTTACGTATTCAGAGGAGGAGTTATCACAGGGTTATTTGGGTTCTGGCCTACCACTAAACTTTTCCGCGCTATACAAATCAGTCAGCGAGTGTGATGGCTCTTTGAACCTCACACAATGCACGTTAAAGCCAGCAACACTTGAGTATCATGTTGTGCTGAATAACGATACCATCGCACTCGACCCATTGTACGCCTATAGAGACGATTCAGTGATCAGGTACACTCCTCCGGAGTTTCAGAATTCCCAAGGACCCACAACCCATGGCGGGATGGGATTAGCGCTGAACAGCCTCTTCTCCTCTGTGGGACACCTGAGATACACCGGCGCTGTTGGGTACGAACTCGTCACTTCGGGTGCACCGGCCATCGAATACTCGGTTGCTTTCTTCAATAACAGTGACGGCTACTCGCTGTACGCTTGTCCAGTCGCCTGGAGCAACCCAACGGACGACATTCTAGGCACTGCTAGGGAATTGGCTTTCCGAACCGCTCTTGCTTCCGCCAACATCTCGAATTCAACAAACATCCAAACA
>QIAJ01000113.1:1901-4061 GCA_003225495.1 Acidobacteriota bacterium
CAGGAGACCCAACTTGTCGTGTATAATTCTCACTACGTCTACCTTGGCGTCGCTCTTGTCTTCACCCTCCTGTCCACGTTTGCGACCATCCCCGTATTTCTAGGATGGTGGAAGCTCGGCAGAAACGTTTCGCTGTCGCCGGTTGAGATTGCGAAGGCATTTGATGCAACTGCGCTTGTGAGCTCAGACTCGAACTTGCCGGCCAAAGATTTATTAAACGAGGTTGGAGAACGTCAGATTCGGTATGGTGCTGTGAGTTTGTCAGCGGGGTCGGGATATGGTGTGGCTACTGCGGAGATGAATGCGTCAACGAAGCTAATGATGGGTGACCCTAGAATTGCACAAGAGCCTGGTTACGGAAATCTATTTGTTGGCTGATGCAGACGAGGGTATCAGATCACAGGAAGTTCTTGTAGTTTGAGGAGCCGTTTTGGGTTTCCGCACATGATAAAGCACCTAATGCTCACTCATTATTCTTGGATTGGACGAAGAATGCGGTTGAGAGATGGGCTTGTTTTGTATTGAATCCACAGTCAAAATCGGCTCTAAGGGGCGATTTTGGGTTTAAAGGTCAAATTATAGATCATGGAAAACTTGAAACTTGGCTGTAAGCTGTACGCAACTACAGAACCCCTGCAGAAGTAGAACTGTTTTGGGCTCCATGAAGGCGGGCTGAGATCTTTGTCTGGTGAATCTATGTAGAAACAAGCACTTCAAGTTTCTGCGGTGTTTGATTTAGGATCGATCAGGATATGTATATACCGCATCAACCCACAGTTTCAGTCTGCCCCCGATGGGGCAAAAGTGCAACAAAGCCTCGTGAAGATTCCTTCGGACCTTGAACCTCCGTACCATCGAGTAGAACGGGGTAGGTTGGTTGAGGTCGCCCCACGTGTATTACAAGGCTCCGTATGTAATGGGACCTCCCAGTCGAGTTTTAATGAGTGACATCTCTAACGTGCTACCTCTGAGGTCGACAGAGGCGGGATGCAGCACGAGAAGGCGAATCTCTCGGAGGAATGTATTGAGTGGGGAGTATTGAAAAGTTGCCATTGTCTGCTGTGCCCTAATTTTTCTTCGCACTCCCTGCTGTACTTTTATTTTCTGCGCACTTAGTCTACCCTGCCGTGCCTTATTTTTCTTCACACTTACCCTGCTCTGCTCTTATTTTCTGCGCACTTACCCTAGGAATATCCATATCGACCTTTGTATGGCTGATTCAGCGCCTTAGCGCCTCCCCCCCGCAATTTAGCGGCCGTGCCCTCAGCGACTGAGAAGAGCTGCCAGTATCCACCTCGGGGGGGGCCCTGGTGGATTGGGTAATCGGCTGTGGTAATGGTGATGCGAGGCGGGCCCAGCAGGGTAAGCAAGCAAGTGCAGAGACTCCATTTTCAAACGCGGCATTAAATACACGAAACAAAACCCAATTAAATAGACGAAAAAAATGCTACGCCTTCAAGGCCACCGCCGCCTGCCTCCCAATGCCCTTCCCTCCTGCCCTGCCGGCCGTACCGGCCCTGCCGGCCCTAAGGTGCTTGCAGAACCGGTCCAGCGAGTATCCCATCTGCTGCTGGTGGTGTTGAAGCACCCGCATCGCCTGCTGCTCGCTGCTCCGGTGCATCTGTGCCATACGCCTGATCTCCTTGATAACCTCAAGCCGGAGCGAGTACCACTGCAGCTCTGCCTGCCTGCCTGCCCTCCAGCGGTTGCCCCATTTGCTGTCAAGCGCGCTGACGGAAGGCTGGCCATTAAGGCCAACCGTCCACTCATGCCACAGTGCCTCAACCGTCTTCACAGAGCGACACATCCGGTAGCAGGGAGGCTCCAGCAGGTCCGGCGGCCCCTCAGCAGTAGCGATTGCCGAGGGACCATTAGTATCTGAAGGGTTGGGCGCAAGGCTGGGCATAAGGCTGGGGAACGCTGGCATGCTTGCCACCGCTACACCTCCTGCCGCCGCTCCCACACCTCCTGCTGCCCCTACACCTCCTGCTGCCCCTCCTACACCTCCTGCCGCTCCAAACGCGCTGCTGAAAGCCTGGGCCACCCGCTGCAGCAGCTCCACACCCTGTAGCTGCTGCTGCTTCACGATATCACCCACGGCGGCCTTAAGGTCATTGTCCCTTGCCTCGCTACGTGCATCAATAGACCGCAGGTGGTCGG
>QIAJ01000114.1 GCA_003225495.1 Acidobacteriota bacterium
CTCGTGAGCGCGCCGGTGCAAAACATCGACGCGGTCGGCATTGCTGTTCTGAGCAAAGGCGAAGACATCGCCAACGCCCGGATTCGATTCGAGAATGGTTGCGTCGCGAACATCACCTCGAGCCGCATCAGTCCCGAGCGGATGCGGAAGATCCGCGTTTTTCAGGAGGACGCTTATCTCTCGCTCGATTACGAAAAACAGGCCGGCGAAATTTATCGGCTGGTGAATGGGAAAATCACGCGCGACAAAGTTCCGATCGAGCGCGAAGAGCCGTTGAAACAGCAGCTCGTCTCCTTTGTCGAATGCGCGAGCACCGGGCGCGCGCCGCGCGTGAGTGGATTGCAAGCGACCGCCGCGCTCGAGCTCGCGGTGGAAATTACGAAGCGAATCGCATCGGGTGGCTAAAACGATTTACTTCGTCGCGGGCGAGGCGAGCGCGGACAATCATGGCGCGGCTTTGATGCGCGCGTTGCGCGACTCGAACGCCGATCTTCGCTTCATCGGCCGCGGCGGGCCGCAAATGAAGGCGGTCGCGAGTGATGATTTCGACAACTGGATCGACAAATCCGGCGTGCTCGGGCTTTGGGAAGTGATCAAGCAATACGGTTATTTCCGCGAGCAGTTTCGCGCGACGCTGCGCGAGATCGCGGCGAAAAAACCGGACATCGTCGTATTGATCGATTATCCGGGATTCAATCTGCGGCTCGCGCGCGCACTGCGAAAGCGTTCCTCGCGGCCGTTCATTATTTATTACATCAGTCCGCAGGTCTGGGCGTGGAACCGCGGCCGCATCAGAAAGATGGCGCGCTGGATCGATTTGATGCTCTGCATCTTTCCCTTCGAAGCTGATCTGTATAATCGAAGCGGGTTGCGCACGGTTTTTGTCGGTCATCCAATGGTCGAGCGATTGGCCGCGAAAAAAATCGATGTCACGCGCAATACAAACCTGGTTGGACTGTTTCCCGGAAGCCGCGCGCGCGAAGTGCGGAAGATTTTTCCGGTGATGATCGAAACCGCGCGAGAGCTTCGGAAATCCAAACCGGATATGCATTTCGAAGTCGCGGCCGCTTCGAACGAGCTCGCGCGACAAATGGAAGCGATATTGGATTCGCAAGATCGACAATTGTTCGCGATCAAAGTTGGTGAGACATCCGAAATCATGCAGCGGGCGTTCGTCGGAATCGTTGCCTCCGGGAGTGCGACCCTGGAAGCCGCGTATTTTGAAATGCCGTTCGCCCTTGTTTACAAAGTGGCGTGGCCGACCTACCTCGCCGGACGCGCTCTCGTGAAAGTGAAATACCTCGGAATGCCGAACGTGCTCGCCGACAAACAAGTTGTTTCCGAGTTTATTCAGCACAACGCGCGCGCCGGCGAGATTGCAAAAGCGATCGCGCGGCTGATCGATGACGCACAAGCGCGCCAAACGATGCTTTGGGAATTCGGTAAGATCATTGCCCAACTCGGTCCAGCGGGGGCGAGCAGACGCGCGGCCGAAGAGATTTTCTCTTACCAGCCCGACGATTCCGAATGAACGCGACTCTGCTTGAAAGCAGATCAACGATTTGGGCGCTCGCCGCGCTGATGTCGATCTTGTTTTGCCTCACGAATCTCCCGTGGGAGCTCGAAGGCTACGATCAGGCGAAGCAGGCGTGGACTTCCTACGAAATGGTGACGGAAGGCCATTGGTTTTATCAACGCACGTCCGACGATCAAGGCCTCGCGACCAAACCGCCGCTGACCGGTTGGATGTCGGCCGTGACTTTTTATGTGACGCGCTCGTGGGACGTCGCGTGGCGATTGCCTTCGCTAGTTTCCGCGGCGCTGATCGCGTGGTTATTGTTGCGATGTGCAGCGCGCGGGGGTGGGAATATTGCCGGCCTGATCGCGTTCGCGGCGTTCGGTTTCAATTTGCTGAGCGCGCGTCTTGCAACGCTCGTGCGCGCCGACATGCCGCTCGCGCTCGTTATTTTTGCGATCGGACTTTTGATTTGGGAAAAAGTTCGCGCTCAACAGCCGTGGTCGAACCGGGACCGCGTGATCATGTTCGCCTTGCTCACGGCGGGCATGTTGATCAAGGGACCGATCGTCTATGCGTTTCTTTTGCCGGGAATCGTCGTCTATCCACTCGCGTTTCGGAAAAGTGGAAATGCACAGGCATGGTGTGGTTGGTGGCCGTGGCTTGCGTCGCTCGCGATTTTTTTGGCGTGGGTAATCGCGGGTTGCTTATGGGTGCCGCGATTTTACGAGCTCGTCGTTGTCCGGGAATTTCTCGCCCGCTTCGGCGAAATCGGAACGCACGTGCATCGCTCCCAATCATTCCTCTTCTACATCCCGCACTTGCTCCACAAATTTTTTCCGTGGAGCGAGCTGCTGATCGTCCTGGCGATTGTCGATCTTCGCGCGAGGCGCTGGAGTTTTCGAAATGCGTTTCGCGAAATGTCGCCCGAAACGTTTTGGGTGATCTGCTGGAGCATTGGCGGGCTGGTCTTGATGTCGATCATTCCCTCAAAACGCGTGGATCGGATCTTCCCGGTGATTCCTCCGCTCTGTTTGCTCTTCGCGACGCAGGTTGCCAGTTTCCTTCGCGACGAAAATAATCGCGCGCGCAATCTGCGATGGCTCGCGACGAGTGTGGCGGTTGCGATTTTGTTCACGACTGTTTACGCGGCGAGCAGGATCGTTGGCGGCTACCGCGAGCACCGCGACGCGCTGTCGATCTTCGGCCGGCAAGTGCGCGCTGAAGCGGCGAAAAACAATTGGCGATACGAAGCGGTGGGTTCGACCGACGAAGGTTTGCCGCTGTATTTGACGCGGCCGCATTTCTTGAAACCGGCCGAGGCGGTCTCGAAATGGAATAATGGCGAGATCGATGCGCTGGCGATTCCGGCGAACCAGGTGCTCGATTTCGAACGCGAATTGCATGGCGCAAGGCGCCAATTCGAGTCGGCCAAACGCAAAAACCTCAAGCGCCCGAACTACGTTTTCTTCGCGCGTTAAAGGCGCAAAAGGCTCGACTTTCGCGGTCGGCAACTTACTCTCGCGCGCGGGAAGCTGGCAGCTTCTCCTACAGAAATTTCAAATGTCGAACGAGGAGTTTCCGAAAGGCGAAATTGAAAAGCTCTGGGCTCCGTGGCGCGTGGAATATTTCGAGAAAGAACCGCGCGACATGGATTTTCTCATGGCCGCAGCGCGGGCGAGCGATGACGCCGCGCATCTGGTGGTCACGCGACGCAAGACTGCGTTCCTGATGATGAATCGTTATCCGTACTCAGTCGGCCACTTGATGGCCGTTCCCTACAAAAAAACTGCGGATCTCGGATCGCTCGGTGAGAACGAGATTGTCGATCTTTGGAATCTGGTCGTGCACGCGCAAGCGCTTCTGCGAACCGTCGCGCGCGCGCAGGGATTCAATGTTGGTTTGAATCTTGGTGAGAGCGCGGGCGCCGGTGTGGCCGATCATTTGCACGTTCACATCGTGCCGCGTTGGCGCGGGGACACGAACTTCATGCCGGTGATCGCTGGGACGAAAACGATTTCGGAAGGATTGGGCGCGCTCTACGATAAACTCGTCGCCGCGCAGCAAAAAATGGAACAGGAGCGCGCGCGATGAACGGCAGCCAGTCGTGGATCGAACCGCCGCCGAATCGCCGCGGCCTTGGTTGTTTCGCGAAAGGATGTTTGATCCTCCTCGTCTTCGCCATTTTGCTCGCGCTTTCGTTCGTCGCCGGGACCTATTACGCGACCAAATATTTGCGGAACGAATATTTCTCGGAGACACGGGAACGATTGCCCTCGAGTACCGCGACGCTGGCAGAAGAACAGGAAGTTCGCGCGCGCTGGGATGCATTCGAGAAAGCGGCCCGCGCGAAGGA
>QIAJ01000115.1 GCA_003225495.1 Acidobacteriota bacterium
TTTGTGAATGGTGGACCAGATCCGGCTGCGCACGTGGTGTTTAGCGGTTCATTCCCAGCCGCAGGCGTAACCTTTAATTCCGCAACCGCTTCCCCGGGAGGAACCTGCCCGGCGCCCGTAGGCGCGACGGTCCTTTGCAACATCGGAACGGTCGCGGTCAATGCGAAAGTTACTGTCACTGTCGTCCTGACGCCGACCACCGGGACGACGTCTCTCAATGTAGCTCCCAGCCTGAGCGCGAATGGTGGCCCGTTCGTGGCGTTTGGATCCGTCCCGGATGTTCCCGTTACCGACTTTGCAATCAGCGCCGCTCCAACGTCAGTCACCATCAACGCTGGCGAGAGCACAAGCTACGTCATCACCCTTAGCCCCACGAACGTAGGCGGCTATGCCAGCGCTATCTCCGTGAGTGACACCGGTCTGCCAACGGGCGCCACCGGCACGCTCACCTCAACTTCCGTGACGATTCCCGGGAGCAGTCCCGCGACGACCACCTTGAACGTTAAAACTACCGTGCGCCCGGTCACCACCGGTAGTTTGGTGCACGGCGGTCCGCTGTACGCAACCTGGCTGCCTGTCGGTGGATTAAGCCTCCTCGGTCTCGGACTCGGTACCGGAGTGAAGCGCCGCCGTTGGCTTGCCGGAATGCTGCTCGGATTGCTGGCCGGCTTGATCATCCTGCAATCCGCTTGCGGGAGCAGCAGCAGCACTACCCCTGTGACGGGAGGCACGCCCGCTGGAAGTTACAGCATCGTAATTACGGGCTCTTCCGGATCGGCGTCCCACAACACACGCGTGATTCTGAACGTGAATTAGCGGTTTTACCGTATCGCAATTGAGCCTCCGGTAACGCCGGAGGCTTTTTTCTTGCACCTGCCACGATGTACATGCCCCCTTTCCTCCGTCATTTCCCCTTCGTAACCACGCAAGTTACGCATAGGCATTGCCTCTCTCCCTGGCCTGCCGCACCATCGATCTATGAATACTGCGATGAAGAATGTGTTCCTGGCCGCCCTTGTGTCCATGCTCGCTATTTCTGCTGCCGCGAACACAGCCACCATCGGATCGAAGACTCCCGCCAAAGGGCCGGTCACCAAGACAAATAAGAACGCACAGAAGAAAAACATCCATACTGTTTCAAAGTGCAAGCATTCCGCAGGCGAGTCTGCCAGAATCGGACAAAATGAATCCGGCGCGGCCTCAGTAGCCCGCGACATGCGTGACGACAATCGCGGACGAGTTACATCCATCCACAAAATTCAGCCACCGCACCAGCAGCCACACTTGTCAAAGGCGGTCAATCGGAAGGGTCAGAGCGTCGTAGTCCATAGCAAAAGCACAAAGAACGTCGCTGCGCCCCACGCTCAGCAACACACGGCCGAACTCAAAACTGGCCAACTGACCAGCCGCCATGCCGCTCATCTGGAAACAAAAGAAGCCGCCCTCCACCATCCGATCCATAGCGACCGCGAACCGGACAGCCCCAAACAGGCGCCCGAAACTGCCCCGCAGAACAACGGCACCAACCAGATTCATTTGAAAAAGCACAACGCCCGCATGTTTTAATCGCAGATAATCCTGTCCAACGCCGGTGGAGGAATGGCTATAGGGGATTCCCACTATGGTGCCGTTCCTTAATCCAAGCTACTACCCTATCCCTAATTCCCAGAAAACACGCCGAATCCATCTCTTGACATGAATCGCATATTGCAATATTGTAATTGCGATCTGCTATATGAAGCTTGCTGAGAAAATTCGCTACCTGCGCGAAGTGGAAGGTTCCCTGCGCGGCCTCGATCGCCCCATGACTCAGCAGGAGATGCTGAAGGCGATCAAGGCGGAGACCGGCGGCTCCATCAGCCAGTCGTATCTTTCGCAGATCGAAGGCGGAAAACGCCCGCACATGACGCAATCCACGCGCACGTTGCTCGCGAAATTCTTCAAAGTCCATCCCGGCTTTCTCGTGGACGATCCCGCCGGCTACCACACCGAACTCACCTCCGATCTGCGCACCACCGAAGGCCAGCTCGATGTGTGGTTGTTGCAGGGTTCGGAGCGGTTCGCCGCCGATCGTGAAGTCAGCGACGTCCTGATCAAGCTGGCAAGGGAGAAAAATACCCGCGGATGTGTCCTGCTGCTGGGGGAGATCCTGAACACACCCGGTCTCGGCGACCGTCTGTTTGAAGCCTTGCGTCCCCAGTCAGCAGAGCACGGTCGTTCGCAGTCTCGACTCGCTCTGAGTACCGCGGAAGGAAAAACAAGGAGGCGGACATGACCTGGTCTGACTTCTATCTGATTTGTTTCGCCGTGGGCTTTCTGTTCAGCCTGCTGTCATTTGTCGGTGGCAGCTTGAACCTGCATGCCCACTGGCCCCACGTGCATGGATTGCATGTCCACGTCGGAACGGCGCATGGCGCCGGAGGAACCGCCGCGCACCCGCACGGAGGCGCTCGTGACTCCGTGTCGCCCTTCAACTTTTTCACCATCGCCATTTTTCTGGCCTGGTTCGGAGGCACGGGCTATTTGCTAACCCGCTACTCAACCATCGTCTTTGCGCTCGGCTTGGCGATCTCAACAGCGGTAGGCCTGGTCGGCGCCAGCATCGTGTTCATTTTCCTCGCCAAGGTCCTGATGACGCCTGAGGCCCTCATGGACCCGGCAGACTACGAAATGGTTGGAGTGGTCGCAAGAATTTCAAGCCCGGTTCGCGAGAACGGTACCGGAGAAATTATTTACTCCCAAGCCGGAAGCCGGCGCGCTTGCGCGGCAAGAAGCGAAGACAGCGTAGCCATTGAGCGCGACGCCGAAGTAGTCGTAACGCGCTACGAAAGAGGCATCGCCTACATCCGCCGCTGGGAAGAAGTAACCGGCGAATAGGGTTGGTTACAGGAGGCAGGAGGCACGATTCACGGGAGGGCACGGCTTCAGTCGTGCCGTTTAAGGAGTAATGGAAAAGGGGCTTCAGCCTCGGGGACTTAAAATAATGCGTCGCTCATTCCAACTCGCGATTGCGCTTCTCTGGTTGGCGCTGCCCGTCGTCGCCTATCAATACTGGCGCGTCTGGAACCAGCTCCCCGCCCGCATGGCCAGCCACTTCAACGCCGCCGGCCAGCCCAACGGATGGATGTCGCGCGAAGTCTCTGCCGAATTCGGAATCTGCGTGATCGCGCTATTGCTCGCAGTCTTCACCCTCATTCTATGGATGATGTCGCGATCGCAAATCGAAAAAGTCGCCTGGATGTTTTTGGGGTTCTCGGGCGTTATTCTCAGCCTGGTCGCCGTCCTGAATCAGCAGGTGATTGCCTACAACCTCAACGGCACACCTCTTCACATCGAGCCATTTCTCATTACGATCCCGGCCGTGGCCATCACATTGTCGCTGGTTTTTCTCGCCTCGAAACGCGGACATCCCCTGCCCCAGAGCGAGGTATTAGCCGAAGAAATCCACTCCGGACGTCTCTGGACACTCGCATTCGTTCCCGCGCTGCTCATGCCACTGATGACTGCGCGCGCAGTTCCAAACAACGCGACCCGCTTACCCATGATTCTCGTGTCGATAATTACTCTCGCCCTCATGGCTATGGTCTGGACCGGTTTCCACTACTGCTTTCTTCAACATGGCCTGGAGGTCCGCATACTCGGCTTCCGCCTGCGCTCCATCCCCCGCCAGCAGATCCTGAGTTATGCCGCCGAATCCTGGAGCCCGCTCCGTGGATACGGCATTCGTGGCCTCGGCAACAATCGCGCCTTCGTTTGGGGAAATAAAGTCGTCCACATCCGGACCACGAACGGCGAAGTCTATCTCGGCCACACCGATCCCGATCGCATAATCCGGGATCTCGATCGAGTAACAAAGAACAACACGATGCGTTCGGAACCAGATTTTGGAAAATTCGCGGATCAGTCCGCAAAAAGCTAGCAGTCAAGAGCTAGCGGCGATTTTAGGAGGCGATATGTTCGAAATGTCACGAGTCATGGAAATCTGGGTCATCGTTGGCCTGTCGTTGCTCGCCATCATGTTCGCGATGAGCGTGCTGGCGCGCCTGTATCGCAAAGCCGGCCCGCATGAGGCTTTGATCATCTACGGCTTCGGCGGAACGCGCGTCATCAAAGGCCATGGCGCCATCGTCTTCCCGATGGTGCAGGTCTGTCGGGAACTCTCGCTCGAACTCATGTCGTTCGACGTAGCCCCGCAACAAGACCTCTACACCAAGCAAGGCGTCGCCGTTACCGTTGAAGCGGTCGCGCAAATCAAAGTGAAATCGGACATGGAATCCATCCTGACCGCGTCCGAGCAGTTTCTCACCAAGACTCCCGACCAGCGCGAAGGCCTGATCCGCCTCGTCATGGAAGGCCACCTGCGCGGCATCATCGGACAACTCACGGTCGAAGAAATCGTCAAGCAACCCGAGATGGTCTCCGACCGCATGCGCTCCACTTGCGCCGACGACATGAACAAGATGGGACTGGAAGTAATCTCATTCACTATCAAGGAAGTCCGGGACAAGAACGAATACATCACCAACATGGGACGCCCCGACGTCGCCCGCATCAAGCGCGATGCCGACGTTGCCACCGCCGAAGCCGATCGCGACACCGCCATTCGTCGCGCGGTCGCCACCCGCGAATCGGCCGTTGCGAAGGCGCAAGCCGATCAGGAGCGCGTGCTCGCGGAAACTGTTTCCCAAGCCAAGCAAGCCGAAGCGCAGCGCGATCTCGAAATCAAAAAGGCGCAATATCTCGAAGTCACCAAGAAGCAGCAGGCACAAGCCGACAAAGCCTACGACATCCAGACCAACATCATGCAACAGCAAGTTGTCGCTGAGCAGGTGAAGGTCATGCAGATCGAGAAAGAACAGCAGGTCAAAGTGCAGGAAGCGGAAATCAATCGCCGCGAGAAAGAACTGATCGCGACCGTACTGAAGCAGGCTGAAGTCGAACGTCAGCGAATCGAAACTCTCGCTGCCGCCGAAAAGCAGCGCCTGATCGCTGAGGCCGAAGGCCATGCGTCATCGATTCGCGCCCAAGGCGAAGCCGAAGCCGAGATCATCTTCAAGAAAGGCGAAGCTGAAGCCAAAGCCATGAACGTAAAAGCCGAGGCCTTTCAGGAGTACAACCAGGCCGCAGTCATCGACAAGCTGTTCGCCAGCATGCCCGAGATCGTCCGCGCCCTGGCCGCTCCGCTCGCCAACGTCGACAAGATCACCGTCGTCTCAACCGGCAACGGCAGCAGCGCTGGCCTCAACAAGATAACCGGGGACATCACACAAATGGCCGCGCAGGTCCCGGCGCTGTTTGAAACGCTGTCCGGCATGCCGCTAAGCGACTTGTTAGGCAAGGTCCGCCAAATCGGAGACAAGGCGGCGAAGCCGGAAAACGGGAAAAGTAAATAACTCGTGCTCGTGTGGGGACCGGTCTCTTACCCGTCTAGCCAAGCGAAGCCCGGCAGACTCCAGGCCAAGAGACGAAGGAGGCATTCGTGCACGAAGAATTGAACAGAGCAAGAACATTAGGACTGGCTGTCGCCCTCGGAGCCGCACTCGGCGCAGCCATGGGCGCCGCCACCGGACACATGGGCGTCTGGGTAGCCGCCGGCATCGCGGCTTATATCGCAATCAGCGTAGCCGGCACCTGGAAGCCCAAAGCGAACGACCAACGACGAACGACCAACGACTGATCACACGAGGTGTTATATGGCATTACTCGAACGCGTTTCCACTCTAGTCCGGGCCAACCTCAACGACCTGATCGACAAGGCCGAAGAGCCGGAAAAAATGATCAAGCAAGTCATCCTCGACATGCAGAACCAGCTTTTGCAGGTCAAGACGCAGGTCGCGATCGCCATCGCCGACCAGCATCTGCTCGAAAAGAAAAAAGTTGAGAACGATGACAAAGTCCAGGAATGGATGCGCAAGGCCGAACTTGCCGTCGACAAAAAACAGGACGACCTTGCCCGTGCTGCCCTGCTCCGCGTCGAAAGCTATCGCGAGATGACCGCCAACTTCGCGCAACAGCTTGAGGACCAGAAAGCCCAGGTCGACAACCTGAAGTCCGCCCTGCGTAAACTCGAACAAAAGTTGGCCGAAGCCAATGCGAAAGCCGACCTGCTGATCGCGCAGCATCGTCGTGCCCGCGCCGCGCACCGCGCCACCGATGCGCATTCCGGCATGTCTTCGAACGCCAAATCCGCGACCTTCGACCGCATGAAGCGCAAAGTGATTCGTGAAGAAGCCGTCGGCCAAGCCAAAGCCGAACTCTTGGCCGATGACGTCGAAGACCGCCTGGCTGTACTCGAGAAAGAAGATCGCATCGAGCAGCTGCTGACCGATTTGAAGACGAAGCGCGGAGCGTAAACGTCAATGTAGGGACGGGTCTCTGACCCGTCCAGCCGTGCGAAGTGCGGCGGTGCAGACAGCTAGCTGCAATGGCGGGAGCCATCGTGGACCCTGAACTCGATGAAGTAAGGAGAAGTGTTGAAGCGGAAATATCGTATTCAAGCTTTAGCAGCGGGCGCAGTTGTTACGATCTACGGCTTGGCAATGGTGTGGCGCGGAACCTTTGCCTACCACAATTCGTATTCGATGACGCTCTATCCGCCCGCTGTTATCGCCACTGGGTTCTTGCTTTGCTGTGTGAGCTTGCTCCCGATGCGTTGGCTAAATTGGATCGTTCGTCGAAGCTGAAAGTGAATGGATGCTTCAAACCGCGACAACACGTTTTAGCGGGTAAAATGAGTGAGGCATTTCATGAAGAAGATCTTCCATTTCGATTCCCCCGCCGACCCTTACATAGCCGACGCCGCCCTGCTCTGCTGCTTCGACCATCGCATCAACCGGGCCGTGCGAAAATTTATGAAGAAGCAAGGTATCGAGCGTCCCGACCTGATCATCGTCGCCGGGGGCGCCAAGACTCTCGCTTCTCCGCGCAACGACTTCGAGCAGGATTTCATCCTCGAACAGGTTCGCATGTCGATCCGCCTGCATCAGACCAAGCGTGTAATCGTGATGAGCCACTCCGATTGTGCCACCTAAGCCGAGCATCATCGCAACGAACTCCTGCGCGCCGGCGAGTTGCTCACCGCCAACTTTCCGGGCATTTCTGTTGAGCCCTACTTTGTGAACTTCGACGGCATCTGGGAAATCATGGCAACCGACTATCCGAAGTCCCCTCCGCAAAAGGAAACATCCCGCGTAGTTGCGTGAGCACGCAGGAAACCAATTTGCCCTACAGAGAACTACGCCGGATGCTTCCCGCGAAACGTCTCCAGACACTTCTTCGCGGTATCGAATTCCGAATACCGGCTGCCTTCCTGCTCGATAAGATAGAACTCCACTCCGCCTACGGACTCCGCTGCCTCAAAGATGCCCTTCCAATCGGCCGCGCCTTCGCCGAATAGAACCTTGTAGCCATTCGCTGGCGACCAGTCCTTGCAATGAATTGAGCGAATGCGTCCGGGATTCGCGCGAATCCACTTCACCGGATCGGATCCCACTTCCAGACACGTCCCCACATCCAGTTGCAGCATCACCGACCCCTTGGTGTTCTTCGCCAGAATCTCAATCGGGCGCTGGCCATCGACGGGAGTGAATTCTGGTTGATGATTGTGATATCCAACTTTCAAACCCGCTGGTTCGAGCTGCTCTGCAACCGCATTCAGCCGATCGGCGACTGGCTTCCACTGATCTAGTGTCGTCTTTTCGTTGGTCGAGGACTGCACAATGTACTTGCTGCCCAAAATCAAATTCATGTCGCGCGCGCGGGGAAGCTTGTCCGTGGTCAGATACTCTTCGTGATTATGCGTCGACAGACAACGGATTCCCAGATCGTCCAAAAGCTTTCTCATCTGTTTCGTTTGGCTTTCGGTCCAATCGAAATAGGGCGCATAGAATTCCACGACTTGATATCCCATTGCAGCCACTGCCCGGACAGTGGCTTGCGGATCTTTTTCCAGTTCGCCTCGAACGGAATAGAGTTCGAGGCCGACGGGAATCGAGGTCGAAGCGCGCGCTGAAAGCGCCCAGGGAAGCACAGCGGAAAGAGCGAGAAAGTGGCGTCGGGTAAGTGACATGCCGGAAATGTTAATCGATGAGCGCTATTGCCGGTAGAGGCGAGTTAAGATCCTCGCCGAATCACGCGCTTCAGATGCCGGAATCGTGCGGGGTCTGCTACGGCCCGGTGGGGGATGCTTGCCCAACTTCTCAGGCGCTGGCCTTGTCGATCAGCGGCAGTGGCTTCTCTTCAGCCGGAGTGGTTGTCTCCAGCTCCAACTGCTCCTGCCCGCTGAGTGCGGACACTTTCCCGCGATAGGTTTTCAAGTGTCGTTGCGCGGTCTCGAATGCTTCCTGCGCCTTGTTTAGATTCTTGCCCACATTTTCGAACTGGTTCTGGAAAAAGTCGAAAGACTTCTGTGCTTTCGCAAGTTCGGCGCGGCTCTTCTCGAAGCCTTTCGCGACCTCGTACCACTTGTGGACGAGCGCGATGGTATGTAGCGTCATCAGCAGCGTGTTGGGTGAAACAGGAAAGACGTGCTGCTGGTTCATCCAGTCGCCCAGTTCGCGGTTGCGGATCACTTCCATATAAAGTGTCTCGCTCGGCAGATACATCAGCGCGATGTCAGTGGTACCGCTCTCGGGTTGAATGTACTGCCGGATCCGCTTCGCTTCGGCCTTCATCACTCGCACCAGTTCAACACGAGCTAGTTCGATCTCGGCCTTATCATTGCTTTCAAACAGGGCGATCACCGACTCGCGCGGGAACTTTGCATCGATGGGTAGTTTGCGATCGGGAAAGTAGATCACTGCATCAGCCCGTCCACCGCCATCTCCGGGCGATGATTGCAAGGCGAACATGTGCGACGGCAGGAAGTCTCCGAGCAGGCGCTCCAGGCTGGCTTCTCCAAACTGTCCGCGCAGGTGCGGCATCTTGAGCAGATTATTCAGATCATTGATGGAGTGGCCAAGAGCGCCCACCTCTCTCAACTGTTCTTCCGCAGCGCGCAAATGCTGCTGCACTTTTTCAAACTGCGCGAAGCCTTCCTTAATATTCTGATCAAGCTTCAGCTGAACCTGGTCAGTCATGGCCGCGAGCTTTTGATCCACGCGTTCGCGAATCGAGTCGAGGCTCTGGGCGGTCTGCTGATTGAGCCTCTGAAATTCCACTTGGAGTTGCTGTGTGGTAAGGAGCAGTGAACCGGTCATCTCGCTTCGAGCCTCGGCGAGGCGGCGAGTCTGCTCTTCCCTGCCCGATGCCAACTGCTGCTCGAGCGCGACGCGAATCTCCGAAAAGCCTTGCTGGATACGGTCTGTGACCTGCTGGCGGAGGTCCCCTTTAGTCTGCTCCAGGCGACTGGCCATATCGGCAGTGGCGGCACTGAACTTCTGGCCGAGGATATTATTGAGCCCTTCGATTTGTTGCCCCACAACCTCCGCGTTTCCATGAGCTTGCGAAAGCCCGGAAATACGTCGAAGCAATACAGTCGAAACCCCAATCAGGACAAGGGTTCCCAGCAGAACGGCGATAAGAAGTAATGTCTCCATGGTAAGTAGCTACGGTGAATTTTAGAGGCTAGGGTCGGAGATGGAAAGCAGAACTTTCAGGCTTTCGCGCAACTAACAACTGGTGGCGAAATGCTTTGGCTCTTAATAATTTTGTTGGCGATGGCCGGGAATGCGGGAGCGCAGGCCCCCAAAACCACGGTGCCACCTGATGTTGAAGGCGCTTCACGAAGATCAACGCAGCCCACCCCCAAGTTGCTCTCGGCGGCCATGCCCTCCCCATCGGAAGATCGCGCCGCCGAGAGCACCCTGCTAAAACTCGCGAATGAAAGCCGTGAACAGGCCGGGGCGCCTCGCTTGCGGATGGATAACAGTCTGAGCGAAGCGGCACGCGAACATGCCCGCCTGATGGTCGAAGGCGAGCAATTGACGCATCAGTTCGCGGGAGAACCTGCTTTGCTTGAGCGAATCGCTGAAGTCAGTTCCATGCGCCTCGATCGAGCCGGCGAAAACGTCGCATACAACTCCGACATCGAGCGCACGCATGAAGCGCTGATGCTGTCGCCGCCGCATCGTCAGAACCTTCTTGATCCGGCATTCAATGTTGCGGGCATCGCAGCCATCTGGAGCGCGGGCCGGCTCTACGTCGTCGAGGATTTCGCGCGCCAGGTTCCAACGCGTTCGCCGCAGCAGGCGGCAAAACTGGTCGCACAGTCCGTTGAAAGCGCGCGCCAGCAGGCCCGTCTGCCGCAGCTGTCGCAGCTTTCCTATCCGCAATTGAACGATGCGGTCTGCGAACTGGCGCAGGAAAGCAATGTCAAGGCCCGCGCTCTGGGCGGAATGCAAGGGAAGCGCGGAACCGTAACGTATCGCCAGAGCCGCCCGGAAGTTCTCCCTCAAGGTGCGATGAAGCTGCTGCAGCGGCGCGATGTCCGCCAGTTCGCAGTAGGGACGTGCTACGCCCGCAGCGCTCAATCTCCCGCTGGGATGTATTGGGTTGCCATTGTTCTCGATTAGCAATACTCCGTCCTCAAACTGCTTGTGCTAACCTCGGCAACAGGCCCGCTGCCATGCCGCCCCCTCCGCAAATCCGCATTGGAACTGCCGGCTGGTCATACAAAGACTGGGACGGAATTCTCTACCCACCCGAGGTATCACGGAAGAAAGTTCACCCGGTTGAGTTCCTGGCGCGCTTCTTCGATGTGATCGAGATCAATACTTCTTTTTACGGACACATCCGCGCCGAACTGGGACGGCTGTGGTGCCGCAAAGCGGCCGCGGTCAATCCGAATTTCGTCTTCACTGCCAAGCTGCACCGGTCGTTTACCCATTCGCCGCTCGCCGTGACGGAACCGACTTCGGCAGTGAGCATCCGTCCCAACGATGAAGACGAGCGTTTGGCGCGGGAAGGCCTGGAGTCGCTCGCTTCTGAAGGCAAGCTGGGAGCATTGCTCATCCAGTTTCCAGTGTCGTTCAAGAACACGAGCTTGAACCGCGAGTATCTGGAGCAGTTGCTGCGGCAATTTATCGAGTACCCGCGATTGGTCGAAGTGCGGCACGACAGCTGGGACAATCCCGGCACGATCGCCGAATTCAACCGGCAGAATGTTGGCTTCTGCAACATCGATCAACCGTTGCTGGGACGCTCACTCTCGCCAACTGAGCACGTGACGTCCGGAGTAGGGTACGTCCGCTTGCATGGCCGCAACTACGATCAATGGTTCGACAGCGACAACCGCAACGACCGCTACAACTATCTCTACAAACCCGCAGAGCTGGCGAAGTGGAAAGAGAAAGTTGAAGTGATCGCGAGCAAAGCGGAGACCACCTACGTAATCGCCAACAACCATTTCCAGGCAAAGGCAGCGGTCAATGCGCTGGAACTTAAGCACCTTCTAGGCGGGAAAAAAGTTGCGACGCCGGAAACGCTGGTGAGGAGCTATCCGGAGCTGAAAGATATCGCGAAGGTCGAAGACGCGAGCGGGAATTATTCGCTCTTGGCGTGAGTCTTCTTAGTGCGTTGAATCCGGATTATATTCACTGACATCTATCCATCATGCACTTGGAAAGCCTTTCTGTGGACCACCTCTCGTCCGGCCCATCGATCAGCGTACATCCCGCGGATCCTGTTATGAACCCGGCCTCGCCGGCAGATGGCGTGCTGCTCGATGCTTACTCGCTCGCGGTGACCACCGCGGTTGAACGGGCGAGCCCGTCGGTCGTCAACATTGAAGTGCATCAGGCGGCAAAATCGCGGTCGGGAGAACCTCGCGAGCGCCGCGGAGGCGGTTCGGGCTTCGTATTTACCCCGGACGGTTTGGTGCTAACCAACAGCCATGTCGTGCACGAAGCTACTCGCATTTACGTCACCTTACTGGATGGGAGGCGAGTACCCGCGCACACGGTCGGCGACGACCCAGCTACCGACCTGGCCGTCATTCGAATTGATGCCAACGGGATACAGGCAGCCGAGCTAGGCGACTCACAGCAACTGCGGCCGGGACAGATTGCCATCGCAATCGGCAACCCGTACGGGTTTCAGTCGACGGTGACGGCGGGCGTAGTCAGCGCGCTGGGGAGATCGCTGCGTTCATACTCTGGCCGGCTGATCGAAGACGTGATTCAGACAGATGCAGCGCTGAACCCCGGAAATTCCGGCGGTGCGCTCGTCAATTCCGCGGGCGCGGTGATAGGCGTGAATACTGCGACCATTCTTCCGGCGCAGGGAATCTGTTTTGCGATTGGCATCAACACGGCGAAGTTCGTAGCCAGCAGACTCTTGCGGGACGGGCGCATCCGGCGAAGTTGGATTGGAGTTTCAGCGCAGACCGTACCCGTCCATCGGCGAGTGGTACGGTTCTATGGCCTCGCAAAAGAGAGCGGCGTGGTGGTGATGGGCACAGAGGAGCGCAGTCCGGCGCGAACTGCGGGTTTGCGCGAGGGCGATGTCATCGTGGCGTTCGACGAGAAGGCTGTGGCAGGCGTCGATGACCTGCATCGGCTATTGACCGATGCGCAGGTGGGGTTGCGCTGTGAGTTGACCGTGATCCGGCATACGGAGAGATTGACGATGTCGATTGTGCCGGAAGAGGCGCGCTGATTAACCTTCCGCCTGAATAGTTTCTAAACAAATCCACGACGAAACCCGAGGGCCTGAATCCTCGGTCAGAACAATGGTGTTACCGCAGCGGGAACGCGCTGCGCTACGCAAAAGCAATATTGCCACAGGCTGCGCTACAGCCTGCACCAGTCGCAATTGCATGTACCACAACTCGTGTGTTAGCTTCGCCTTGCAGAGGTTCACTTGCGACACACGGTTCCCGCGGGGATGGACCGCAAGGAAGCGGAAGCTTACCAGCGGCTGGATCCGGCGCGGCTCCCCAGGCATATCGCCATCATTATGGACGGAAACGGGCGCTGGGCCCGGCGGCGGCACATGCCACGCGTCGCCGGACATCGTGCCGGAGTCGCAGCCGTGCGTTCGACCGTGGAAACAGCAGCCCGCATCGGCATTCCCGCGCTGACGCTCTACGCGTTCTCCGAAGAAAATTGGCGGAAGCGTCCCAGAACCGAAGTCGATTTTCTGATGCGGCTGCTTTGCCGCTTTTTGAAAGCCGAGATCAAAACTCTCAACAACAACAATATTCGCCTGGAGTACATCGGGCGCAAGCACGAGTTGCCGGAATCGGTGCAGCGCGAGATGGAATTTGCGCGCGACGCCACCAGCACGAATCGCGGGATGGTGCTGACGCTGGCATTGAACTACAGCGCTCGCAGCGAGATCGTCGACGCCTTCCGGTCGATGGCACAGGCGGCGGCGCAGAACGGCGGGCTGGAGCATCTGGAGGTGAGCGAGCAACTGATCAGTGAGCACCTTTACACCCGCGGGCTTCCAGATCCCGACTTGGTCGTGCGCACTAGCGGCGAAATGCGGCTGAGCAATTTTCTTTTGTGGCAACTCGCATATGCGGAAATCTACGTCACGCAAACTTTGTGGCCGGACTTCCGTGGCGTACAACTACTCGAGGGAATTGAAGAATTTCAGAAGCGCGAGCGCCGCTATGGCGGGTTGGGGAACGATCATGAACACGCGCCCATCCGCACACATGTTGAGGCGAAGCGTTGATCAAGCGCGTTGTTACGGCGGTTGTTCTGATACCGCTGGTTCTCCTGCTGGTTCTTAAGGCTCCTCTTTATGTGATGGCGATCGTGGCCGGGGCAGTGGCTCTGCTGGCGGTCGCTGAATTTCTCAAACTGGCTTCGCACTACGGGGTTCAGCCGCTCTGGCAAGCGACCTACGTATACGTCGTACTCTTCTTTCTCTTTGTTATTGTCGCTTCGACCAACCAAGTTCCTCTGGTTGAGACAACTGCCATGATCTATGGACTCGCGCTGGCGGTGGCGGTTGCACCGTTCGTATTTCTGACGATTGCAATGCGGCGCTCCGAACTGGCGACCGGATACCCGTCGGCCGCAGCAGCGATGTTTGCATTCTCCTACATCGCGATTCCGATGGCTTTGCTGGTGCAGATCCGGCAGCAACCGGCGGGCGCGATTCTCGTCATCTACACGATGTTGGTAGTCTGGGCCGGGGATATCTTCGCGTATTTCGTCGGGAAAGCGGTGGGGCGGCATCGCATGGCGCCGGAGGTAAGTCCGAAAAAAACCTGGGAGGGAGCGGTTGCGTCCGTGTTGGCTAGTGTTCTCGTTGGAACACTCTGGTTTCAGCACGGGGCAGCCATCAGCACCTGGCTTATGCAAGCGGGATTGATCCAACGACGGGACGGGATGTTCGGGTTACAGCAGCCAGGACTGTGGACGGTTGTCGTGCTGTCCGCAGTTGTAAATATCGCGGCGCAGTTAGGAGATCTGGTGGAGTCCCTGATCAAACGGGGCGCGGGGGTCAAGGATTCAGGCGCAATTTTGCCGGGACATGGCGGGATGCTGGACCGTGTTGATGCGATGCTGTTCGCGGTGCCAGTAGTGTGGGCGTGGAGCGCCTGGCGGTTGATGCAGTAGTAGGACAATTTCGCCGCAGCAGGTCAAAAGGATCTTAACCACAGAGAGCACGGAGGAAGGACCAAGCAGATTTTCTCTCCGTGTTCCTCTGTGGTTACAGGTTTACATCAGTGCCGAAAGGCAATCTTCAGAATGCGGCCGTCCGTGCCGACCAGCCACCCTGCTTCCGGACTGGCAAATGCTACCGCCCAGAAGCCGGAAACATCTGGTAGTGCGAACCAGGTTTCGCCTTCATCGGGAGTCCATGCCGCACCTCCGTCATTGGCAGTTATGACTACCATGCGACCGTCCTCCTCGTGGTGACGGGAGTCATCTTCGCCGTCCCCGGCTTCACCTGCGTAGCTCAGGCCGAAGATGGCGCCCGTTACGGGAGGCGCGTTTGTGAGTGTCCAGGTTTGACCTCCGTCACGCGAGGTCGCTGTGCGTGCATTGCCAGGGTCGTTCGGATCGAGATCGCCGCCGCCTGCAATGCCATGCCGCGAATCTCGGAAAGCGACGGTAAAACCGCCCGCACTGGGCGAACTGAGGAGTGGGGTGTCGTAGGCGTTCCAGGTGTTGCCGCCATCTCGAGTCGCCAGAATTCTGGCCGAAGCCGCGCCACCCGTGATGATCCAGGCATTTCTCGCGCCCTGCGTGGCGACACAGGTTCCGCTCGACGCGAATGAAAATTCGCCGGGCAAAGCCGGCGGCAGGTTGCTGCTGATGTCCTGCCAGGTTTTTCCGTCGGTCGTGCGCAGGTCGGGAAACACTCCGTTGACAGAGTCGCTGTGTGAGATCCCGCGCTTGGGTGTCCAGAAGGCGAAGCAGTCGTAGAACGCGCCGGGATTCTGATTCTGGAACTGCATTGTCCAGGTCGCGCCGCCATCGACGGTCTTGTAGATCCGGAAGTCGGTGGGGTTGTCGCCGATGGATTGCAGATATGCAACCCTGTCGCTGAAACCCTGCACATCGCGGAATTGAAGGGCTTCTGCGCCGGGAACTATGCCCGCTTTCCAATGTTTTCCGCCGTCGGTTGTGAGAACAAATGTCCCGCCGCGGCCAGATGCCCAGACTACACGCGAGTTTACGGGACTTACGGCAATCAAGCCCTGAGCGGTGCCGCTGTCTTGTGCGGTCAGCTTGGGTTGGTGAATCTTCGAGGCTTCCTGAGCCGGGGCTAGGATTGAAAGGGCAAAGCCAATCATAACAAGCGAGAGGATGCATTTAGACATGGAAGGGTCTCCAGGTAGTTCGTAACGGACCGGGAGTATAGGACGCGCCGCCAACCCTGTCAAATCGCAGGTGAGAATCGCGATCTGAGCGGCGGTTGGCGGCTGCGGCAAAGAGGAAAAACGACGGAGTAAACTATCCGTTCCCCACTTTCCGAATCTATTCAACTCCGGCGAGCGCGGATTTCAATCCGGCAATATCAGCCCCAAGATCGCGACCGTCGGTGCCGGCATTTTTGTAGCGACTGCCTGCCTCAAGACTGTAGTCCCCGCCGTTGCCCGAATCATATTGAACGAACCCGGCGGCGGTGGCATCTGCGGGAAAGAAGTTGCCGGCCGGCCAGGAAGATGGCGGAAAAGCGGCTGGACTGGCAATCAGGGCATTATTCGTGAACGTGTATGTGGTAAAGCATTTTTTGATTTTCTCGATGGGAGTTCCCTTGGCGGCACAACTGGTTAAGCCTCCGCCTGAGCTCCACACCGGGAAGCTTCCGGTCATGACCATGTTGTTCATGAAAATGAATCCATACATGCTGGGTTTGGAAATCTGGTTTCCGATCATCAACAGATGAGCCCCCGAATCCGGGAAACCGGTGACATGATTGATGGTAATGGTGTTGACAGGATTTTTTAGCCAGCCATTCATTACCAGGAATAAGTTGCCGCCGCCGACGTAGCTTTGATTGATGTCGTCAATAACAAGGTCATGGAGGCTCCAACGCGTTCCCGCCAGTGCTGCACCCCCATTTCCTTTATTGCCAGAGATGGAAGTTGCCATCTGTATTCCTCCGCCCGCGTGAGAAATGTGTGTGTAGCGGATGGTCACGTCCGTAACCACACAGAGTGGACAGATCAGTTGCCCGTATCGGTTAATCCCATTCTTCGGAGTCAGCAGAACTGCATACCCCTTCTGCGTGAAGCCTCCCCAGTTGTTCTCTATCAGGTTGCCTTCGATGAGAACACGCGCAGCATTTTTCAGCTCCAGGTGATTCTTGACGATGAATGCATGCCCGCCGGCGCCCCCCACAAAATTTTTATTGCCAGGCATCCATATCCAGGGCTTGAAAAAATGGTTGTGCAGGATTTCGATATCTGCGGGAGTGACTGTCGCCGGTCCTCCACCGAACATGACGGCCTCGCCACTGGCTTCCAAAAAGTTGTTGGAGATTTTGTACGGGCCATCCTGGTGCGTTCCATTACCGCCACCGATGGCGTGTGCATCTGTACACGCGCCCGTCGCTTGCGTGCAGTGAAAATCACTGAAATAGGAATCGATCATCGCGACGAAATTGGACCCATTTAGAGAGACCCCCGCCTGCGTGTCGTCATGAGTAGTTCCGTGCAACCAGGAACGGTCGATAACGATGTGATCGGCGACTCCCGCCGGCTCGACGGAAACCAGAACAGGAGGATTTCTTAGTCCAGTGACACGGGTGATCTCCAATCCAATTAGTCGAAAATGGTTTGCGCCTTTGAGGAAAACAATAGGCCCGTCATTCTCTACATTGCTCTGAATCGTCGCCAGCACTTTGTGCGGATTGACACAGGTGTACTGTGGTCGTCCGGGCAAGGACGCCACACCGGCATAACAAGGTGTAATGCGTTGTCCCGGTTGAGGCAGTGCGCTATCGGGAGCGCTGGTACGGATGATGATCCAGTGTCCGGCGTCACAGCTTTTGGCGGGAAATTCGAAGCGCCCGGCGAAGGTCGCGCCCGCCTGCAGTTCGATGGTGTCGCCGCAGAAAGCTCGCTGCAGCGCCGCCTTGAGATCGCCGCCTGCATTAACCGAGATGATACTGCCAGGAGCCGGCGTGTCCGCCATTGAACTTGCCACTGTGACGCGAGGCAGTTCCGCTGGACCATCGAAATTGCCCTTGGCCAGTGCCGTTGAAAACGAGAGTCCCAGGAATGAAATTGCAATGATCAGTCGCGCTGCAAACGAGTGCATTGGATGACTCCTTAACTTTTTGTTTGGGTCACAGGGTTTGCGCCGGGGGAAGCAAATCCAACTGCGAGCTTGACCGGCATCGTATGAAACACAACACGGGGTCGGCAAAATAGATCGGGCTAGAACGCAGCACGTTAGTGCACAAGAAAGGTTGGGAAATTCAAATTAAAACCGGCTACGGGTCGATATCGCGCTGAGTTTTGTAGTTCCCGTAGAATAGGAACGTTCCATTCTTCGCATGAAACGTATCGCTATCCTGGGTTCCACCGGCTCGATCGGGCGTAGCACGCTGAGCGTGGTCGAAAGCTATCCCGACCGTTTTCAGATCGCGACGCTCGCAGCCGGCGGCAACGTCGAAGCTGCCGTTGAGCAGGCGTCGCATTGGAAGCCGCGCGTTCTCTCGCTGGCAAATGAGCCCGACGCCGACATTGCGCGAACCAGGCTGCGAGACCTGGGCTTCAAGGAAATTGAAGTTGTGCACGGTGCGGCGGGAACGGTGCAGGTGGCGACGCATCCCGAAGTGGATTTTGTGGTGAGCGCGATTGTTGGAGTTGCGGGTCTTCAGGCAACGTATCAGGCCGTGCGGGCGGGCAAGACGGTCGGACTGGCAAATAAAGAGTGTCTGGTGGTTGCGGGCGAGTTGATCGTCGCGGAAGCGCGAAAACAGGGCAAAACACTGCTGCCAATTGATAGTGAACATAACGCGGTCCACCAGTGTTTGCGGGGCGGCCGGATGGAGGAAGTGGCGCACATCTGGCTGACGGCCTCGGGAGGCCCGTTTCTGAAAACTCCCAAATCGGAATTCACTTCGATTACGGTTGAACAAGCCCTGAATCATCCGACCTGGAAAATGGGGAAAAGGATCACCATTGACTCCGCAACCTTGATGAACAAGGGGTTTGAGGTGATCGAGGCCTGCCGCCTCTTTAACGTGCCCGCCAGTCAGGTGCAAGTCATTGTGCACCCACAGTCTACGATCCATTCCATGGTCGAATTTGTCGATGGCAGCATACTTGCTCAGTTTTCAGTGACTGACATGCGGCTGCCGATTCTTTATGCCTTGGCACATCCGGAGCGTATCCCTTCGGACATGCGCTTCCCGGTCATGGACCTGCGGCACCTCGATTTTTGCCCCCCGGATATGAGTAAATTCCCTTGTCTGCGCCTGGCATACCAGGCAGCAGAGGCGGGCGGAGCTATGACGATCGCCTTAAATGCGGCCGATGAAGTGGCGGTAGCTGCATTTTTGGAGGAACGAATCGGCTTCGACGAAATCCCACAAATCGTCGAAGATGTGATGTCTGCAACTCCGGTCGGAAGTTTGGAATCTATTAATAAAGTGCTTGTTTTAGACGCCGAGGCACGCCAACTGGCTAACGACATGGTCAGGCAACGAAGCCGTTCAGTCTCACCCGTGCGTGCTATTCCGTAAAAGAGAATTGGGAGTAATCTGGAATTTATGCCTCATCTGAGTACAATCGTGGCCGTCGCTGTGGTTCTGGGCTTCATGATCCTGATCCATGAATTCGGCCACTATGCAGCGGCCAAACTATTCAAGGTTCGTGTGGAAGTATTCTCCATCGGCTTTGGAAAACGCCTGTTCGGCTTCCGCCGGGGTGAGACTGACTACCGCATCGCCGCCATTCCACTCGGCGGATACGTCAAAATGTCGGGCGAGAACCCGATGGACGAGCGTACCGGCGATCCGGGCGAATTTTTGTCCCATCCGCGCTGGCAGCGATTCGTGATCGCACTGGCCGGTCCAACGATGAATATTCTGCTGGCGGTTGCGCTCCTCACCGGCGTCTACATGGTGCACTATGAGCGCGCGATTTATGCCGATAAGCCGGCCGTGGTCGGCTGGGTACTTCCCGGCTCGCCCGCAGCCAAGGCCGGAATAAAAGAAGGCGACCGCATCATCCGCATTGATGGAATTGAAGATCCGACCTGGGAGCAACTGGAACCGCGAGTTGCGTTGAGCCCGAATCAACCTCTGGGCATAACGTTGCTGCGCGCCGGACAGACGTTCGACGCCACCGTCACGCCTGAAGCCAAGGGTTCCGAACCGTTCGGAACGCTAGGTTGTGTCCCCGACCAACCCAACGTGATTACCGAACTCGAACCTGGCATGCCGGCGGAAAAAGCCGGATTGCGTGTCGGCGACATTATTATTGCGGTAAACGGGCAGCCCGTGAAAGCAATCGCTCAGATGATCCAGGTGCTGCAGCAATCGAAGGATCAGCCGGTAGCGATCACGGTTCAACGCGGAACTGAGACCAAGAACTTCACGATGACCCCTGTAGCGACACCGATCGAAGGCCTGCAGGAGGCGCGTTATCGGGTAGGCATTCATTCCGATCCAAGCGTGAGCGAGCATCTTTCGTTTCCTTCAGCATTCCGAAAATCGCTTGAAGACAACAAGCGCAGTTCGTTCCTGATTCTCGAACTCGTCCAGAAGATGATCCAGCGCAAGGTTTCGCCGCGCATGGTCGAAGGCCCAATCGGAATCGGCGGTGCCGTTGGCCGAGCCGTCCGGGAAGAGGGTTGGATCCCGCTGCTTGGGATCACCGCCGCGATCAGCCTCAATCTGGGCATCTTCAACCTGCTGCCAATTCCGATCCTGGACGGCGGCGTCATCCTTCTGCTGTTCATCGAGACCCTGATGCAAAAGGACATCAGCTTGCGCATCAAGGAACGTCTCTACCAGGCCGCATTCGTCTTCCTGGTGCTGTTTGCCGTGATGGTGATCTACAACGACATTGTGAAGCGGCTGGGAAGCTGAGAAGCACCAGCCGTTAGCATTTAGCGCGTGGCACTCGTGACGCTGTCACGCTTCGTTTGTGACCTTGTGACCTTGTGACCCGTGGCCGGTGACCTTCCCTGGTGACCTTTCCTGCCATGACCTGCCCCTGCGCAACCTGTTAAAATAAGGCCATTCCCTATGGCTGAAATGCGACGCAGGAAGACCGTGACCGCCACGATTGGTGGAGTGCGGGTCGGCAGCGATGCACCGATAATGGTGCAATCGATGACCAATACCGACACCGCGGACATCCCCGGCACCATCAAGCAAGTCGCCGCCCTGTCGAAAGCCGGCAGCGAAGTGGTCCGCGTCACGGTCAACAATGACGACGCTGCCAAAGCCGTTCCCTACATCGTCGAAGGACTCGACAAACTCGGGATTCACGTACCCATCGTCGGCGACTTCCACTACAACGGACACCAGCTTCTCATCAAGTATCCCGGATGCGCCGAAGGACTCGCCAAGTACCGCATCAATCCCGGCAACGTCAGCATCGGACGCAAGAACGACGACAATTTCCGCACTATGGTCGAAGTCGCCGTGAAGCATCAAAAGCCAGTCAGGATCGGCGTCAACTGGGGCTCGCTCGATCAGTCTCTTCTGACCCGCATGATGGACGAGAACTCCAGGCTGCCCGAGCCAAAGGATGCGCGCGAAGTCACCATGGAAGCGATGGTGGTGAGCGCGCTGAAATCCGCGAAACTCGCCGAGCAGTACGGACTCCGTCCCGATCAGATTATCTTGAGCGCCAAAGTCAGCGGGGTGCAGGACCTCATTGACGTCTACCGTTCGCTAGCTGGGCGCTGTGAATATCCGCTGCATCTCGGACTGACCGAAGCCGGCATGGGCGCAAAGGGCATTGTCGCCTCGAGCGCCGCACTGGGCGTGCTTCTACAGGAAGGAATCGGCGACACCATTCGGGTTTCGCTGACACCCGCTCCTGGCGGAGACCGCACCGAAGAAGTCCGAGTCGCGCAGCAGATTCTGCAGTCGCTAGGCATCCGCAGCTTCACCCCGCAAGTCACCGCCTGCCCCGGCTGCGGACGTACCACCAGTACCTTCTTCCAGGAAATGGCGCAGCAAATTCAGGACTATCTCCGCGAACAGATGCCGACCTGGAAAGAGCGCTACACCGGCGTCGAAGAGATGAAAGTAGCGGTCATGGGCTGCGTCGTCAACGGCCCCGGAGAATCGAAGCACGCCAGCCTCGGCATCTCGCTGCCCGGCACGTTCGAAGAACCGAAAGCCCCCGTCTACGTCGATGGACGCCTCTTCACCACCCTCAAAGGCGACAAAATCGTCGCCGAGTTCATCAAGATTCTCGATGACTACGTGGACTCGCACTACGCCGCTCGCGAAGCAGTTTGGGCGCGCTGAGAAGGTCTCTCGCTTCGTTCTTTGAGCGGCGAAAGCGCGAGCTACACTCCGACCCGGCGCTTGATACGTGCCCAATGTTTGTTTCCCACGAAGTATTTCTTCCGAGAGAAATCTCCACATCAAACTCCTTCAAGCGTTCTTGAATCCAAACAGGTCGTATGCGCGCGAGCAATCTTGCCATCGCTCAGGATCGTGCCAGGGAATTTCCTCGAGCGCAGACTTCGCCTGGGGCGGCGCGCTGCCGTCGCAGGTTTCTCCACTTCTTTCCAGAAGGTTTTCGCGACGAAACCTACCTGGCATGGGAACGGGACTACAAAGCGAATGCGCATCGCGAGTGGACCCGCGTACTTAATCCGCAGACCTACGCTGCCTTGCTGCGCAACGGCGAATTCGCGGAAATTGCGCTGCGCGCGGTCCGTATTGAAGCCCGCACCAACCTCATCTTCTCGTTCGAAAAGATAGCCCTGCGTGACGCGGTGAAAACTGCCTCGGGAGCCAAAAAGTTCGCTGCCGGACTCTACGATTTCCTTTATGGACGGGGCCGCCGAGAAGAGAAATTTGAACGATGGTGCGAGGTTGTTCGTGGCCTGCCGCGTAAGCAGACCCGAGTTTCCACCTGGCCGATCGTCACTGTCTTCGGATTCATTGCACAGCCGGATCAACACATCTTCCTGAAGCCCAATGTGACGCGCCGCGCAGCGCAAGAATATCGCTTCCCGTTTCACTATGAATCGCGGCCCGGATGGAACGTCTATGCCAACTGCCTGCAATTTGCCGAGCAAGTCCGCCACGATCTTCGTGATCTCCGTGCGCGAGACATGATCGATCTCCAATCATTCATCTGGGTGCAAGGTTCCACCGAATACGAAGAATAGCCAGAGGCGCAGCCGCACAACAGCGCAATATGAAAGCCCGCCTGTGAGTGTTTCTGGCGCCGAGTGCCCCGCACATCGCGCACTTTGCTATGTGTGTTTTCGTCCGCGCAGACGAGTCTGGGGATTCTACTGCCGACCCGGTGTGGCAGAAGCGTTTCTACCATTTCAAGCTCTGGACGAACTGAAGCGGATCGAGAAGTTCCATTACATGCATCGCAATCCGGTGAATGAAAGTACGAAGCTCCTCATCCACCAGCTACTTGGACGCCGGGTCGACGGCGATACCTATGACCGCGTTGGGTTGAACAAGGCCATTGGTAATACTGTATTCGTACGCGCCTGACGGATAACTAAACACGTCGACCCTGCCTTGGCTGAAATTCGAGGCGTAGAAGTTTTTGTTAGCAGCATCTAGCTTTCCGAAATCGGAAGAACCTCGCAGGGGGAACGCCGTTGTCCGAACCCCCTGATACGGAGGAGCAAACGATTTGATCTCGCGCGCCCCAGGGTCGTCCACCAGCAGATTTTGCTGTGTGTCGATTTCTAGACCGGCGGCGATCCCAACCTGCACGTCGAGGTACTTGCCCGGCATCTGGCCATTCGCGAACTCAATAATGCAGGCGTTTCTTCGCTCGCGCACGCAGGAGACGAATACGTTGCCCGACCTGTCGACCGCTATTGCACGAGCGGTGGTCATCTTTTCGTCTGTTAGTGTTGAACTGGGCGTCGTGGTGCCTTTCTTATACACCGAAACAACTCCATGGTTGCCGGCCGAGTCGACTATATCGGCCACATAGACCGTGCCGTTGCGCGAGATTGCAACGTCAAATGGCACGCCGTTCGGCTCGTTTAAGGTCAATTTTGTTCGATGGCAGGTGCCTTTCCTGTAGGTTGTCACCTGGCGTGAACCAGTATTCGTAACCCATAGCCTTCCGACGGTATCGACTGCCATGCCCTTTGAAAAGTTTGTCGCGAACGTGCACGTGGGAGGGAGGTTCGTTGAATGCGGAAGTGCGTAAAGGTTCACTTGTTGAGCCATCGACACATAGACCCCGTTTGCGACGGCGGTCAAGCTGTTCGGAGACGAAGTGCCACCAAGATCGTCGGGTGTTTGATACGCTCCGACAGCACCTGGTGAGTCTGAATTGTCGTAAGAGAGTTGAGCATGTGCCCCTAAAACGCAGGCGACACCCGTGAAAAGCGCAATAAGGAAGAGATTTGGTTTCATCCAAGGCTTCTCCAAAAAACAATGTTCACATCGTGAAATGTTAAACAAAGATGACAAATACGATTGTCAGGGGATTGTCAATTCGAGAACTGAGGATAGTCCACCTGAAACTAGGACCACTTTTGATAGTTGTCGTTGACGGCGATTACACGGATGTAAAGCTCCCAAACGAAGGCAGCGGAGATGCCCAGCGTGAGTCCTGCTGTCCGGCGCAGTGCGGAATGCCCCAGTTCAGTCCCAATAATTCGCTGCTATGGAAGCGGTACCAGAGAGGGTGTGCGCCGCGAAAACAAATGGACCGACCATTTTCCGATCACCCAATGTAGGTTCAAGAATGCCCAAAGACAAACGACGGCAAGGGCGGCCTCGCCCCAAATCGGTTTGTACTTTTAAAATTACTTATGGCCAAGATTACAGTGTGGTTATTCATCGAATCTGCTGACTTAACGTCGGAGGAAATCTCTGCTCGAATTGGGCTTCCCCCCGACGCGTCATGGAAAATAGGGGACTCGCGCGGCAAGACTGGCAAGGTTTATGAAACAAATTCCTGGAGTCTCGAATCTGAGACGGAAGTAAATGAAAATCCTTTCGCCGTTGGCGAAAGTGTTCGAGCCTGCCTAGATGGTGTGCTGCGGCGAATTGGAGACCACGCGGATCGATTCAAGGGTACGGCCTGTGGCCAAACTGCAGGCCTTTACATTGGAATCTGCGCGGATGGAGCGCCCGCGTTGGGGCTCAAGGCAGACGAAATAAGTGCAATCAGCTCCCTTGGCGTTGATGTGGAATTTGATCTCATGCTATAGATACTCTTTGACTCCCGAAGAATGTGGCACGCAGGTGCGGAAGGCTGATCTACACATGACGCATTTTGCGGTGTGTTGGCTTCGTTGGCGCAGGAAAGCATCGAGATCACGATCAACTGCACTGAACAATACCCTGACCGATTCCCGAAGTGGATCCTATCCGACTTAACTCAGACAATGCCCTACTTCCTATCAGTCAGGCGCGCAAGGCACCCGCTTCACCTTGACAGTCACCTTACAGATACACTATATTTATACTCTATAGCTTTATAGTATAACACAATCAAAATACACCTAAAACCCCTTTTGCGTTCTAGATTTTTGCGTGTACGCTCTTTGAGATCAAAGCTTTGAGCGACAGTCGCCACCTAACTCTATGATTCTGAAAGATCAGGGAAGAGGTACCCCCGGCACTTCATGCCCAATCGCGACCATCCGCCGACATCACTTGTTCAAATCAGCCCCGGCTTTCGACTGGCAGCCTGTTTTGATCTGTTTCGAGCAGTTTCGTTTTATTTCGTAACATAGTATCCTCGGGACGGCCCTGAAGAGCCTTGGAGGGAGGTCCGGTTTATGAGAACGTGTATCCCACGGGTTGCAGCAATCTTGCTGCTTTCATTCTTGAGTCTGCTTTCTGCCGCCCCGCAATCCCCCATCGGCTACAAACCTGCCCCCGACGCCGACAGTAAAAAGACAATCTTGCTCAAGGATTTTCATCCCGAAACCGCTCTGCACACCGCGAAACATGAAATCAACCGCGCGAAGTTTCCCGTCTTCGACGTCCATAACCATACCGACGATGCCCGCGGCATCGGCGACCGCGTCGATCCCAAGGAAATGGTCGAGCGCATGGACCGCCTTAACGTCAAGACGGTCGTCATCCTCACCGGCGGATGGGGTAACGATCTTCAGAAGATCGTAGACACCATGGTCAAGCCCTATCCCGGCCGCTTCATCGTGATGACGCAAATCGATTGGAGCAAGATCGACGATCCCAACTTCAGCCAGTTGATGGTCCAGCAACTCGACGATTCGGTAAGACGTGGCGCGCGCGGCCTCAAGATCCTCAAAGAACTTGGACTGGGCGTGCGCGACAAGAGCGGCAAATTGATCCCCGTCGATGATGTCCGGCTTGATCCGGTGTGGGAAGAGTGCGGCCGGCTTGGCATTCCCGTCTTCATCCACGTCGCCGATCCCGAAGCCTTCTTTCATCCCATCGACGCCAGCAACGAACGGTATGAAGAATTGATTGAGCATCCTGACTGGAGTTTTTACGGTCCCCAGTTCCCTACCCTGCCAGAGCTGATGGCGCAACGCGATCGTATGTTTGCCAAGCATCCGCACACAACGTTCGCGGCATTGCATTTCGGCAGTTGGCCCGAGAACATCGACTTCGTCGAGCAGACGCTGGAGAAGTTTCCCAATGTGATGATCGAAACCGGAGCCCGCGAAGGTGAATTGGGACGACAGCCCCGGCGTGTTCGGGCGCTGTTCCTGAAGTATCCCAACCGCATCATGTTTGGCACCGACGAAGGCGCTTCGGAAGAGATGTATCGCAACTACTTTCGATGGCTGGAAACCGAAGACGAGTACTTCCCCTATGCGCAATATCCCGGGCAGGGGCGCTGGATGATTTACGGCCTGGGACTGCCGGACGAAGTGCTGGAGAAGGTGTATCACGGCAATGCCGAGCGGCTCTTCGGTCAGTTCGCAGGGGCAGCGCTGCAGCAATGAGAAAACACTCTTGCCTTTCTGCGTGACTGCGCGCCTCCGCGGTAGTGTTGCGTTTTGGCTTGACAACGGGCTCGGGCATCGACGAAAGTTACTAATCGAAACTAATCGAAAGATCACTTTCTGATGCCCTCGGACGGCCTGTTCAACGAAGAACGAAGACGCGCGATCCAGACGATCCTTCACCGCGATGGCCGCGTTCTGGTCAAGGATCTGGCACGTCACTTCAAGATTTCGCAGATCACCATCCGCAAGGATTTGGAGATTCTGGACAGCCAAGGGGTCGTGCAGCGCACGCACGGCGGGGCGTTGCCGGTGCAGGCAGGAGCATTGCTCGATCCGACGCTGCGCGAGAAAGAGAAGTTGCACCGCCGCGAGAAGGCCCGGATTGCGGAAGCGGCGGTCAAATTAGTCGAAGAGGGTCAGTCGGTTTTGCTCGATTCCGGCACTACGACCACGGCGATCGCGCGCGCGTTGAAAGACATGTCGCAGCTCACCGTGATCACCAATGCCATTAATATCGCGGCGGAGTTGGCGGGCACGCACATCGAGGTCATCCTGACGGGCGGTATGCTACGCAAGAATTCCTTTTCGCTGGTCGGTCCCCTGGCGGAGCAGACTTTGCGGCAGTTAAGTGCTGACATTTTATTCTTGGGCGTGGACGGGTTCGATACTCGTGCGGGCTTGTTTACTCCGAATCTATTGGAAGCACAGGTGAATCGCGCCATGGTCGAAATCGCCCGCCGGACGGTGGCGGTGTGCGACTCCAGCAAGTTCGGACGGCGCAGTCTATGCAGCATCATGCCCGTGACAGCGGTGCAGGAGGTTGTCACTGACCGGCTGATTCCAAAATCGGACTTGCGGGCGTTGAAGGAAGCGGGAGTGAAGTTGACAGTGGTCTGACAGGCCTGAATTGGGCGTTACAGATGAGCGGTTTTCGGCATCGTTAATGCGATGCCCTGATACAAATCAAGCGACTCTTCGCCAGAGTCCTCAAGAGGCGGAATGAAACTGGCAGCAAATTCTACGGATTTGGGCACGCATACGCTGAACGAGATTCTTTCCCAGCCCCGATGCTGGAGCGAGTGCCTCCCAAAACTGGCGTCCAGCGCGGAGTTTAAGGCAGCGGAGCAGATGGCCCGGCCGGGTGCGGAGTGGATTTTTATCGGTTGCGGAACAAGTTACTATCTCGCGATTTCGGCTGCGTCAGCTTTCAATCATTCAGGCTTGCGCGCGCGTGCGATTCCAGCTTCGGAAGTATTGCTTTTTCCGGATCTAGTGTTGTCGAAAGGCCCCGATTACATTCCCGTTATGATTTCGCGGTCCGGCCGCACCTCGGAAGTTGTGCGCGCCGCGCGCTTCCTTGAAAAAGAACGCAACGTCCGTTCCATCGCCATCACCTGCGGCAACCGCCAACCCCTCGAACTCGAATGCAGCCTGACTTTGAAGTTGCTGGACGCTGACGAAAAAAGCATGGTAATGACGCGGTCGTTTACGTCCATGCTGCTAGGGCTTCAATATTTAGCCGCAACGATCGCAAATGATGAGCAGTTACTTCGAGATCTGATGAGTCTTCCCGAACAAACCGCGCCGTTGCTCGAGGATATTCCTCAGCCCCTGCGATTATTCGTCGAAGCACGCAGCTTCGAAGACTGCGTTTTTCTGGCGCAAGGGCCACTGTTCGGAATCGCGTCCGAGTGCATGCTGAAAGTGACAGAGTCGTCGTCCACATACACGCAGATTTTTCATTCCTTAGAGTACAGACACGGTCCGAAAGCGATCGTCGGACCAGAGACGCTGATTACTTTTCTGATATCGGAATCGTCGTACGATGCGGAAGTGGAATTGTTGGAAGAAATGAAGAAGCTGGGCGCGGCTACTATGGTGATTGCTAACCGGCTGGACGCCCGGGCTGAGAATGCATCTGATTTCGCGATTGAACTGGGTTTGCGTGTTTCGGAATATGCGCGGCCAGCGGCTTATACGATTTGGGGGCAGCTGTTCGGTCTTTTTAACGGTATTAAGAAAGGACTGAATCCCGACGCACCAAGAAATCTTTCGCGAGTAGTGGTGCTGGATGGGAAGTAATTCTTAGCTTTTAGGTTCTTAGCTCCAGCATGGTCGTGCAAACTTCTGCGGTGCTACCTCTTGTCTAAACTCGATATCACTATTGCCGGAGAGATCAACCTTGATCTAATTCTCTACGGACTGCCGGAGCAAATGCCTGTGGAACGGGAACTGCTGGCTTCCCAATTCAGCATGACGCTGGGAAGTTCTTCGGCGATTGTGGCGCATAATCTGGCGGCGCTTGGCAGCAGGGTCGGCTTCGTCACAAAGGTGGGAGACGACCCGTTGGGGAAGATCGCACTAGATCGCCTGGTTGCGGGCGGCGTGGATTTGTCGTGTGTAGTTCGGGCAGAGGGCGCTGCTTCGGGAGTGACTGTCATCCTGCCGCACGAACGGGGGCGGCATATCCTGACGTATCTGGGAACGATTTCGGAATTGCGGTTTGAGGATCTTGATCTCGAATACTTGTCTTCGGCACGACACTTTCATTTGTCTTCACTCTTCCTGCAGCGCGCGCTGGCCCCGCGAGTCCATGACCTGTTCCGCGAAATGAAGAGCGCAGGGCTGACAACTTCTCTCGATACCAACGATGATCCTGACGACCGGTGGGGAGGCGCGCTGGACGCGACGCTTCCCTTCGTGGATGTTCTCCTGCCGAATGAACGCGAGGCCATGAAAATGGCGCGGGCAAGTGACCTTGAAACTGCGGTCACGCGCCTCTCCGAGCGCATGCAAACAGTAGTGGTCAAGATGGGGTCGCGCGGGGCGATCGCCGTTCAGGGTAAAAAGCAATTCAGCGCGCCTGCTGCGAAAGTACAGATTGTGGATCCGGTCGGAGCGGGTGACAGTTTTGACGCGGGATTTTTGCACAAGTTCGTTCAGGGCTCCGATCTCCCGGACTGTCTGGCCTACGGGAATCTGTGTGGCGCATTTTCCACGACTGCCAGCGGCGGCACCGAAGCGTTTCGCAACCGGGATGCGATGCAGGCTTTTCTCGCGCAGACGAACCAGGACGCCGGCTTCCGAATTTGAACGGGATGAGGAAAGCGAATGGGGTGGGAAACGGGAATCGAACCCGCAACCGCCGGAGCCACAGTCCGGTGCTCTGCCAGTTGAGCTATTCCCACCGCAGAAGTTGATTATAGCAAGTAGCAGCGGGACGGGACGCCCGCAACAACAGCTGGCGGTAGGCTGGCGCGCTAGGAATGCCGACTACCTTCCTACGCCCAAGTATTGAAATCCCATGGCACGCAAGCGGGACGAATCGAGAAGGTTCTTGGTGTCGATGATGATGGGGCGTTTCAGCAGATGGCGGATCTTGCTGAAGTCCAGCGTGCGGAATTCGGGCCAGCCGGTTCCGACGACGAGAGCGTCTACTCCTTCGGCTACTCCGTAGGCTGACTCGCAGTACTTCACCATGCCATTCAATTGCGCCCGAGCTTCCGGGATAGCTACCGGGTCGTAGGCTCTCACGCGATCCGGCGACGGAATTAGTATTCGGTTTGAACGAGAGGCCAAGAATGCCGACGTCTTTGTTTTGAACGTTGTCGATGGCCCCGGATACTTTGTCAAACATGCGGTCGGCGAGACTCAGATTCACTTCGCGCGCGGCGCGCAGGATTTTCAAATCCACGCCATTCTCGCGGGCCAACCCGCTCAGGGATTCCATGTCGGTTTCGGCAAAGATTCCGCCCATCCCGGCGCCGGGCTGCAGGCAGCGTGGAGCAATTTTTTTATCGAGCCCGAGGGCCAGCGACAGGCTGACAGCATCGGCATGCACGTGCTCGCACAGGCTGGAAATCTCGTTAATGAAGGAAATCTTTGTCGCAACAAAGGCGGTGGTCGCTTCGCGGGCAAGTTCGGCAGTCTCGTAATTCGTCACCAGCACGGGAACTCCCCGCATTACGAGTGGGTGGAAAATCTGCTTGAGCGCGGAAACGGCTTCACTGGAAGAAGTTCCGAGAATGATGCGATCGGGCCAGTTGAAGTCCTCGACTGCGCATCCGTTTGTGAAGAACATGGGCTGCGATACCAGGATGCTGCGCAGCGCATGTCCTTTTAACACTTTCTCGAGCGCGGTCGTGGTGCCAACACGGACGGGCGTGACGATCGAAAGAACCTGCATGCGGCCGGCCGCGCGCGCCATGCGGAGGACGAGTTCTTCCAATCCTTGCGCGGAATCTTCGGCGAGGAAGATGACCTGCGCCCGACGAGCGAGATCCTCGGGATCGGTTGAATAGACAAGGCGACCGGAACGGACGTTACGCCGGATTACTTCCTGCAGATTCTTTTCGTAAAAGGGAATGTTCCCCTTGGCGACTTCGACGATGTGGGAGCTGTCGGCGTGACAGCAACAAACAGGCGTACCGAAATCGGCAAGGCAGGCGGAAATAACGGTTGCCAGATAGCCGGATCCATAAACCCCGATGTGCATTGTGCCTCTCGAGTCAACCCGCAGCCTGGGATCTGGCGCTTGGTCTAGAGCCCGTGATGATCATGGTAATACTGCTAATGGACTTGGCAACGGACGGAAAGTACATGTCCTGCCGGATCGCTTGTCCTGCCTGCGGTTTGGGGGTTTTATGGGGGTTTTACAGGCTAGGATCGGGCAGACAATAAGCTGCGCCCCAGGGGCACCGGAGCGACGTCCTGCCAGACGCCTCCAGTCTCGCGAACGAACATCAGTTCATCGACATGGATCGTTCGGGAGCCGGGAAACTGATCCCAGCGGCGCTGAGCTGCAACCGCCGCATCGCGCGCCTGCTGGTCGAGGTCGGTCTTTAGAATTGTCAGGTGCGGAATGTAGGGCCAAGGTTCGTCGCAGTGCAACGCCTTGACACTCAGTTGATCGTGGAGTTCGCGCATGCGATACGCCGCACGCTTGACCTGAATAAATACGGTCGGAGTGGTAGGCAGGAAAGTGCCGACCTCTCCCATTTCGATGTCGAAGGGCACGACGCGGCTGCAAGCCTCCTCCAAAAATTCAAGAGCCGCCTCTTCCGACCCACTTAATTGCCGGGGGGGAAGAATGGTGAGATGAGCCGCCATATGTGTGGTAACGGGATGAAGCTCCTGGCGGAGGTTTTCCACGAACTGTCCAACCGGGTGGTGGATATAGGCCACCAATGCGTAGCGTGAACTGGGCATGACTTCCGAGGAGAGATTATAACGTGAGCGAGCGACTGCTGCCGCGGAATGCGGTTCGGTTTCACGAGAGTCACGGCCTGGGCGCCGCGGGGTTCCAGCGGCGATGCAGAGATGAGAAGACAGTGATTTATAATCGGAAGCAGTCGGGGCGTAGCGCAGCCTGGTAGCGCACCTGCCTTGGGCGCAGGG
>QIAJ01000116.1:0-2720 GCA_003225495.1 Acidobacteriota bacterium
AAGCGGGGTGAGAGATCCCAGCTATGCCCACGGCATTGTGGTGAAAATGGGTGCCCAAGACGCCTTCACGTTCTTCGATCATTTCGAGGAGTTGCTCTTCGATCGCGTTGGCGTGCCGCCGCGAAGTCTTGCCGCCAATGCCGAACAGATCAGGCAAAGCACCCACGATCGGATTGAGGACACAATTTTCGAAATGAACAAGTTCGTTGTCGACAAGAACCCGATGGTCGGCCTGGCCTGGAAGGACATAAACGACGCGGTTCAGGCAAAGTTTAAGGATGTCCCGGAGCCGGCCCGGACAAAGCAAATGGAAGACCTTACCAAGGAGACCTACTATGTTTATATCTTTCTCAGCTTGTACGCGCGGATGGACGGTCTGCGAAGTCGGGGAATTCTATCGCCTAACGATGATATGATCGTCACCTGGAAGCGCTCCTGGCTTCCCAATTTGATGCGCTCAGAACTCGGCCGTTGGATGCTCGATAATAACCTGATGGAATATTACTCCGAGACGATGGTCAGGGACCTGCGTGACGCTGCAGCATCGCCAGCGGCGAGCGCCACCCCGCAATCATCGCCGCCGATGGGCACTCATTAACGAGCGATGAATTGTCCAGCCTGTTACTCAGAGATCGATGATCGATCATACCGCTGCAAGGAATGCCACCGGATCACTTCTTATCGGCGGTTTTGCTGGCGATATCGCTACCTCGTGTTCGTACTCGTCGGGCTGATCGCATACTGGACCGTACCCGGGCTGGTCAGGCGATGGTTTGTCCGGGATTATAACAAGCTGCCGCTCGGCGCGCTCGTCTCTGATCAAATGACACTGGGCTGGCTTGGGTTGACGGACAAAGGATGGTTTTGCGAAGAGCCCCACTACAAAGGCAGCCTGTTGCATCTGCGACATAATGTTTTTCAGGCCAAGGATGTGATTGTCTTCGTGCACGGATTCACCGGCGGTTACTTCAACACCTGGGGTAAGCCGAAAGTCTTGCTCGATGATCCGCGGTTCAATCGAAACTACGATTTCGTGTTTTGCGGCTTCGAAAACGCGCTCTATGGCGATGTGCCAGCCTTTGATGAGGGAGCGACAAAGCTCGATGCCTTGCTGAGCCATCTGGAGGATAATTATAAGACCATCACGATCGTGACCCACGGCAAGGGCGGACTGCTCGCCATGCGCACTCTTCTTAATCGGGCAAAAGATTTTCCGAAGAAACAACCTTATCGGATTCACCGGATCGTCATGTTCGCGCCGCCGACCGAAAACATCTCGTTAGCGGGACATCCGGAGATCGGAAAGCTGCTGGGCGATCACAGCGCGGATATCGCACGGATTCAGGCCAACACTGACGCGGAACTGGGACAGGTAAAAGATGATTTGAAGGCCTTGCTCAATCCACAGGGCTCGCCCGGTCAAGCGCGCATGGAAGCTTTCAAACGAGATGTGACTGAACATCTCTACGTCATCAACGCCGAACACGACGAAGTGGTAGATGTGGGGCCTAACGGCGAAAAGGTCGTAAGCGAAGCGGTGCGAAAGCTAAATGCGCTGCCAACGATCGGCCCGCCTCGGTTGGTTACGCTTCGCTACAGCGACATCGGTGGGACGGAGGAAGACGCGCGCGAGACGAAAACCGGAGTGAAGAATCCTGCCTATGCGCACCGTATCGTCGTGAAGATGGGTGAGCACTCTTCGATCGGATTGGCGTGCCGCCGCGAAATCTTTCGGCCAATGTCGAGCAGATTCGACAAAGCACCTTCGATCGGATCAACAACACGATATTTGAGATGAATCGGTTGGTGGTCGACAGAAATCCGATGGTCGGCCTTTGCTGGCGCAATATCTCAGATGCAGTGAAGGCGAAACTCCAAAATGTTCCCGAGCCTCAGCGGCAGAAGCAAACCGAAGACCTGATCAGGCAAATTTACTATGTTTATATCGTTCTCGATCAGTATGCGCAGCTCGATGACCTGCGTAGCCGCGGATACATGTCGGCTGACGACGCAAAAATTATCGAGTGGAAACGATCCATGTTGCCCAACCTGATGGGGTCCGAGGTCGGCAGGTGGATGTTGGAAAATAACCTAATGGAGTACTACTCCGAAATGATGAACAAAGATTTACGAACAGCAGCCGCCAGCATCCACCCGTCCGGATCCAAGTGAGCCTGAGACAGCACAACGCCAGCGCCGCCAGATGGTGACGCGTCTCAAAGACTTACGGTTCCGCGCAGCACTTCCACTGCGTATCCGCCCACACGAACGTTCGTGATGGGTTCGCCGTTTCGCGTAGCGCGCACATGTATTTCGCTCGGCCTTCCAGTTTCGACTCCCTGGTGAACGACAATTTGCTCGTCCGACTTTACGACGCCGTGCCGAACCATCCAACTGATCGCACAGCCGGCGGCCGATCCGGTCGCCGGATCTTCGCCGCCATAAAAAAACATCCGCGCCCGCGCTTCATGCCGGTCTTGTGGTGGACAGATAAAGTAAATAAATCGCGCGCCGGTTCCTTTTAGGAGCGCACTCGCTCGGACGAGATCCGGTTTCAAGTTTTGTAACTGTTTCAAATCGCGAATCGGCACAATTGCGAACGGTAATCCGGTCGAGACAATTTGGCTTGGCCAGTCTGAGGCGATTTCGTTGCCGTCAGTTCCGAGCACCTCGGCAACCTTGTCCCGCGGTAGCGTCGGTCCAAATTCAGGATCGCGCTG
>QIAJ01000116.1:2726-8192 GCA_003225495.1 Acidobacteriota bacterium
TCGGGTCGCTCTTTCGAGTCGGCGCGAAAGGAGATGTCGATCTTGCCGACGTTCAGCTCGAGGCTGACGCCGGCCGCAGGGAACGCCGTGGTACTATATATATAGAGGGAGGTTCCGAGCGTTGGATGTCCGGCGAAGGGCAACTCTTCCTCTACCGTAAAGATGCGGACTCGCTTCCCCTTCTCCGCTTCAACCCCGGCTTCGCGCGGCAGGATGAACGTGGTTTCAGACAGGTTCATCTCCCGCGCCAGCGCCTGCATCTCCTGATCGCTCAGACCTCGCGCGTCAGTAAAAACCGCGAGCGGATTGCCAGCCAATGGCGTGCGCGTAAATACATCAAGCTGCTGAAAGTCGAAACTGCGCGGCATGTTGACTACAAAATGCACTTTCTCATTTCGAATTTCTACCTTCTAATTTGTGTGTGAGCGTTGTTGGAACAGTGGAGAGCCTTTGGCGCTACCCCGTGAAGAGCATGCGCGGCGAGGAGCTCGAAGAACTTTTCGCCGGATACGCCGGCGTTTACGGGGATCGCCTGTTTGCTTTCGAAAGCTCAGCAAATCCACCAGGCTTTCCCTTCTTCACCGGACGCGATCAACGCCAGATAATTCGATATCGGCCGCGATTCCGTTATCCGGAAAAAGCGGCGCGCCCGCTGAACTGGACCGAAGCGCAAAAGCTGTCCCCCAATATTACTCCGATCTCAGCCAGCACAGCAGAATTGATGATCGATGTCGAAACGCCAGAAGGAACAACCTTCGCCATCGATGATCCGAAATTGATCGAGCATTTTCGCGCGAACAGTGACGCGAATCATGCGCTCAAATTACTTCGCTCTGATAAAGCGATGACAGATTGCCGTCCGTTGTCGATCTTCGCTGTGCAAACAGCCAGGAAACTTGGCGACGAAGCCGGCGTCTCGGTCGATAAGCGCCGGTTCCGCGCGAACGTCTATGTCGATCTTGCGGATGGTTTTGCCGAAGACGATTTCGTCGGGAAATCGTTGCGCATCGGCGCGAAAGTCGTCGTGCAAGTTCTCCAACGCGATGCGCGCTGCATGATGATCACGCTCGATCCGGACACGGCGGAGAAGTCTCCCGGGATCTTGAAAGCGGTCGCGCAAGCGCACGAAGGCATGGCCGGCGTTTACGCCGCGGTCCTCGTCGATGGAATGATTCGCAAACGCGACGCGGTCGAGATTGCGTGATCCTAAGGTCGTCCCAGCGACTGGCGCTGTCCTTTGCGCGCCGGAGTTGCCGTCGGCGCTGCTTTGGAACCGGGCCGAACTTCGACAGTTGGTGGCGAAGGCGTTTGGGTTGGCGATGGTGTAACGGTGGGTGACGATGTTGCCGGTGCAGGCTGCGACGAGGCGAGCGCAGGATTTGGTGTCGGTGCTGCAGGACTCGAGCCGCCGACGTTCACGCCAAGAGCAACAATGCGCCATTGTCCTTGCACCGGTGCGAATTGCAGCTCGAAATAAACTTGCATCGGTACCGACGGAAAGAATCCGGCCATTCTCAGCACGTCGTTTGAGTAAATTTCGGGCAGGACTGTGAGTTGCGGATCGAGGACGAGAACGCCCGAAAGATCGAAATGCTTTTCCCGAAGAGGTCCAAAAATCTTAGCCAGTTTTTCCGGCGAATTATCCTTTTGGAAAGCGGGCGCGCTCAGCGCGTAAAGCACGCTGTAGTTTCCAGTTTGATTCGCCTGCTGAACCGCTAAGAGCGTGCTCCGAATGAGAATGTAGACGCTGTTTCTATCGATCTCGACTGGCCGTGGCGGCGGTGTCGCTGCCGGCAGTTGCGCCGGCGGGGCAGCCTTCACGGGTGGAGATTGTCCGAGAGCGTCAGTTGTGTACGCAAGGATGGCGCTGTGAGTCGAGCCGCCCGCCGCAAAGTTAACGCGAACGCGTTCGTTCGGTGCGGTGTAACCAATTCCGACCGCGCCGCCGCCTTCATGTTCGAAGCCGCCCAATCCACCGCCAACCGAGAGCTTGCCCGCCCGGTCGTCATAACGGATCTGCCCTGCTGCCATAGCGAGCGCAACGCCGCCTTCCGCTTCATTTCGCGTGTGGTCAATTCGATTGAACGCACGGTTAATGCGTGTGTTAATCGCGGAGAATGTCGGGCCCAAATCGAACGCCGCTAAATTTCCATTGAGATCGGTCGTAACAAATTCCGTGGGGCCGCTCTGTGCTGCGGTACTCGCCCCCGAGGTGATGCCGGCCATTGTGTAAGTGTTGGTTGCGGTTCCAAACGACATTTGGTTCGCCCGAGTTGTCGTCGCACCGAATCCAATCGCGGTCGAATTACTGAAAGTCGCCGAAGTGCTTGCACCGAGAGCTACGGCATGAAGGCCACTGGCAACCGCGCCAGTAGTGCCGCTGCCGAATCCACCGCCGCCGATCGCGACGGAACTTGTGCCGGTCGCTTGCGCGAAGGCTGCACCCGCGAAACTCGAGGTGCCGGTTGCATCAGTCTGCACGCCGACCGCCACCGCGCCGCCCGCTGTGGCATTCGCCGCTGCTGATGCGCTGCCTTGCGAACCGCCAATCGCAACCGCATCATCGCCGCTCGCCACTGTGTTGGCGCCTACGGCCGTTGCTCCTTCAGCTCCAGATGCAATCGCGTGCGCGCCAATCGCCGTTGCCGAACCGCCACCAGCACCGGCCTGAGCGCCAGAGCCGATAGCAGTCGCGTCAGCCGTGGTCGCTGTGGCAAGGACGCCCATGGCGACCGTATTCGTCGCACTGGCTACCGATCGATTGCCGATGGCGATCGAGCCTAAGCCACTCGCGGTCGCACCGGTTGTACCGCCAGGATTCTCGACGCCGCCGATCGCGATCGATCCCTCGCCAGATGCGAGGGCGCCGCGATCAATTGCCCCGCCGCTGCCGATTGCTGTGGAAAACAAACCTGTCGCTGCCGGGGCCATCGCTGCTGATGGGCCACCGCCTAACGCGATCGCGCCGACGGCGCCTGCAGTGGCATTTGTTCCGCCCGCAAGTGACCAGGCGCCGGTCGCGGTCGCACCGTCACCGGTTTGCGGTTCACCGCCTGTAGCGCTGACACCGATGACATCCTGCGCGCGCAATGATTGCGGACTGAGCAAGAGAGCCACCGTAAAGAGGCTGATTGTTAAAAGAATTCCGAGACGCTTGTTGGCGTAAGTTAAGGGAATGGCGTTCATATGGCGAACGGGATATCCGATTTGGCGCCTAGGCGTCAAGCCCTTTGTATAAAGTTTTTTAATTTTTTTTGGGGGGGGGCGAAACAGGGCTTTTCGAGCTGAGCCCCGGTAAGGGTCCATCCGGCACCCGAAGCTGTCGAATTTTCGAGGAGAGCTCTTGCTCGCCCGGCGGAATTCTGCCTCTCGATTTACGTCTGATGCTAGGCGTCAGGCGCTGGGACGCCATAGCCTTGGCCACGGTCGGTCACAGGTCCCCGCACTTTCGCCTCGCTGGAGGAAATTAATTCCGCGGGCGCACGCCGCAGACCGCTGGTTAGGCCGAGCTTCGATAAACTCCAGATCAACCATTTGGTCGGGTCCCACTGCCACGGTTTCACCCCGTTGCGATAATCGTGCTGAAATTCGTGGTGAAAATTGTGATAACCCTCGCCCCCGGTGAACAGCGCCAACAAAAACGAATCGCGCGCGCTGCATCGTGTCGAGTAAGGCTGACGACCAATCGTGTGACAAGCGGAGTTGATCAGGAACGTTCCGTGTTGCAGCACGACCACTTTCGCCACGCCGCCGATCAGAAAACCGCCGAGCGCGCCGATCCAGCCATCCCAAAGCCCGCCGAGCAACGCGGGCAAACCAAAACTCATCACGACCGCCAGAAGATGAATATATCGATGTTGCCACATCACGAGCCGATCCTTTTTCAGGTCGGCCACATTATCGAACGGCGGTTGCGGCCAGAGTTTAAACAACAACCAGCCGATGTGCGCGTGGAAGAATCCTTTCGTGATGTCGTACGGATCTTCGTCATGATCGACATGTTTGTGATGACGGCGGTGCTCGCTCGCCCACATCAGGACCGAGTTTTCAAATGCGGCCGCACCAAAGATGACCGTAAATAATCGGACCGGCAATTTCGCGCGAAAGGTCGCATGCGAAAATAATCGATGATAACCCAGCGTGATGCTGAAGCCCGTCGCCAGGAGCAAAACTCCGCCGACCGCGAAGTGGAACCAATCGAAACCGAAGTGCCAGAGATAAAGCGGGACCGCGGTCAACGTTAAAACAAAAGTGCCGATTAAGAACGAACTCGTCGTCCAATTAACCCGATCGAGTGGAATACGGAGCATGAACTTTATTTCACTTCAGCCTGTTCTGACCTCTGACGTCTTGTCACTGGTCACAGGTCAATGTCACTTTCAGGTAGTCGGGCGACCGAGGACAACGTCCGCTTTTTCCCAACTGTGAATCTTCCCGCAGTGCGCGCAGGTAAACTTTTGCCGTTCCACTTTTGCCGCCGGCCACAGTTTTTCTTCAACGGTGCGACCGGTATCAGTCAGCTTGGACGTGGAAGGGCAACGCACGAGCAGACTCTTAATAGTACGCGCCGCTTTTTTCGAGCGGGGCCGGGGCGGGTCGAATAGATATCTCGCTGCCATGTATTTTATTAGAGCCGGTAAACGATCCGCGCCTTGGCGGTATCGTACGGCGACATCTCCATCTTTACGCGATCACCGATCGTTAGGCGAATAAAACGTTTTCGCATTTTGCCCGAGATATGGGCGAGCACGAGATTTTTGTTTGCCAATGCCACCCGAAACATCGTTCCGGGCAGCACGTGCATAATCGTGCCCTCGATCTCAATCGCTTTTTCTGAATTCATCAAATTTTCCTGTAGGGGACGCTGCTAGCGTCTCGTTTTTGGCGGGAAGCGGACTGCCTCCCCTACAGTTCACTTAGCGTCGAAAGCCGGAAAAGTTTTTCCGCTGACCGTTCGGGCGACCACCACCACCGCCGCCGCCGCCGCCGCTGCGCTCTTCGCGTGGGCGGGCTTCGCTGACTTTCAGCGAGCGACCGTTGAGATCTTTGCCATTGGTGGCGCTCATCGCGCTTTGGGCTTGCGTGTCATCGTTCATCGTCACGAATGCGAATCCGCGCGATTTGCCCGTCATCCGATCCATCATGAGATGGACTTCGTTGACGGCGCCGTGTTCTTCGAACAGATCTTGGATATCGTTCTCGGTGGTCTCGAAAGCGAGATTACCTACGTATAGTTTCATTGTGTTTGAAATTGGAAAAAACTAGAAGCTACAGAGCCGTTCCCGGGAATCGGGTTTCAAACCACAAATGAGCGACGCTCATCTGACGATCTTCCGTGCAGTGAAGTTGAACAGAGTGTTCCAATAAGAGCCGCACTATCGCAGGGATCGATGAAAATACAACCCGTCATTTCTTTTTTAATACATCGTGCCGGAAGGACGTTACTCGCGCAGAGCGTGTTATAGT
>QIAJ01000019.1 GCA_003225495.1 Acidobacteriota bacterium
GGTGAAGGCTGGCACAACAATCACCACGCGCATCCTGTTTCCGCTCGCCATGGCCTCACTTGGTACGAAATCGATTTCAACTGGTACGGCATCTGGGCCCTTAAAAAACTGGGCCTGGCCCGGCACGTCTACAAGATCAAGCTGGAAAATCTTCCCCCCAAGCCAGCTCTGACCCGCGACCTCAATGCCGCCCAACTGGCGGCGGTCTCTGGGAACGACTGAGAAGCGCTCACAGGTGACAGGTCATGGGTCATAGGACAACTGTCACCTCGCTAGACTCGCACTTCCAACCTGCCCCGCCAAATGTCAGTGATTGCGATCACCGGCAGATTGGTACATTAAGCTCCGATCTTTGGGCGACAAACGCTGGTCTTACTGTGACCCGTCACCTGTGACCCGTGACCCGTCCCCGGTGACCTTCTCCCCTCGCCACTGAAGTCGCTACAATCATTCCGTGCGCATCATCCGCCGCCAGAAGGCAATTTATTTCGTCATCACACTGGGAGTCTGCCTGGTGGTGGCGGCGATCGCCCTTAACGTCGGCTGGGTCATTCTCAACTGGCGCCAGGAGATCAAACTCTTTCTCGGAGCGATCCTCTTTCTCGCTATCATCGCTGGCGTCCTGCTCAATACAATCTTTCTCGTCCGCGAAATCCGGCGCAACGAGCAGCACGACAGTTTCATAAATGCTGTCACCCACGAACTAAAAACTCCGATCGCTTCGATCCGCCTCTACCTCCAGACCTTGCAACGCCGCGAAGTAGACGCAGATCAGCGCCGCGAGTTCTATCAGTCCATGCTTCTCGATACCGAACGCCTGATGCACACCGTCGAGCAAGTTTTGAAAGCTGGGGAAGCCGCACAGCGCAAGCGGCCTCGGCAACTTCTTCCGCTCGAATTCAATCATCTGGTTCGCGAATGCCTCGACCTGGCTCGCTCTCGTCACCACCTGCAAGCCGATGCGCTTGACTATCGCGAGTCCCTCAACGGCGCCGCCTCGGCCGAAGTGGCAGGCGATCCCGAAGAGCTCCGCACTGCCGTTTCCAACCTGCTCGATAACGCAGTGAAGTATTCGCCGGGCGGTGTCCGCATCTCGGTCGAACTCGAGGTTCCCGACACTCGCCATGTAGTCCTGCGAGTGCGCGACAACGGCGTAGGAATTCCTTCGCACGAACTGAAGCGCATCTTCAAACGCTTCTATCGCGTAGCGCATCGTTCGATGACAGGCGTCAAAGGCACCGGCCTCGGACTTTTCATTGTCCGCTCCATCGCTCGCAAACACGGCGGCCAGGTTTTCGCCCAAAGTGAAGGACTAGGGAAAGGAACTACTGTCACACTCGAACTGCCGCGGAGAGTGGCATGAGCAGAGTACTGGTAGTCGAGGACGAAGCTCACCTCGCGCAGGGCCTCCGCTTCAATCTGGAAGCCGAAGGTCACGCCGTGGAGGTTTCGGGGGATGGCGAGTCCGCCCTCTCGCGCCTGCTGGAGAAGCATGAAACGTTCGATGCCCTCGTGCTCGACGTAATGCTCCCCGGCAAAAGCGGCTTCAACGTCGCCTCCGAACTTCGCGAAAGAAAGAATTACGTTCCAATCCTGATGTTGACTGCTCGCGGGCGCGCCGAAGACGTCCTGCAGGGATTCGCCTCTGGCGCCGATGATTATCTCCCCAAGCCCTTCGAACTGCCCATCCTGATCGCGCGCCTTGAAGGTCTCCTCCGACGTACCTCATGGATGAAAGAAGCCGCTAAACGCGAAATCCCTCCCACTGCAGATCATGCCTCTTTCGAAGCCCAGGGCCGTCCCGACCTATTCACCTTCAGCGGAAAAACCATCGACTTCGGCGAACTCGAACTTCGCACGTTTGGGAACACCATCCATCTCACCGTGATGGAAGCCGAATTCCTGCGCCACCTGATCCGCAACAACCAAAAAGTAGTCTCGCGCAAATCGATCCTCGAAGAAGTTTGGGGATTGCACGAAGACACCGACACCCGCGCCATCGATAATTTTGTGGTTCGCCTCCGTCGCTACATCGAAGACGACCCATCGCAGCCCAGGCACCTGCAAACAGTACGCGGAGTAGGTTACCGTTTCGTAGCCGATCCGGAGTAAAGCGTTGTTCGCCGATAGCGATAGGCTCCGAGGCTAACGACAAACGACAAGCGACCAATGACTGATTTTAGTGCTGTTTTGCCGACGAACTCATCGCCAGCTCGCGGAACAGTCCCAGTACCTGCGCAGCCGTGCTCTCATCGGAGAGATTTTCGAGCGCGACTGTCGCCGAAAAGTGCGGAGAAGTAGGTTTAAAGCGGACGTTCAGGAAATCTTTATCACGCCATGCGGTCAATGCATTGATCACCGGAGTCAGCTCCGGCGGCCACTCATCCTTGGTAGTTAGAACTACCGGTCCCGGACGGCTCAACGTCCAGGTCCGCGTTTCCGACGCCGCTTTCTTCACCGAATGACCCGACCATCGGCGGCGTATCACATCCAGATGGAAGCCCGGCGGAAATCCCATGTCCGCCTCGAAGGTCAGGGTCTCTCCATGTTTCCGCCAGCGGCTCAGAAACCACTGCACCGGAAAAGGGCGGGGTTGCAGATGAACAATCAGGCGGGCATCTTCAAACCAGCGCGACGAAAGTCGCAGCGTGGCTTTCAATTGGGAGCTTCCCGCTCTCCATCGTGGGTTCAGCACGCGCCCTTTACCCAGGCACGCTGCCTGCACCCAGTGCAGCAAAGCCGCTCCCCGGCGCCGGTTGTAACTCACAAACCAGCCGTACCATAAAAAGAGCGCAACCGCTGCCGCTGCGACATCAATCAGGAGAAACCGTCCCACGGTGCCCTCTGCTGCAAAATGCTACGTCTATGGATGCATCTGCGCAAGAGGCAGATGGATAAAATCCCGGAAGAAATTTTTCCCGCTCTCCCGCTAGAATGGCGGCGTGTCATTTCGTGTCCGGTCCTACCAAAAAGCGGATTTCGACACCCTCTGGCAAATGGATCAGATCTGCTTCGATCCCATGCTGGCCTATTCTCGTCCCGAACTGGCGGTTTATATGCGCCGGCCCGGTTCGTTCACTCTGGTCGCTGAATCGACAATTGGCGACGCAAACAAAATGCTGAAAGAAGAACCCAGAATCCTGGGTTTTATCGTCGCCGAAGCCCGCCGCCGCACCGGCCACATCACTACAATCGACGTCCTTCCTCAATCCCGGCGCTCTGGCATCGGTTCAGCATTGCTCCAGGCCGCCGAAGACCGTCTCCGGCAAGCCGGTGCCGCAGTGGTGGAACTGGAAACCGCGGTCGACAATGCCGCCGCCATCAAGTTCTACAAACGTAAAGAATATTTCGTGGAAAAGACCATCCCCGGCTACTATTCCAATCAACTCGACGCCTTAGTGATGTCGAAAGACTTAGTCGTCACCCCGGTAAAAGAAAATTCAAGAAGCTAGCTGGAAGCCAGAAACTGAGAGCTGACAGCTGAGAGCTGAAAGCTGCGCTGATGAAACTCGCAATCCAGGGTGAACTCGGATCCTTCAGCCACCAGGCGGCCGAAGCGATGGTGCCAGGAGCGAAAATCGTTCCCTGCGCGCGCTCGCTCGAAGTCTTCGACCGCGTCCGCCGTGGGACGGTGGACGCCGCCGTAATTCCGATCGAGAACTCGCTGGCAGGATCAGTCGCCGAGCACTTCGACCTGCTCCTCAGCCGTGAAGTGCATATTGTCCGCGAATTCCGGCTCCGGATCGTTCATAACCTGATCGCTCTGCCGGGCACGAAATTTCGCGACCTGCGACGCGTCTTCTCCCATCCAGTTGCCCTCGACCAGTGCCGCGACCTCTTCGCGGCGAACCCGAAACTGGAGCCCACTCCGTTCTACGACACCGCCGGAAGCGTGAAGCATGTTTTAGCCAACCGCCTGCCTGATGCCGCCGGGATCGCAAGTCGTCGCGCCGCCGAGGTCTACAGCGGCAAGATTCTGAAGGCCGGCATCGAGGACGACAAGAAGAATTTCACGCGTTTTTTTCTGATCCACTGCGGCAAGCCGCGTGCCGCGCGCAATGGCGATAAAACCTCGCTCGCCTTCAGCGTCCGCAATACACCCGGAGCGCTTTTCAAAGCCTTGAGCGTTTTCGCCCTTCGCGACATCAGCCTGAGCAAGATCGAATCTCGCCCCATGCGCGGGCGCCCTTGGGAGTACGTATTTTTCGTCGACTTGCTGCGCGGCGACGACGAATCTGCCCGCAACGCACTGCATCACCTGGAAGAAATAGCGGAACTTGTGAAAGTTCTCGGTATTTATCCGGCGGCATGAGGACCCTTTCTACGTCCTTCCGTACCCCAATGAGTTCCAATGAGCCGTCTCACTTCAGTGTCTTGTAAAAATCCCAAAACTATTTAGAATTCACCATCTTATCTTCCGGGCCTGCATCTTTCTTGAGGGTACGGTCATCCAAAGTTGAGTGGAAGTCACTCAAGGCAAAGTATGACGAAATCTGATCAATCCGAAATCATTACTACCACTTTCGATCCTGAGCGCTCGCTGCCCATTCTACCGGTGCGCGATACGGTGCTTTTTCCCCACGCAGTGCTACCCCTCACAGTGGGTCGGGACAGCTCCGTTCAACTCATCAATTCACTTGGGGAAGACAAGACCATCGTGGTCGTGGCGCAGCGCGAGGCGCGTGTAGATTCGCCGCAGCCCACCGATCTCTATACCGTCGGCACTCTTGCTGTAGTACACAAAGTCGTCAAGATGCCCAACCAGAGCCTTTTCGTGTTTGCCGAAGGCCTGGAGCGCGTGCGGTTGGCGGAATTCTCTCAGCTGACTCCCTTCATGCGCGCGCAAGTGACCACCATCCCGGAGACGATTCCTCCGAAGAATTCCGAAATTGAAGCCCTGCAGCGCAACGTGCTTACGCTCTTCCAGCAGATCGTCGCTGGTTCCCCCACGCTCTCCGACGAACTCTCCACCGTTGCCATGAATATCGAAGAGCCCGGCCGCCTGGTGGACTTCATCGCCTCGTCGCTGCCCTCGCTCTCCACCGCCGACAAGCAGGACACGCTTGAAACCACCGACGTCCGCATTCGCCTCGAAAAAGTGAATCAACACCTGGCCAAGGAGCTCGAAGTTCAGCAACTCCGCAACAAGATTCAGTCTGAAGTGCAGGACCGCGTACAGCAGACGCAGCGCGAGTACTACCTCCGTGAGCAGATCAAAGCGATTCAGAAAGAACTGGGTGAGCAGGATGAAGGCGCCCGCGACACCGAAGATCTGAAACAAAAGATCGAATCCGCCGGCATGCCCGACGAAGTAAAGAAAGAAGCTTTGAAAGAATTAGGCCGCCTCTCGCGCATGTCCCCGATGGCCGCCGACTATTCCGTTACCCGCAACTACATCGAGTGGCTGGCGGTATTGCCCTGGGCGAAAACTTCAGGCGGCGAAATTGAAATCCTGAAAGCCAAAGAAATTCTAGACACCGATCACTATGACTTGCAGAAGGTGAAAGACCGCATTCTTGACTACCTGTCGGTACGCCGTCTGAAACCGACCATGAAGGGCCCGATCCTCTGCTTTGTCGGACCTCCCGGAGTCGGCAAGACGTCGCTGGGTAAGTCCATCGCTCGCGCACTGGGCCGCAAATTCGTGCGTCTGTCCCTCGGGGGAGTGCACGACGAAGCAGAAATTCGCGGACACCGCCGCACCTACATCGGCGCTTTACCGGGCCAGATCATCCAGGGAATCCGCCGCGCCGAGACCAAAGACCCTGTCTTTATGCTCGACGAAATCGACAAGGTCGGACGCGACTTCCGCGGCGATCCTGCCTCGGCATTACTCGAAGCGCTCGATCCGGAACAGAACTCGACGTTCCGCGACAACTATCTGGACGTTACTTTTGATCTTTCAAAAGTCCTGTTCATCACAACCGCGAACATGCTCGACCCGATCGCCGAGCCGTTACGTGACCGTATGGAAATCATCGAGCTGCAGGGGTACACGGAGGAAGAAAAGGTTCACATTGCATTCCAATACCTTATCCCGCGCCAGATCGAAGAGAATGGCATCACGAAAGAGCAGATCGAGTTTCCTGAAGAGTCAGTGAGCTTCGTCATCCGTCACTACACGCGAGAAGCGGGTGTCCGCAACCTGGAGCGCACCATCGGAACCATCTGCCGCAAACAGGCGCGCCGCTTGGCGGAAGGGAAGACCGCGAAGCTGGTTGTCACCAAAGAAATCATTCAGGAATTCCTGGGCGGCATCAAGATCCGGAGCGAAGGAGAAATCGCCGAGCGCACCAAGCGCCCCGGCGTGGTCGTTGGACTAGCCTGGACGCCCGCGGGCGGCGACGTCCTGTTCGTCGAAGCGAACCTGATGAAAGGCAAAGGCGGCCTCACCATCACTGGACAGATTCAGGATGTGATGCGCGAGTCCATGCAAGCCGGACTCAGCTGGGTTCGTTCCAATGCCGCGCAACTCGGCATCGACGAAGAGTTCTTCGCTACTCACGACATTCACATTCACGTTCCCGCCGGAGCCATCCCAAAAGACGGCCCCTCGGCTGGAGTCACCATCGTGACCGCGCTGGTGTCATTGCTGACCGGCCGCCAGGTTCGTCCCCTGACCGCGATGACTGGCGAGATTACGCTGAGTGGAAACGTGCTCCCCGTAGGCGGAATCAAAGAGAAGGTGCTCGCCGCAAAACGCGCCGGAGTTCACGACGTAATTCTGCCCGCTGAAAATAAAACCAACGTCGAAGAAGACCTGACACCGGAACAATTGCTCGGATTGACTCCGCATTACGTCAAAACCATCGACGAAGTGCTCGCAATCGCGCTCCCGACGTCTGCCAAGGAAGAGCGGCAAGATGCGGAGGAGCGCGAAAAAGTTCTAAGCACGCAGGACGCGTAACAGGCATTCTAGGCAAACAAAAGGCGCCTGAACTAACGCAGGGCACTCGTCGCTTGCAGCAATTGTTCAGGAGTAGCTCGCACCCAATAACTTTCCGTCAGATTCAACCAACGCACCCTTCCAGCGGAATCCAGCAAAAATTCGGCGGGGCGAGCTACGTCGTGTTCGTCCGGTCCGGCCTTGGGATGGAGCAAGTCGTACCGCTTGATCACCGTGGCATCCGGATCGGACAGAATCGTGAAGGTATAACCGCGCTTGGCCCGCAGGTTACGAGAATCGCTGGGAAGGTCAACGCTGATGGCAGCCACCCGGATTCCTCGCGCCTCCAGTTCTGTCAGATGATGCTGAATACCCCGTAACTCGGAGTTGCAGGCCGGTCACCAGTAGCCTCGATAAAAAACCAGCATCACACCTTTGGGTGCCGCTCCGCCCACCGGCTCCGTCAGCAGGTTCGAAAGCGAGACAGGCCTGTTATCGCTGTCCGTCAAATTGAAATCCGGCGCCTTCGCTCCCACCTTGGGAGCCGCGGCCGAAACCGGCAGGTGCCGTGGATAAACAAAGATCGCCAAGACGAATACGCCAAAGATCAAAGCACTAAGTACGGACAGTATTGAACCAAAGACTTTTCCACGGTAGAACTGCGCCTGTCCGAATGCGCGGCGCATCCCCGCTACCAACAGGCCGGCCGCGATCGCAAACAGAATGAGGTTCGCCCACGGAAGATTCCGCGTCGAAGGAAAGTTAGCAAACACCGCAAAGTAACTGAGGAATGCAACTACGCTAAGCCCGAATCCGGCCCACAGCAACCAGTTCCACGCTCGTTTGGCCTCGGTCGCCATAGAAAAAGTATATCAACGGTGCCGCTGTGATTTGGCACGGTGTCCTCAGAGTGAGTTGCGAAGCGTCGGCTGCTACTAGAATGGGCTGCTTCTAGAAGTGAGGTAGCACAGTCCCCTTGAGTGCCGCTTGGAACACCGTTCCCGCATATTCAAGGTCTACCGGCACCGGAGTCTTAAAGTTCATCGAGCCTCGCCAGTCCTCCGGAGCCTCGAGATGAACGCCCGTAAATACGACGAATCCCTTGCCCGATTGCCCCTGCACAATGGCCGGCGTCCCGTCCGGAAATCGCGCGACCACCTGTCCCCATCCCGAAAGTTGTGGACCATCTTCCCAGTACACATCAATCGGAACATCATTCGGCCGAGTGATTTCGACAGGTTCAATATGGATACCCCTGCTCTCATCGACGTAGAAATCGAACGAAACTCCTCCGGTCAAATTCAGCCCGTTGTAAATCGAAGATCCGCCAAAAAATGCCCCTGCGCAAACGCCCAGATAATGCGTGCCATACAAAGTCACCGCCCCGCGAAGCGCGGACGCTGTGCTAGCCGTGAGACTTTGACCGATCTCGATGGAATTCCCTCCCGGGACGATGATCAGCTTGTAGCCCGCCATTTCAGCTTCGCTCAAATTGTTGAGCTGGGTTGAGTCGGCGGTCGTATAACCGATTCCCAGATTGCTCAGCACCGTTCTGATCGCTTTCACGTCATTCGGGGAGGAACCCGTCCCGTTGAAAAGAAGTACCGGCTCAGCAGCGGGAATGGCAGGCGGAAGCGAACGAACTGTCTCCTGACTGCTCTTGGATCCACATCCGGCGAGGGTAATGAGCACAAAAAGGGCGACTACAAAAATAGAACGTCGTGCGCGGCTACCTCGGGAAAACACAAAACGGCCTCATGTGACCGATCTGTGTAGATGGTACCAGTCAGTGAATGGTTGCGGCGTGTTCGATCAAATCCTGGTGCCCCAAAGTTTGAAACGTTGGATCTATTGCGCTGCGAGCGTTCTTCTACAACCATCCGCAGCCAAAAAAAACCCCGCCGCAAGGCGGGGCCGTTCTTGCTGAGAGCTGATGGCTGATAGCCGAAAGCTGCCCTTAGTACATGTCTCCCATGCCGCCGCCATGTCCGCCGCCACCCATCGGAGCGTTCTTCTTCTCTTCCGGGATCTCCGCCACCAGTGCTTCGGTGGTGAGCATGAGTGAAGAGATGGAGCCGGCATTAGTCAGAGCCGTGCGCACGACCTTCGTCGGATCGAGCACGCCCGCCTTAACCAGGTCTTCGTACTCGCCGGACTGGGCGTTATACCCATAGTTATTGTCCTTCGAATCGTTGACCTTGCCCAGAACAACCGCACCTTCTTCGCCGGCGTTCTCGGCGATCTGGCGCAGCGGCTCGGTGATGGCGCGCTTCACGATGTTGACACCGATCTGCTCGTCACCTTCCAGCTTCAGCTTGTCGAGTGCGTTCACGCAACGCGCCAGCGCCACGCCACCGCCCGGGACAATCCCTTCCTCAACGGCCGCGCGCGTCGCATGCATCGCGTCTTCCACGCGGGCTTTCTTTTCCTTCATTTCTGTTTCGGTAGCCGCGCCGACTTTGATTACGGCAACGCCTCCGACCAGCTTCGCCAACCGCTCCTGCAACTTCTCGCGATCGTAGTCACTGGTGGTCTTGTCGATCTGTCCGCGAATTTCTTTCACGCGGCCCTGGACGTCGCCCGGCTTGCCCTTACCCTCGACGATGGTCGTGTTGTCCTTGTCGATGGTGATCTTCTTGGCCTGGCCGAGATCGCTGATCTGCACATTCTCCAACTTGATGCCCAGATCTTCCGTGATCGCCTTGCCGCCCGTGAGGGTAGCAATGTCCTGCAGCATCGCCTTGCGGCGATCGCCGAAGCCCGGAGCCTTCACCGCCGCAACCTGCAGCGTGCCACGCAGCTTGTTGACGACCAGTGTTGCCAGCGCTTCGCCTTCCACGTCCTCAGCGATAATCACCAGCGGCTTGCTGCTCTTCGCAATCTGCTCCAGCAATGGCAGCAGGTCTTTCATCGAGCTGATTTTCTTCTCGTTGATCAGGATGTACGCATTCTCGAGCGAAACTTCCATCCGCTCCGGATCCGTCACAAAGTACGGAGACAGATAGCCGCGGTCGAACTGCATGCCCTCGACCACGTCCAGCTGCGTTTCCAACGTCTTCGACTCTTCCACCGTGATGACGCCGTCCTTGCCGACTTTCTTCATCGCTTCGGCAATGATGTGTCCAATGGTCTCGTCGTTGTTCGCCGAGATCGTTCCCACCTGCGCAATCATCTCGCCCGTAACCGGCTTGGAGAACTTGTCCAGCTCGCCCTTGATGAGGTTGCCTTCTTTGTCGACGCGGCCGCAAATTGCGATCACGGCCTTCTCGATCCCGCGCTTCATCGCCATTGGATTGGCGCCGGCAGCGACGGTTTTTACGCCTTCGCGATAGATCGCCTGAGCCAAAACCGTCGCAGTGGTAGTGCCATCGCCCGCGATGTCCGAGGTCTTCGATGCCACTTCACGCACCATCTGCGCGCCCATGTTCTCCTGCGCATTGGGCAATTCAATTTCCTTGGCTACGGTGACGCCGTCCTTGGTGATGGTCGGCGAACCGAATTTCTTTTCAATAACTACGTTGCGGCCCTTCGGGCCAAGAGTAACCTTCACAGCATCAGCCAACAGGTTGACGCCGCGGAGAATGGCCTGGCGGGACTCTTCTCCATGAATAATTTGTTTTGCCATAACTTTTTCACTCCTCTATTGATGTGAGCAGGCCAGTAGCCCGCGGAAATTAACTTCTGTGTAGAGACGCGGCTTGCCGCGTCTTAGCAATGCCAAACTGCAGCCAGCCATCTCAGCATCAAGCCCTTGACTTACCTGACCGCCGATGCCGATAGCTGACAGCTGAACTACCGTCTCGATCCAGCCGTTACTTTCTTCTCCGCGCCCGAGAGCACTCCCAGAACTTCTTCTTCTCTCATGATGATGAAATCTTCACCATCAATCTTGATCTCGGTGCCGGAATACTTGCCAAACAGAATGCGGTCGCCTTCTTTCACATCTAGCGGACGAACCTTGCCTTCTTCATTGATCTTGCCTTTGCCAGTGGAGATAACTTCCCCCTCCTGCGGCTTGTCTTTCGCGGAGTCAGGAATAATGATTCCGCCGCGAGTGGTGTCTGCCTCTTCCACGCGACGTACCAGGATGCGGTCGTGCAACGGGGTAAACTTCGTAGCCATGCGTGCGTACTCCTTTCAATTGGGTTAAATCAGGTTGAATTGCCAGGAAACCTTAGGGTCTTAGCACTTGAAGCCTTAGAGTGCTAATTATAGAAATATGAGCGTGCACTTGTCAAGAGGGTGAGCGGGCCAATCGCGGCCAGGCCCTTAAGTCATTGATTACAATCGGAAAGTTTATTACCGTCGAAAAGCTAATAGCTAACAGTCAGGAGGCTAAAAGCTGCCCTTTCTCACTTCCACTTCCACAACTGCTTCCAGACCTGCACCAGCGTCTGCATCTTCCTCGGACTGGGCAGCCGCGTATAAATCAGCCGGCACTCCTCATGCGTCCGATCATAAAAATCCCTCACCCCCTGCGGACTAAGCCGCGACAGGTTCTCGCGCAGCTGCTTGAGATCCTGTTCGCTCAACACATCGTCTTTGTCGCGGTCGAAACGCCGAGCCATGCCGGACGATGCTAGCATATTCGCCTTATGTTCGCCTCCAATTTACTGGAAATTTAGACGTGACGAGAATCCTGCCCGTGAAGAGAAGCATGCCTGTTAAAAGAATCTGGCCCTTGAAGAGGAACGGCCCCGAAATGCTTCCACCGCCGTGGAAGAGAGGCCGTTCAGGGCCGCGTAAGCTTTCTGAAATCATGGGGGGCTTTAGCCCCGGGGCCGACACCCGACTGTTTACCCGCCCTACACGGAATATGTGCCTGTGCACGCCCAGTCCGACGTCCCGTCCTCATGACGCGTTCCCGAGCAGCTGCCCGACCCCTTCATGCTCTTGTGCTTTCCAGTACCACCCACAATCTTCCATGTGTTGGTGGCAGGTTTGGTGATGTCCGTTGCCCCTGACCCTTCGTAGCTGTAGTAGCCCATATGGCCGTTGTCCATGGTGGTGTCGAATCGCCCGTGATTTGTGAACGACTCTTTCCGGAGCTCCTGGAATTCCGTATAGGCACCGGACTTTTCGCCGCTGCGGCTGGCGGTCGCCATGCAGATTCCCTGGGCGATCACATAGCTGTGATCCGGTTCGTCGCCCACGTCGAGTTTGTGGGTCGCTTTTGGGGCCACGCAATGCCACTTGGTATCAACCTTCTCAGCCATCGCTGCTGACCCAAACACCAGCAGGCAGAATGCAACGAACAATCGTTTCCGCATACTTATTCTCCTCTGTGAGTTTGTTATCGAAATGCGACCCGACTGTACGCCTGTGGGAAGGTTTTGTCACGAGGCTTGCTCTCGTGGGAGGGCGCGTCTTCCCGCGCCGAATCCTTCTCCCCCTTCATCCCGAGTAAGCACGAGATACCTGAGACCTGACACCTGCTCTCCTACTTCCACTTCCACAACTGCTTCCAAACCTGGACCAGTGTGTCTGGATCTTTTTGGGAGTCGGCAAGCGGGTATAGATCAGCCGGCAACGCCGACTGCCCCGCGCCTAATGAATGAGATAAGTCCATAGCACTGGAACAGCCCCGCTTCCCGCAAGGAACGCGAGAAATGGAGCACCCCAATTTAGACTTTGATGGAGGAGTGGGCGATCCATCCCCCGCTTATCGAGGGCCACCCGCCTCGGAAGAACGGAGCCGACACTGTCATGGAATCATTTACACCAATTATCGAGTCAATATGCAACGCCCCATGAGGAGACCCGACAAAAAAAAGGCACAGCCTCCTACCGGCTGTGCCCTGAATAGGACAAGCAGAGAAGCTAGCGCTTCACGGGTTGCCGTTGCTTCCTCTGCTGGAGCGTGGCCTGTATCTGCTTCATCATCCGCGGGTGGCGGGCCCACTGAATCTGCCGTTCGGGCTGCGCGCCGTACAACTCGGGATGAATGAAGAAGCCTCTCAGACGCGCGTCTTTCTCTTCTTCTACGACCAGCGGATTCGCCATCGCATAGGCATCATGGCGTACACCGGTTACCTGCCACGAAACTTCGACGTTAGGCATGCTGGTCTTGATTGCGAACTCGTTGTTCTGGACTTTGCGCGACACGATTGCCTGGGCAAACTGTCCGATCACAGTGAGCTGATAGCGGAAGTCGCTGTTCAGAGCTTCGAACCACGAAGGCAGACGCACGGTGGCATTGCCTTGCGCGTCGGTGGTGACGGTGCCGTCGTAGAAGTTCTTCATCTCCGACGACTCGACAGAGGCGTGAACAAGGTACTTGTTCGCGGGGTCGAGCGGGTGATCGATCTTGAAGTCTTTGGTCCCCGCCGAGATAGAACCGGTAACCGTGACGTTGCCATTGAAGAAGCCGGCAAAGCCGCTGCCTGCAATTGCGTCGATGCCGTCGCCGCCGAAACCAAAGTTCCCGCCGGAAAAAAAGCCGCCCGAACCATCGCCGTTGGGCTCGCCAATGCCGGTGGCAATGATTCCGCTGCCACCCTCGCCCGTCTGCTCACCGAAACCGCCCTGGGCAATGATGCCCGTTCCAGGAATCGACGTTGACGAGCCGCCCTGCGCAACGAGCCCCGCTCCGCCGTTGCCAGAGGCATCGATCGAGAGGTCGCCGTTGCCGCCGGTCGCGACCAGCCCAGTTGATCCACCACCCATAGTACCGTTCACAGCACTGCCGCCGTTCACGGCGCCACCGTTCAAGGTATTGGATTGAGAGTCGACTTCAAGCCAGCTGGCAGGTTTTGACGTGCCGATGCCGACCAGGCCGCTGGCGGTGATGCGCACTCTCTCGGAGCCACCCGCAGCCCCCGCCGACATGGTGCCAAATTGCAGAGAGGTACCATCCTTGCCGCCCCCGTTCTCCTGCACGCGGATGAAGGCGTTGGGTGTTCCCACGGCGCCGGTCTTGTCGGGCGAGAAGCGAATATCGATGGCGTTACCGGTCGGTCCTTTTTGGATGGCGGCATTGTTCTTTAACCAGATGATGGGAGCGCTGCCCGCAGCGGCAATGCCCGCCGCGTTCAGTCGAACCGTTCCCGTTTGCGTGAGAATTGAGTTCTGGATGTTCGTGGCGGTTGTGAACATCGGAATCGTGTTCGCGGTGCCCCCGGAGGTCGTGACTGCTGACGAGGGCTGTGCTTGGCGACTGTTTCCGGCCGCCGCCACCACGGCCCTTGCCGCTCCCGGGCTTGCTGGTGTCCGGCCCGGAGTCTTGGTTTCGTCCGAAGTCGCGCGCAGAAACGCACTTGGCGGCAAGCCGCCGAGGGTTTCCGCGTCTCCAGCTTTCAGGGCGTAGGGAGCGCTGACCAGCAGCGCGCGGGACTGCTCGGCCTGTTGCTCGATCTGGACGCCGATCCATCGCGCTTGCTCGGAGGCAAATAACTCGGAGGGCAGGCCGTCGGGTTTGGTCGAGCCGAGTAGGATGGAGTAGTGGCCGCCCGCATCGGCCTGAACGTTCTGCGTTTCCATCCATAGGGCGGCTCCTCCAGTTTGTTCGGCGTAAAGCGAGAAGGTGACGCCGACCGCGCCGCTGAGGGGAGTTCCATTCAGATCGCGCGTTACTCCGGCGTAGCGGATTAGGCGTGGAACGCTGGCCGCGTTCGCAGGTTGTGTCTGGCCGAAGACGTAGTTGGGAAATGCAAGAATGCCCAGCGTGAAGAGAGTGAGAATGTGAATTCGCGCCAATCGGCGACTGAACGTGGCACGGGAGATTGAGCTTGAACTTTGTTGGCAGAACATGAGCCTCTCCTTTCAAGAGCTTTGCGGGATGAGTCGGTCCGCGAAATGGCTGGAATCCCAATACGCGGGTCTGAAATGGCAATCGTTAGACTGCGAGCGATGCAACCAGGGAAATTGACGCAAAAAACGCTTGGAGCCGAGTCTGAGGGGAGAAGAACCTGCAAGGCTCTACCGGCAACCGCACCCAGCTTCTGCTCTACCTTGCCTGGAGTGGTTCGAGCGGGTCCCCCGAGTGGGTGGGACTATATTATGAGAGACGACAGAAGTCCATGGAGCCCATCAATCCCAATGAAGGTACCAGAAGAAACTTGCTCTGCCCAATGCTTGTTTGCCGCGGGTGATCTGGCCTTTGCGGTAAGTAGAGCCTACCGCGCCGCGACTTCATCCTGTCGCGCCAGGATGTCCGGATACCGGCGTGCCCATACTGATTAGGTAACGGTATCCGAGTCTGTGGGTCGCGGCATTTTACCGATCCGGGCGGCCGACGTCGAAGATTGTGTCAGTTGGCACCGGCGTACCACTGCACATCGCCGGGTTCCATTGCGAATTTCGCAGGCTCTCTATTGCGATCCGATCGACGTAGGGTTTTGGATCCATCGGCACAATGTTCGTCACTCTGCCTTGAGCATCAATCGTAAGCTCGTATTTCAGTTCCAAACCCTTGCGAGATCGGAAATCAGGTCGAATATCCATTGGAGGAAGGATTATTGGAGAGGGGAGTGCCATGTCATCGCACCACGGCCTCACCGTGGCGCCCGCCGGAGGGTCAAAGCCATGAACTGGATCGGCAACTGCGGAGTCTGCGGCTTCAAGTACCACTTTGGCTCGCTGTTTCCGTCCGGCTATGATTTCAATTTCACCGGGGACGAATTTGCTGCCTAACGACTTATAGTTCAGGAATTCCCGGCGATAACCCCTGGCTCCAAGTTCTTCCGACGGAAGTCCGGTGCGGGAATCGAAGCACCAGGTTGGTCCGCCCGGCGCATAGGAGTGCGCTTGCAGTTCCACGCAGCGCGCCTCAACATTGTCTTTCTTCCGGTTGAACACTCGCACGACTTTGAAGGTCAAAGCCTCTGGCACGTTTCGCAGGCTGCCTGCATAGTCGGCGCGCACACTCGGTGGCGTGAAGGCCATGCTGCGGGTGCGGTACATGTTGTGGCCGAGGAAAACCGCTACCTCGTCATAGCCCGTCATGTGCAAGTCGCGCCGCCAGCGTTCAGTTGACGAAAACGTGACCTCATCGGTGCCTTCCCGATTGCGGAGCGCCTCGTCTAAAACCGTCAGGTTCCAGCGTAGATGATAAGGCCCGCTGTGCTGCAAATCGGTAAGGTCAATTGCGTGCTTGATCAGGTCCATTCCTTCAGATTGCTTGTCGGAGGCCCCTGCAATGGTGGTGCTGAAGGCAATCTGCATGGCGAGCAAGATCGCCCCACCCAGATGAAGTTTTCGTAAGTTCATAATGAGGGCCATAGCCTACAGGCTCATTCTGGCCTGGTCAACGTTACTACTGTAGAATCCCGGACCTGATTAACTCAGCAAATGTCCCCGTGTATTTTTTCCTATTCAATAGCCTGGCTGAGCCGGAAAACGTTCCCATCGGGTGGCGTACGTGCATGTCCCGCACACCCCACGGCATGTTGGTCGGAGGCCCACCTTGAACTCAACCTGTTCGGCTTTTGTAACAGCCCCACAACAGTACTCGACATACCTTGCGATTGCGGATAAACATCGAACCATCGTTGAGTGCACAGGCCCGGTCTGTTAAACGCGGTATCCCCCTCGTACAGACCTTGCCTGTGTTCTTGCAATCGATCG
>QIAJ01000117.1 GCA_003225495.1 Acidobacteriota bacterium
CCTGAAATTCTCGGGACGTTTGTTATGATGTCATGCTGTTGTTTGGCCAACCATCGTGCCTAGTCAGAAACAACTGAAGTGGTCGCAACTCCGTGTCGGACTGACGGTCGTGTTTGCCAGCATCACGCTCGCTGTCCTCATTTTTCTGATGAGTGGCACCGGCGGAGTCTTTACCCGGAAAATTACCCTCACATCCTACTTCGACAATTCTGCCGGTCTCCGCATTGGTGCCCCAGTGCGCCTTGAAGGCGTGGACATTGGAAATGTAAAAGGGATCCGCCTGGTTCCAGGCCATCCTGGCACTCCCGTTGAAGTGACAATGAAAGTCAACACCAAATACGCCTTCAACCTCCGCAAGGACTCGGTCACGTCACTAGCGACCGCCGGCGTACTGGGTGAAACCTATATCGATATCAGCAGCACTTTCGCCAAGGGCCCGCAAGCTGTCGATGGCGACACGCTCGCCACCCGCGATCATCCTGATATCCAGGACGTAGTTCGCGCCAGCCAGAGCACGTTGCAGAACATGGATGCCTTGCTGAAGCGCCTTGACCGAATCGTTGCCTTCGTCGAAAGCGGCCAGGGCTCGATCGGTAAATTGATCTACGATCCCGGCCTCTACGACCGCCTGAACACGACCGTCGCCGAGTTCAAAGGCTTGATGGATGACATCCAGCGCGGCAAGGGCTCGATCGGACCGCTCTTGACGAGCGATGAAGCCTACAAGAAAGCCATCGCCGCCATCGACAAAGTGAATCTCCTGATCGACGAGCTTCAGCAGGGCAAAGGCACCGCGGGCAAGCTCCTGAAAGATGAAGAACTTTACAACAACACCAACAAGACCATCGCCAACATGCGCCAGCTGACCGACGACATCAACTCCGGTAAAGGCGCACTCGGCAAATTCGCGCACGACAAAGAGTTCGCCGATAAACTTCAGACCACGATGAACAATCTCGCTGCTCTGTCAGATCGGCTGGAAAAAGGCGAGGGCTCAGTCGGGATGTTATTCAAGGATCCAGCCCTCTATAACAACAGCAATCAGATGCTGCTCGAGACGCGAGAACTGTTGAAGTCCATCCGCGAAAATCCGAAGAAGTATCTAACCTTCCACGTCAAAGTCTTCTAGTTGCGAGCAGAGGCGCTGCAAGCCGCCTCTCAACGAACACGTCTCATGAAATACAATAGCTTGCTGTTGGGAACTGGCCCGACGCCAGGATCGCATCTAAGCTTGCATCCCTGCTCCGACATCTCGACTTGAGGTTATCCATGCGTTCTGCTGCAAAGATCTTCATAGCCTGTGCCGTCCTTATGCCTGCCCTTTGGGCTCAGACATCGACTCCCGCGCCCAAGAAAGACGTGCGTTTCTCGCCCGATCTGCTCGATAAGAGCATCGATCCCTGCACCGATTTCTACGCCTACGCGTGCAGCAAGTGGCAGGCTCAGAATCCCGTGCCCTCTGACCGGCCGACATGGGGACGCTTCAGCGAACTTCAGGAGCGTGGCGAATACATCGTGCGCGACATTCTTGAGAAAGCCGCCGCAAAGACCGCGGGTCGCAGCTCGAACGAACAGAAAATCGGCGACTACTATGCCAGCTGCATGGACGAAAGCGCCATCGAAAAGGCCGGCAGTAAGCCACTCGATCACGACCTGCAAAGCATCGCTGCGCTGAAATCGAAGGGTGACCTCGCGAAAGAAGCCATGCGCCTACATCGCGAAGGTACCGACGTGATGTTCAATTTCGGCTCCGGCTCCGACTTCAAGAACGCCAGCCAGATCATTGCCGAAGTCGACCAGGGCGGACTCGGCATGCCGGATCGCGATTACTACTTCAAAGATGATGCCAAGTCCGTAGAACTTCGTCAGAAGTACGTGCAGCACGTTCAAAAGATGTTTGAGCTCTCGGGCGATGCTCCGGAGAAGGCAGCCGCCGAAGCCAAGGTCGTGATGGACATCGAGACTGGCCTTGCGAAAGGCGCTCTCGACCAGACCAGCCGCCGCGATCCGCAGAAGATTTACCACAAGCTTTCGAGCAAGGAACTTGCCACGCTCAGCCCCAGCTTTAACTGGAATGTTTATTTCGAAGGCGTTGGCGCGCCCAAGTTCGACTGGCTCAACGTGGCCGAGCCTGACTTCGTCAAACAGATGCAGAGTGTCGTTGATAGCCACTCGCTCGACGACTGGAAGACTTATTTCCGGTGGCACGTCCTGCACGACAATGCACAGGTTCTACCAGCCTCATTCGTGAATGAGAATTTCGATTTCTTCGGCAAGACCATGCAAGGAACGAAAGAATTGCGTCCGCGCTGGAAGCGGTGCGTGGCCTTCGCCAACGGAGACGTAGGTGATTTGATAGGAGAGATCTACGTGAATCAGACTTTCGGCGCCGAGGGTAAAGCGCGGACGCTCGCCATGGTCGACGCCTTGGAAAAAGCGCTTGGCGAGGACATTAAATCCCTACCTTGGATGGGCGAGGAGACCAAGAAGCAAGCTCTTGTAAAGCTGGCGGCCATCACCAACCGCATCGGCTACACCGACAAATGGCGTGACTACTCGAAACTCGAAATCGTTCGCGGCGATGCCCTCGGCAATTCGCAGCGCTCAAATCAGAACGATCTACAGCGCCGCCTCAGCAAAATTGGCACGCCGCTCGATAAGCGCGACTGGCCGTATCCGCCAATGACAGTCAACGCGAGCTACAACCCGCTGCAAAACAACATCACGTTCCCGGCGGGCATCCTCCAACCGCCGTTCTACGACAACAATGCCGACGACGCTATGAACTTCGGAGGCATCGGCGCTGTGATCGGCCACGAGTTGACGCACGGTTTTGACGATCAAGGCAGCCAGTTCGACGCGGAAGGCAACTTACGCGACTGGTGGACGGCCGACGACAAGAAGAAGTTCGAAGAGCGCACCGGTTGCGTGAAAGATCAATACGGCAGCTTCGTTGCCGTGGACGACATCAAACTGAACGGCAAACTTACCCTCGGGGAGAATACCGCCGACAATGGCGGCATGCGCATCGCCTACATGGCGCTCCTGAGCAAGCTCGCTGGGAAAGAAGCTCCTGCAATCGACGGCCTCACCGCTCAGCAACGCTTCTTCCTGGGCTGGGCTAACGTGTGGTGCCAGAACCGCACCGATGCGATCGCGCGCATGCTGGCGACAATCGATCCGCACTCACCCGGAAAGAACCGCGTAAACGGGACGGTTTCGAACATGCCCGAGTTCCGCGAAGCCTACCACTGCAAAGCCGACGCACCGATGGTGAATCAGAACGCCTGCCGTGTCTGGTAAGAAATGAAGAATGACGGGTAGAGACGCGTTCGCCGTGTCTCTACCCGGAGCAGCAGATAGCGAAGTAGCGGACTCCCCGAGTCTGCGTTTCTAGCGTTCCCCGATCCCGAACATGGATCCCAACACCAATATCAGCAGCACGCCCGCCGAAATCCATCCATAGCGCCAATCTCTCTCGCGGAAGAATAACAGCATCGCCACGAAGACGCGCACCAGCGGCGTGAAAAGCATGATCAGCACTCCGCTTAGTTCGAGCCGCGCCGAGATCGCGCCGTCAACCACAATGGCTGCGATTACTCCCGCTACCATCACAAAGAACCCAGCGAATGCCCCAATGCGAAGCACTAGCGCAAGCGTGCGATCGAAGCCAGGTTCACGCTTCTCGCTCATAGAAATTTCCCCGCAATGTGAACCAGCATGTGAACCGACAAATAAAACATGATCGTCACCAGCAACAGCGCGACCCACTTGTGATGCACACGCGGCGCCAGCCGCGCGCCCGTCAGCGACCCCAGGAACACTCCCACCACTAGAGGCGCGGCCACCGCCGGCAAGATGTCGCCCCGGCGGTAATAAACAAATGCGCTAGCCGACGCCGTCACGCCCATCATCAGGTTGGAGGTGGCGGTAGCGACGATAAGGGGCACGCCCATGAACAGATACATCACGGGAACCTTGATCGGCCCGCCGCCTATCCCGAGGAGTCCAGAGAGTCCGCCTGCGACGAGCGAAGCTCCCATCCCGAGTCGATAGCGCTTCGGTTCATATGCGGGTAGCACCACATCCCCTCCCGATGGCGCCGGGATAGTCTCGTCCTGCTCATCTTCGGTCTTGCCGCCTTTGCGAAGGATGGTGATCGCGCCGTACAAGAGAAATGTCGCGAACAGCACTTCGAGCGCCGTGCGATTGATGTAGCCGACGAGGTAAGCAGTAGCCGCAGCGCCCAACGCGGTTGCCAGTTCGAGCGTCATGCCGAGACGGATGTCCGCCGTGTGCCGCTGCAGGTGTACGGAGGAACTGGCCGCTGAGGTGGTGATGACCGCGACGAGGCTGGTCCCAATCGCCTGCTGAATCGGAAGCCCGAAATAGAGGGCCAGCATGGGCGCGAGAATGATGCCGCCGCCAGTGCCGGAAAGCGCGCCTACGAGTCCGGCGAATAACCCGAGCACAACCAGCGCGAGGGTCGTCAACCGGCACTCCGAATGTGTGCATGATTGTCGGGCGAGCGCCCCGGCCCGCCAATCATTGCTGGATCGAAGTCTGGACCCCGGCGGCTGAAGCCGGCTTTATTCTTTTGGAGTTTGCGGCACAACTGAAGTTGTGCCCTCCCGAAGTCTAACGACCAACGACCGGCGACCGACACATTATCGCGCAGCAACATCCGCCTGCTCGTGCGCGTGATAGCTGGAACGTACCAGTGGCCCCGACTCCACATGCTTGAATCCGAACTTCAGCGCCTCTTCCTTAAGGGCAACAAATTCTGCAGGAGTGTAGAAGCGCGCCATTGGCAGATGATCTTTCGAAGGGCGCAGATATTGTCCGACGGTGAGAATGTCAACGCCCCGCGAACCGAGATCGCGGAAGACTTCGATGAGTTCGTCCGTGGTCTCGCCCAAACCCACCATCACACCGCTCTTGGTGACCATCTCGGGGTCCCACTTCTTCGTATTCGACAGCAGGTCCAGGGTCCGCTGATATCGAGCTCCCGACCGCACCACGCGATAGAGCCGCGGCACCGACTCGGTATTGTGATTGAGCACGTTCGGTTTGGCGGCAATAACGATACGCAGCGGCTCTTCCAGCCCCTGAAAGTCGGGGATTAGGACCTCGACGCGGCAATCCGGCACGAGTTCGCGAATTTCATGAATCGTCTCGGCAAAAATCCTGGCTCCACCGACGTTGTCATCATCCCGGTTCACGCTGGTGATGACCGCATGCTTCACTCCAAGCGTAGCGACAGCCTCAGCAACCCGCCGCGGCTCGTCTAAGTCAATCGCCTGTGGGCGCCCCTTCGGCACCGCGCAAAATCCGCAACGCCGCGTGCAGATATCGCCCAGAAGCATGAACGTCGCAGTCTTATGATTCCAGCACTCGCCTATGTTCGGACACATCGCCGACTCGCAAACGGTGTGCAGCCCGAGGCCGCGAGCGAGTTTCTTAAGATTGTGGAAGTTATCGCCGACGGGAGCTTTGGCGCGCAGCCACTCCGGCTTGGGCACGCGGATCGGTGGGCCGAGATCGATCTGAACTAGTTGGGAAGAGGCTGCCATCGACTGTTAAGATTCTAGCAAACCTCTTCCCGACAACTCGAAAGCACCGCTGTTTACGCTACCAGATGAACTTCGCGCCTAGCTGAATATGACGCGAACCACCGGAGCCAACGACAGGATTAGACGCCGAAACGTCTGGGGTGCTGCGCAGCTTTCCCATGTTTCTGGATTCCAGGTTGCCGCTTGGCGACGCAAAGTTTGAATGATTCAGCAGGTTAAAGAACTCTGCTCGCAACTGAAGTTTCATCCGTTCCCCGAGCTTCCATGCCTTGCCCATCGAAAAGTCCAAATTGACAAATTTGGGGCCACGCAGGATATTGCGTCCCATGTTGCCGAACGTACCCATCGCGTTTGGGTAGATGATGGTTCCACCCGATTCCCAGCACCACCCAGCCCAATTCAAGGCGCGTTGCAGTTCAGGCGTTGTCGCGACGGTGTCGCAAACAGGATCGCCGGCAAAGTGTCGTGCGAAGCCCCCTGGAGAGACCTTGAACTTTGCCGGATCACCGATGATATTCCACCGGTCGTTGTTAGCGTTGCCCGGACCTTCATTGGTCAGCGTCAGGTCATTCGAATTGTCCCACTGCAGAACCGGCTGGCCGCTTTCGGCCTGGAAGATGCTTGTCACCTGCCAGCCTTCCAAGAGCTGTCCCCATGATTTGCGCGAAGGCAAATCGTAAGTGGCAGAAAGGGTGAAGCGATGGCGAATGTCGTAGTCGCCGTCCCCTTTCTCTGCGGCGTAGTCAAGGCTGTTCTGCGGCGCGAAGCCAAGATTGTTCGTGTTGCCCGCGATATCGATCGCGTGCTCCCACGTGTATCCCGCCAGAAGGTACAGACCGCTGGAGTAGCGATGAGTTAGCGTAGTCTGCAAACTCTGGAAATTCGAGGATGAAAGATTGCCGAGGAAATTCAGGAATCGGATGTACGGCGCGCACAGCCCATTGCCCGTCGTACAGTTCGTCACGAATGGCCGTGCCTGCTGAATGATGGGGTCTTCATCGGGCCAAACCTCCTCGAGTCCTCCCGCATCTTCGACTAGTTGAAAAGCAAGAGCCGGGTCCGCTTGGTTCAAGTCGATGTCGCTATAGAGGTGCACGCCTCGATTCGCCACATAAGCCACTTGGAGTACCGTGTCCCGATTAAGCGCCTGCTGCACGTTGAAGTTCCAATTCATTACATAGGGAGTCTTGAGATTTCGGTCCACGCCAAAGAAATCGCACGGTGATGCCGCGTCGCACTTGTTCGCGTCCACTGTGCTCGGGAAAATGGGCCCTTCCGGTGTCCAGTTGATCAGACTGGGATCCGCACCGGCTTGAAGGAACGTTGAAACGTTGCCATTCGCGCCGGGCTCAATTAATGCAGTGGGGTTCAGGTGAAGGCCTCCGCTCGAAAACATGAACGTCCGAATGGAAGGCTGCACATAGATCATGCCGAAACCCGCACGCAATACTGTCTTCCCATTTCCAAACGGATCCCATGCCATTCCAATGCGGGGGGAAACATCGCCGTAGTTTGTCTTGTACGGTTCGCTGATGCCAAATCCTACTTGCACAAATCCCTGCGATGGGACGAAGTTTGCCAACCGGTCATGCGAGTCTCGAATCGGATTGGACACGTCGTAACGCAATCCCAGATTAAGAGTAAGGCGGGAAGTGACGCGGAAATCATCCTGCGCAAACAATCCCCATGATCGCATGTGTATATCGCGTGCAGGATCTCCGTAGAACTTCGCCCATGAACTTACGTTGCCGGCAAAAAAGTCTGTGAAATCATCGCTATCGAAATCTATCGATCCGCGGCCGTCACGTGCACGCAGATATTGCACGCCGCCGTTGCTGAAGCTGCCTCCAAAGCGAATGGCATGTTTTCCGATCGTTACCGACGCGGTGTCGGAGTAGTTTTCGGTGTGGCTCGGAGCTGTCCATGTCGGCCAGCCCGACACGCCTCCCAGCCCATCGAACAACTCGACATTGGCATTGATGGCCGGAAAACCAAACAGCCGCGGATCGGTAACTCCTGTGTTCAATCCATAGGTCGTTGGATCAACGTTTCCATCGAGCGGTGCGATCTTTTCATAGAAACTGTTGCGGCTGAACCGGACCGTATTCACCCAACGCGAGTTCGGGGTCCAGGTCCAATCAAAGCCGAGAACCTGCGTTATCGGCTCCGCGTGCGACAGCCACTGAGCCGCGACCTGGGTTCCGTCGTATTCCGTCTGATTGGTGTTCGCATAGACATATCGGCCCGAAACCACGTGGTGCTCATTGAAGTGGTAGTCGCTTTTGAAAACAAAGTTATCCGCCCGCGTGTGATTGTTAAAGTTATAATTGATCGCAGTCGGGTCGTCAGGGTCAGCGGTAAACCCCGGATTTTCAGGAAAGAACTTCACTAGATTCTTGCTGAGCTGTGTGCACGAGTCTGGTAGTGGATCCTCATTACACCCCGCCGCGTTCATCCCATCGACGATGCTTAGCGCCGGATCGCCTTCAGGGTTGTCTGGTGTTGCCAGCGACCTGGTCACAGGAGTGAATACGATGAAAGGGTTTCCCACCTTCGACCGCACTCCTTCGTAGTTCGCGAAATAAAACCATTTTCCCTTGATAATCGGTCCTCCGATTGAGGCTCCGAACTGATGCAGAAGCAGTGCCGCTGCCTTGGATGGATTTCCGGTCAAAGGGTCGACGCCATGATCGAAAAAGTTGCGCGAATCAAGGGCTTCGTTGCGGTGAAAATAGTAGGCGCTGCCGTGGATCTGATCGGTGCCCGTTTTGATTCCTATGTTGACTACGACACCTGGTTTCTGGCCAAAGTCCGCCTGCGGATGTTCCTGGGTGTTGAATTCCTGTATCGCATCAAGCGGCAGATTGCTGGCTGGCGTTCCCTGGATCCCCTCTTCGTTGAGAACAGTTTCGCCCCAATAAACATCGTTGTCATTGGCACCGTCAACGACGAAATTGTTGTCGTCAGGGCGCAGACCGTTTGAAGTAACAGAGTGAAATCCCCCGCCGGCAGTACGTTGTACTCCTGGGTGCAAGTCGAGCAAGTTTTGGAAATCTCGTCCCTGAAGCGGTAGTTCGTTGATCGCTTTGTTGGATAAGACACCCTCCAGTGTGGTGGTCGTGGCATCTACCAGAGGAGCTTCGTCTTTTACTTCAAGCACTTCGCCGGAGGCGCCGGGAGAGAGCTCAAAATCGATTTTCAAATCCTTAGCAACTTCGATCTGCACGTGATCCCGCACCATCTTCTTGAAATTGGGCGCCTCGACGGAAAGGGAATACAGGCCCGGCTCGAGCCCGGGAGCGACGTAGTCGCCAGAGTTGTTCGTCTCCAGAGTTCGCTTCACTGCTGTGCCCCGGTTCTCGATTGTGACTTTGGCCCCGACGATGACTGCGCCAGTGGCATCGCTCACTCGGCCCGAGATGCGTCCTTGCGCACTCTGTGCCGAAACAGAACAAGCCAGACCAACAACCAGAAGTGTCCCAAGCAAAACCTTGTCTGTATTCATTGATCTCTCCCGAACAGAAAAAACTGTGTATGAAGGTTACAAATGTCTCCGCGAATCACAGACAAACAGTCGCCATCCATGGCGCCTTCGCAAGGCGTCGAAGCTTTTGAACAATAAAGATCACAGCCCGGAGGCGAGCTTGCCCATATCAACGAGGGGAGATGAAAAGTGGGGCGTGTCGAAATGCGCGGCCGTGCAAGGCATGCGATCCCCAAGACTGAACTTTGCGCGCCAGTTTCTCAAAGTGTTCAGGCGTAGTCAAGACGAAACGAGATAATGCTCGTTGTTCTTGTGAAGGGCTCAGTACACTGCTCCACTCTTCTGCGTGCTCTGAATTTTTCCATCGACTACCGAGAGCGAGTACGCGGTTCCGCGCTTGCCTTTCCAATCTTTCAAGTCGAACTCCGACCCAGTTGGTCCGCGATAAACTGAGAGATCGCGAAAGGTCAGCGGAGTTCTGTCACGGCACACCTCCGGTCCTCCGCGAGCTGAAATGAAGTACGCGCCGTTGCCGGATCCGATTACGCGCCCTTTGCCATTGCCTTCGACCAGAACCGCGCTTTTTTCGTCGACTGCAATCTCGCGCGGCGCCGGAGACCAGCCATCTTTCACGATGCGCGCGAAATCGCGGCGCACAGTCACCCGCTCGAAGTAAGGGTTCGTGAGAGTCTGGCTCGAGCTCAGATCCTCATCGTCCGGGGCATCGCCCTGCGCGGAATAGACGTATTGACCCAGGACTGCCAGTCCTGCGCTGGTCCCACCGATCGGCTTGCCGGCCGCAATGTGTGCATTGAGCGCCTTCTGCACCGGGGTGCTCATCCACCAGTTAATGTAGCGCGCCTGGTCACCGCCTGCGATAAAAACAGCTTCCGCGTGCCGAATGATATCCGCAACTTTGGAATCGCTCGCCGATTCGCGGTCAGGGATGATGAGCGTCGCGACCGAATTCGTCTTGCACAGTTTGTTGATGTAGTCGTTGTAATCGTCGTCTCCGGCAGCGCGCAGGGCGAGGAAGTCCCCACCGCCCCCTTTGTCACAAAGAAATTTGAAGGCCTCGTCCAGATCGGAGCCGCCGCCCATGAGAGCGTATCCGGCGGTGGCCTTGGTGGTGACATCGTCAGTATTACCGATGCGTATGTATTTGTAAGTGGGGTTCTGGCCGAGCGCGGAGGTGACCAAAAGAAATGCGAGAAAGACGTGAACGCGAATCATGGCCAGCAGTCTAGCACTCTGCCAGCGCGAAGAGTTGGGTCGATCGCTCTCGCGCGTTCCCGTCAGTTTCAAAATTTATGATCACGGGTCGATGAGCACGTGTTTTACTTCAAGTGCACCACCGCCTCGGAACTCTTCAGGCTCGTACTCTTTCCGCCGCGAACTTTTGGCATTGCATACCTCGGTTTGATGTGGTGGCATCCGTTTTCGCAATAGGCGCCAACCTCCGCCGACTCCGGGGTTGGCATCGGGGAATTCACGGCGATTTCTCGGTCGGCTTCGAGTTGCTGTTCAACGGCGGCGATTAGTTTTTGATTTTCGTCCGCAGTCAGCCATTTTTTTGTCTTGACGAGGTAATTCTCGAGACGCGCAATCGGGTCGCGCTTTTTCCAATATTCAAACAGTGGCTTCGGGACATACTCGGCCGCGTCGTGGATGGCGTGGCCTTTCATGCGCATCATCTTGGCTTCGATCAGTGTCGGTCCTTCGCCGCGGCGGGCGCGTTCGCAGGCTTCGTGACAGGCGTCGTATACCTGACAGGCATCGGTACCATCGATGATTACGCCTGGAATGCCATACGCGATGGCGCGCTCGGCAAGATCTTTCACGCGGAACTGCATGTCCGACGGAGTGGAGTAGGCCCATAAATTATTTTCGACCAGCAGCACAAGTCCGAGATCTTGCACTGCGGCGAAGTTCAAGCCCTCGTAGGTCACGCCGGTGGATTGTCCGCCATCGCCGATGTAGGTCATGACGGCTATGTTCTTGCCCTGCAAACGTGCGCCCAGCGCGACACCTGCCAGAACCGGGATCAAATCGCCCAGGGTCGAGATCGGCGAAACGACGTTGCGCTTCAGGTGATCGCCGAAATGCGATGAGGCGTCGCGGCCTTTGGTGGGCGAATCGGCTTTGGCCATGTACTGCATCATGATGTCGCACGGCGAAAAACCTCGCACCAGCACGGACCCCTGGTTGCGGATCATCGGCCCCAGCCAGTCGTCTTTGCGAAGAGCATAGGCGGAGGCACAAGAGCATGCCTCTTGTCCAAGACCGAAGTAAACCCCGCCGACTACTTTGCTCTGTTTGTAGAGGCTATCGAGGGCAGTCTCCATGCGGCGGTTGAGGAGCATCCAGCGGTAGATTTCGATTGTTTGTTGCTTGGTGAGGTATCTCGATTCGCGGATCGACGGCGCTGGGTTGGAGAGGTCGCCGCTTTCCACTTCGTAACGGACTTCATTGCCATTGCCGACGCGCACCTGGCGCACTGTGAAATCGGGTTTTTCCAAGCGATAGTCGGGGATCGAGTAGGTGCGGAGGTCGTTGGTTGAGGATCGACCGAGTCTGGGTCCTGGCTGGCTGCTCCTGGGACGGGAATTGCCGGTTGTTTTAACCCGCTTCGCAGCAGGCGCGGTTTTCTTGTTCGCCATGAATCAATCCGCGACCATGCTAGCGCAGAGATACACCCGGTGTCTCGCTGTGGTCACGCCAAGAACAAATCTTCCTCGCCGCGGATGGCGCGCAATTCCTCCGGCGCTTTCATCGGAACACCGATCGAATACCCCAATAACGCATCTAGCGTCTCCACCCACAGCATCTGGCTCGAAAACACGTCGCCGAAATTTCGCGAGACTGAAGTGGAGACCTCAGAGATGTCAATTTCCTGTCCTAGTTCTTTCCGCATCGAGGTCACCGGCTTCGACGTGATCCCACAGGGGATAATTAGATCGAAATAACTAAGATCGGCGTTCACGTTGAGCGCGAACCCGTGCGAAGTCACAAAACGAGAAATATGCACGCCGATAGCGGCGATTTTCGATTCAGCGCAGGGACGGGTCTCCGACCCATCCTGGCCGGATCGAATATTCGCTGCTACATTATTCGTCCAGACTCCGGTCAGTCCAGGCACGCGCTTTGTCGAAATGGAGAAATCCGCGCATGTTCGCATCAGTACTTCTTCCAGCCGTCGAATGTAATCGATCGCACCCAGCGTCTTGCGCTTTCCTTCGGGAGTGGCGTAGCCGAGAAGATCGAAGATCGGGTAGCCGACAAGTTGTCCTGGGCCGTGAAAAGTTACGTCGCCGCCCCGGTCGCATTCGAAGACTTCTACCCCGCGCAAGGCGAGTTGCTCAGGTGGCAGGAGAATATTTGCTGCTTTCGCATTTCGCCCCAGCGTGATCACCGGGGTGTGCTCGAGCAGTAGCAAAACGTCGCCGATGCGGCTAGCTTTGCGGAGTTCGATGAGCATCTGCTGAATGCGCAGGCCAGCCGCGTAGTCGATGCGGCCGAGTTGGACAACGGAGATCACGTTATGACTACATTATAGGGCTTCTTCAGAAGCTATTATTCGCAGTTGACGCCTCGGCGATCTAAGAGCATGATTAGCGCCGCGCTGCCCAGCGTGGCGTCTGGCCCCCCGATTGGGGAAGGTGCCGCGCCTCTATCAGTGCCGCCGGCAACGTTTGCCAAGCCGGTACTTTATTCGATCGCCGGAAGTAATGCGAATTCTTTGGTCGTGACCGACGTTAATGGAGATGGCAAGCTGGATGTAGTGGCAACCAATGGAGTCGGAGTTGCCGTGCTTCTGGGCAATGGCGACGGCACATTGCAGTCGGCGGTGACTTACAATGCGAGCGCAACTTCACTCGCGGTCGCCGATATGAACGGTGATGGCAAGCCCGACGTTGTCGTGAACGGCAGTAACGTGGGCGTCTTTCTGGGCAATGGCGACGGCACTTTCCAGCCGGAAATAGCCTCTAACACAGGGGGTATTGCTCTCGCGGTGGCCGATGTCAATCGAGATGACCACCTCGATGCGGTGGTGACTACAAGCCTTGGAATCGCCGTGCTTTTTGGTAATGGTAATGGCACTTTTAAGCCGCCGGTCACCACGGCGACAGTGGTATCTGACGCTCTCGCTGTCGCCGACCTGAACAATGACGGCAAGCCCGACGCAGTGATCATCCTCGACAGCGGCGATTCCGGGCCGCATAGCCGGACCGACGGCACCATCGGAGTCCTGTTCGGCAATGGCAACGGCACTTTCCAATCGCCGGTGAGCTACATTACATTGGGTTTTTATCCGCAGCAAATCATAACTGCGGACATGAATCCGGATGGGGTCGCAGACGACATCCTGGTTGTGAACCGCCTTGGCCACGTGAACGCCCAAGAGGGATCGGTCGAAGTATTGCGAAACAATGGCGGAGGAACTTTCTCCGGAAGCCTGGTCCGAACCGACGGACGTTCCGATTTCGCAGTTGCGGCCGACGATTTGAATGGCGATGGTATGCCCGATCTGGCAGTCGTGGAAAGCTATAATATTTCGGTCGTTCTCGCGGGAGGCCAGTTCCGACATCACGGCCTCTTTTTTCCCAAAAAGGTGGCCATTGCTGATTTAAACGGAGATGACCAGCCCGACCTGATCGCAAGCTCGTGTTTGACACTCGATCTCAATTGCACGTCTGATGGGGTGATCGCGGTACTCTTGAGCACTCCTGCCCCGACAAAAACTATCCTCACAACCTCGGGCAGCCCCTCTCACCTCAATCAGATGGTCACTTTCACGGCCACCATCACCTCAACCCGTGGACCCGCGCCGGATGGACAAACGATTGCTTTTTTCGATGGCACGAAACAGATTGCGACCGCCACGACCATTAAGAGCGTAGCGTCCATAACCACGTCTTCGCTTGCCATAGGCACCCATTCTATTAAGGCCAAATTCCCTGGATGTCCTTTCTTTAAAAGGAGTGTTGGAGTGGTCCAGCAGATCGTGAATCCTTAAGCGGGGGGTCTTGGTGCATAGCGCAGCTGCGAAGCGCTCAGCGTCCTTCTGTCGCCATTTTTCTTGAGGAGAAAGGTGACATTCTCGATTCCCCCTTGCACAATTTCTGGCGTTCTGCTATAAACTTTAAATCCGAGGACGATTCTCTGGGTGTCTGAGTTTGTCTGAATCTGTTCAGTCGCTCTGGCATCAAATATGGAAAGCCTCCAATTGACCCCGCATCTCGGGGTTCGCATTCGGGAACAAGGTTCCTGAAGGGTTTCGCGAAAAGCAGAACCTCCCAGCGATCTTTTTAGATTGACCGTCTTCTGCTTCGGCATGCGCCGAGAAAGCCCTGCCATTGCAAGCGGAAGAGCGTCGTCGCGTTGTCTCAAAGAGTTCTCCGCGTTTGAGTTTTCTCGCCCGGATAGACACTCCCCATTGTGGATAACAGGTGGAAATCCTGTGATTGCAAAGGGTTGACAGTGGTTGCGCGACACGACACGGTTAAAAGGTTTCGAGGACGTACGGGATCCCGTAAGGGGTTCGGTGCGGACAGAAAGCGCACCGCTTAGGCGGAAAGCGATTCGGTCTTTGACAATAAGGTTGAACGTGCCAGTCGTGAGAATGAAATGTTCGGGCTCAAGTCTGAACGTACTCACAATTTAGGCCTCTGCCCTCAGCGGGCGGAGGTTGTCGGTCTACCCAGACCGACATCAGGTTTCAAACGAGAGTTTGATCCTGGCTCAGAATCAACGCTGGCGGCGTGCCTAACACATGCAAGTCGAACGAGAAAGGGGAGCAATCCCTGAGTACAGTGGCGACCGGGTGAGTAACACGTGACTACCTACCCTTGAGTGGGGGATAACCTCGGGAAACCGAGGCTAATACCGCATAATATCGAGAGATCAAAGGAGCAATCCGCTCTTGGAGGGGGTCGCGGCTGATTAGCTAGTTGGTGAGGTAATGGCTCACCAAGGCGAAGATCGGTATCCGGCCTGAGAGGGCGCACGGACACACTGGAACTGAAACACGGTCCAGACTCCTACGGGAGGCAGCAGTGGGGAATTTTGCGCAATGGGGGAAACCCTGACGCAGCAACGCCGCGTGGAGGATGAAGCTCCTTGGAGTGTAAACTCCTTTCGACCGGGACGATAATGACGGTACCGGTGGAAGAAGCACCGGCTAACTCTGTGCCAGCAGCCGCGGTAATACA
>QIAJ01000118.1 GCA_003225495.1 Acidobacteriota bacterium
GTTTCCGGATATTGCTTACTTCAGGACTTCAGGTTCGGGGCCGATACCGGCTGAAAGCCTTAACCACGGACGACACGGAGAAATGCCATTGGCCCCGCTCGAGCTCGATCGGGCTTCGAACCTGAATCATCTGTTGGTGCACAGCCAGGAATATCACACCAGCTATTGGGGACATCTGGGGCTGCTCGGGTTGAGGAACCACCTCATCTTGCCGGGGTATGTTGGATATCCCAATACTGCGGCGTCGAGTTTATTTCCGGCGAATGCTAATGTCGCGGATATGGCACACGAGCAAGGGGCGCTGGTGGGATATGTTCATCCGCTGGAGAATGTGCCTGATCCGGCCAAGGATGACCCACTTACTTATGAGTTACCGGCTGATGTAGCACTGGGTAAGGTTGATTACATCGAGGTCGTTGGCTTTGCGGATCACAAGTCGACGGCTGAGGTCTGGTACAAGCTGCTGAATTGCGGATTTCGTCTGCCGACGGCTGCGGGGACGGATTTCATGGGGAACTATGCATCTCTGCGAGGACCGGCGGGATTGAATCGTGTGTATGCCCAAGTAAAACCTGGGCCGCTCAAGATTGAGCTGTGGCTGGAGTCTATCAAGGCGGGACGGACGTTTGCTACGAATGGCCCGGTGCTATGGTTTGAGTTGGGAGGGAAGACAGCGGGCGGCGAAGTCCGACTGGGGAAAAAACAGGAAGTGCCATTCAAGGTGGGGATGCGGTCGATTGTTCCAGTGGATCATTTGCAGATCGTTTGCAATGGAAGGGTGGCGCGGGAGATTGAGTTGAAGGGCGATCGGCAGTCGGCGGATGCTACTGGTTCGATTCCGATCGAGGGCAGCGGATGGTGCGTGCTGCGGGCCTTTAGCGATAAGGCGGAGTATCCGATTCTGGATTTGTATCCGTATGCGACGACTAGTCCGGTTTACGTGTCGGTGGTGGGGTCGCCTCTACATAGCCCGGCGGATGCGGCGTATTTTGTGGCTTGGGTGGATCGGCTGATTGCGGCTGCGCGGGGGAGTGCGAATTGGAATACCGAGGCGGAGAAGCAGGGAGTGGTGGGGTTGCTGGAGGAGGCGAGGGGGAAGTACGACGTGATGGCGCACTAGTTCACGGGTAGACGATTCGAAACTCTTGGTTGGTTTCGTATTGCAGAGTGCCAACCCGGCTAGAATGTACCGCGACTCGCTACATTCCCGCGGCACAAAAGGAGCTCGACGCATGCAACTGGAGACCAAGGCTCAAATCGCTAAAGCAACCTTGTCTTTACTCACAATAGTAGCTTCGTTGTTTCTTCTTGGTGTTCTCGTGTTCGTTCTCTGCGCGGGACTCAACATCAACCCGTTCAGGGAAACCACAACTTCATTTCTGATTGCCGCCTTTGTTGGCCTTATTGGTGTCGCGGCCGTCCTAGTTCTGTTGAACGTGGCAACAAATTTGAGCTTGATTGCTGACGCCAAAATCACTGAACTCAGGATCGAGACCCGCCCTCGGGTACTGAGAAAGTGGTCTGTGGCCTTTGGGATAGGTGCTGTGATTCTGGCCGGCTTAGTCTTTGCTGGCACATATTTCTCCAAGGAGAAATATTTGCGAGTTGTTCGGCAACAAGCTGACGAGGTTCTTAAAACTAACAAAAGCCTGGAGGACGTGAGTCGGTTGCTGGCTTCAGGCCAATCCGAGGACTATAAGCGAATCGCCAATATCTGCACTTTTCTCCAGAATCAGCGCAGTGGCTTGCCGCAGCTGACGCTCATCTACTCCGGCAAGTTCGCTGATAAGCTTGCGTTCTACAAGGTCGAATACTATGAATGGAATTCGAAAACGAACGCCTACACGCCAACCTATTTCACGTGCACGCAGCATGTAGATTGTGAATACCTCACGAAGTTCTTTTCGGGCGAGAGTATCGATGTCATGCAGAGATACACAATCGGCAATGACCAGTTTTATATCTATATCCCGTTCATCGGCAAGGAAGCGCGGTTTGTTTTGTTGTTCGATCGTAGAAATAACTACGGCAAAATAGGCTCGTAATCAGCAAGACCCTGTATTATCTGCGGCGAATTCCCAGGCGTTACGATTCGTGTTCGAGAGGTCCGAGTCTCTGCGCCTTCAGGTGCTCCTGAAATTCATCGAGCGACAGAGAATCGCCATTTCGAATCAAGTTCAGCAGCGGATCGGTGGAATCTGCAACCGCACTCGCCGGGCTCTTCGATGGAGGTTGCTCTGAATTCTCTTTGCGGCCTACGAATACGCGCGGCACCTCGCGCTGGCTTACGAGGTGACGAATCAGTTCTTCCACGCGAGTACGATGTTGATATTCATTCGAAATGAATTCGACGCCCATACCTGACTGTGCATAGGAAGCGCGGACAATTCCTTCCAGGACACATTCGAAATCGTTTACGCGCACGCTTAGAAGCACGGGAGTGGCAATGGGAAATGGCGTTCCCGCTTCCAGGTAGCAGGCATCCGCGGTGATATCGCTCAAGCGCCAGCGACGCGGGGCCGGCGCAACTGTTTCATCCACAGGCCTGGGCACATCGGAGTCTATCGACGGCGCCGAAGTCTCTTCAATTTTCCAGTCGGAAGGAGCGTAATCAATTCCCCAAAAATTGCCTGGGCTATCGAGTTGCATACCCAGCAGCCAAGTCTCAGGGTCTCCTCCGAGCGGAACGACATCGGCGACTCGAGCCGTGGTGTGGCGTTTCGCCCGGACGATCTCGAGTCGCACAGGAAGATCGCGCGGCATTGATCTTTGCACGACGAGTCCACAACCGTGGGCATTCACGAGTGTCGTAACGCACTCCTCCGAGAATTCGAAGGAGGGGTCAAGGCTGGTGACGAGGATCGGGACTTCAAGAGGGAGTCGCGTACTGCGTCGAATCGCGTGCTGTTTCGGCGAAGCACTCATGGTCTTGAGAAGACTATTGCCAGCTCGGTTGCGGAAACACTAAATTCGCTGATGAATCACTTGCAACTGCGCAATACAAGACTTCGGCTGCGCTGGTCGGCAGCCAGGTACTTGGCAGACGTGAGGCCAGATAAGTGATCCCCGCCCGCTACAGCTGGGAGCTCATTCTACTGACCCTCCGCTTTGACCGCGGCTTCGGCGGCCTGGAAACCGATCTTGCTGTGAGTGCCGTCACAGAACGGCTTATTGATCGAGGCACCGCAGCGGCAGAGTGAGAATGCAGGTTTACCGGTCAGGTCGTACTTGTTTCCATTGGGGTCAACCAACTCGACGAGATTGCCAGGGTCTTCTACGCGATAGGGTCCGTTGGGACGAACGGTGATCTTCACTTGGGTCATGGAGCCTCCGGTTAGGAATGAGTTTTAAGCTATCACAGGAAGGCTGGTCTCAGGTCTCAGGGGGCAGGTCTCGGGGAAACTGGCGCGGCCAATTCTCCTGGCGCCTGAGACCTGCACCTGATAGCGGCCCTCCTACTTCCAGCGATCTACCAATTCCCACCAAGTCAGTTTGAGCCATTCGTCCAGGGTGGTCTTGGCCCATTCGCGGTTTGTCCACCACAAGAAACCAAAGTGGACAGGGTCTTGGGCGGCGGCGGCCGTAAACTGATATTGCGGAAGGCGATGACGAAAGATTCGCAGGGCGCGGCCGGTGTGCGATGCAGACGTGACGATCAGAACGCTGTGTATGCCGAGCGGATGAAGGCATCGATTGACGTCGTCGGTTTCGCCGTACGTCGATAGTCCAGTGATGGGGCACACGGCGACGCGATCCTTCTCTGGCAAGGAATTGATATACCGTTGCGCAATGTCGGTGCGGGGTTGATCGTAGATCAGTTCGTTCCCTTCCACATCGATGAAAATTCGCGAAGCCATTCCCTGGCGAAGAAGTTCCACGGCATGAGCGGGACGATTGTAGGTTTCTCCCGCGAGCACGATGATAGCGTCGGAGTGTTGAGGAGCGTCCACGACCAGGAAGCGTGCGCCCTGGCTGGCCAGCGCGAGAAGAAGAACAAGCAGGACAAGCAACGCACGGATTCGCATGCGACTCGAATGTTACTAAGGAAATCGTGATCCGGTCGAATTCGATTACGCGAGTAATCACACGTTTGTGCCAGTACGCAAAAATACCGCGAAAAGCGGGCCTGTGCGGGCTGAAATCCACTCGTTCGATGCTAGAATTCTTGTGGACTTATGACCACTCAACTGACCTCTTCTTCCCTCTTGACTGACCTGAAAAGCCGCATTGAATCGCGCACAGCGCGGGTAGGAATTATCGGCCTGGGCTATGTTGGATTGCCGCTTGCGCTGCTATACAGCGAGCAGAAATTTCCCGTGACCGGGTTCGATATCGACCAGAAAAAAGTCGACACGCTCGCCAAGGGAGGATCCTACATCTTTCGCATTTCGCCGGAAGAGATCCAATCGGCGAAGAGCAGCGGGTTCAGCGCAACCTCGGACTATGCCAAGATCACCGAGATGGACGCCATCATTATTTGCGTGCCCACTCCGCTGAACGAGTATCACGAGCCCGACCTGAGCTATATCACGAATACGACCCATGCTGTGGCGCCTCATCTGCGCGCCGGGCAGATCGTGATTCTGGAAAGTACGACTTATCCCGGCACCACCGAAGAGGTCATGATTCCGATTCTCGAGAATGAGAACCGGGCGCGCTTGAAAGCGTCGCGCACGAGCGCGGCGGGTGATCAGGAATTCTGGGTGGCATTCTCCCCGGAGCGCGAAGATCCCGGCAACACTTCCGTTGCACGTCACGATATTCCGAAAGTGATTGGCGGTCTGGACAGGCAAGCAGGCGAAATCGCGGCGGCACTCTACGGTTCGATCTTCAGGCGCACCGTTCCGGTTTCGTCTCCCGCAGCAGCGGAGATGACGAAGCTGCTTGAGAACATTTACCGCTGCGTGAACATTGCGCTGGTAAATGAATTGAAGATGCTCTGCCTGCGCATGAACCTGAATATCTGGGAGATCATCGACGCGGCCGCTACCAAACCATTTGGTTTCCACCCGTTTTATCCCGGGCCCGGTCTGGGTGGGCATTGCATCCCGGTGGACCCGTTCTATCTTTCATGGAAAGCAAAAGAATTTGATTTCCACACGCGCTTCATCGAATTGGCCGGCGAAGTGAACCTGCCGTACAACGTGATCGCCGCGACCATCTCTGCTCTAAATCGGCAGAAGAAGGCCATTAACGGCTCAAAGGTCATGGTGCTGGGTGTCGCCTACAAAAGAGACATCGACGATTTACGGGAATCGCCCGCGTTGACCATCATCGAGCTGCTGCAAAAGGAAGGCGCTCAGGTCAGCTACAACGATCCTTATTTCCCATTTGTGGGTCGCGGGCGCAAATACGATCTCCAGATGACCCGGTCATCTCTCGACAACCTGGGACAATACGATTGCGTTCTCATCGTGACGGATCATACGGACTACGACTACAAGAAGATCGTGAACGAGTCCCAATTGGTTGTGGATTCGCGCTACGCCACTCGCGGGATCGAAAGTAAGAAGATCGTGCACTGCTAATCGATAGCTCGTAAGCGGAACAGAGTGCTGAAAAAAGTCTGAAGCCGGCCTCAGAGCCCAGGCCACGGACAGCCGGTTGTCGGTGCAATGGCCGATTTTTCGACAGCCAACCCTACGCTTGGTCGCTACAGTGACAACGGACGCATCGCCATCCGTTCGATTTGAGATTTTCCTTCCCGTGAACGGAGCCAAAGCTCGACGATCAGCGTATTGATCGAGAAACCAATCCAGAACGCGATTCCGAAGAACTGCGGTGGTGAGAGATGGGTGACGCTGCTGGTGGCAAAGAATACTCCCATCACCGGGCGGGTGGTTGCGATGCCGAGAAGGATTGCGATTGCCCGTGTCATCCACCGCAATTTCAGTACGGGCTCGTGACGCAGGCGCCACGCGCGAAATAGCGAGAATAGAAAAAGGCTGTTGAAGAACAGAACCGCAGAGCGTTCCACCCAACCACCAACGGAATAGCGACTCATCCCGTAGGCAGTGACACCCACCACAGTCCCGAGAAGAAAAAGAGAGCGTTCTGGCCACACCGCACGGGCGAACCGGCGAAGGTAGACAAACGGAGCCAGAACGACAAAAACCAAGGCGGGAATAATATGCACCAACGTGAGAGTGCCGTGCGACGCAAACCCGGCATCGAGCAAGGCCAACTGGGGTGGTGCTGATTGCGGAGGATGCGCCAAAGCTACCATGCGCCGAAGTACGACCGCGACGGCAATCGCAGTGCAAATCCAAAAACCGATGCGCAGCCAGCGCCAAGAAGCTTGCATTTGAAGACATAGTACGCCTGCTCGGAGGGAGGCTCCGTTGGCGTGCCACAGTCGGGGCAAACCAGTTCCAGACATTCTCCGGCCATGCCCTCGAAAGGGGTTCTGAGTGTAAAGGCGATGTTATGCCAACGATCTAGATGAGAGCTTGGCGTATCTGCGCCTGACTTTGAAAGAGGCAAATGCTCCGGGTCCTCGCGTCCGACAGCTGTTCGCGAAATGCAGCTACGCGACGAGAAAGCCTCACCTTCCCTGGGTGAGGCTTTGTATCGTGCTAAGGACGATCGGAGATGCTCCCGAGCTGACGGATTCCTTAACCAGAACCTGGACCAGGCTCCTCATGGAAGGCGTCACTCAGCTCGGGAGTTACATGCGGACTTTTTCAAAGTGCCACGCACCGCTACGACGGTCCATCAGGTCAATCCCGTAGAATGGCGCGCGGTTAACCTTAGGTCTATGCTTCCGCGCCCGAGCTTCCCGACTACATTCTCATCAATCTGACCCTCGGCCTGCCGCTTGGATGGGAATCGGGGATGCCGCCGTGATCCGAACTCAGCGGGTGCGCAAGCAGAAGACGGATCGCCAGGATGCGCAGCTGATTCTGCGATTGATGGAATATCGCGCAGCCTCTCCTTTAGCCATGATTGCAGTTAAGAGAAGCGAATCGGCCACTCAGGCTTGATGACATAAAACCGAGTGCCTGGCTTGCACCAATCAAGATGCAATCCAGGCACTCCGATTCGATTTATAGTTCAGTTGGCGACACGCCCACAGCGCAGGGCCGGATTACTTGCTCTTCCAGCGCGTATAGTCGTTCTTCTCTCGTGCCCGTCCCCAGACGATATAGTACGGCTGGACCGTGCTGCCGTTGACGTTCCAGAGGACCGTTTGGAAGGGTCCGCCGCTCGGGTGCCAGGGATTGGTTACGTTGTAGTCGCCCCAAGCGCTTGCTCCACTGATGCCACCCACCACGAAGTTGTAGCCCCATGGCTGGGTGGGATTGACGTCGTCCTGCAGGATGATGATTCCGCCAGGGGCGTTCGTCCCCTGCGCAAGCGCGCAGCCGACGTAGCCCCTTTCGTTCACCGCGCATCCCGGGTACGCGAAGTTCACACTCGTGCTGTACGTCTGGTCGTTGCCGAGGTAGGTGAGCGAATTCAGCTTGAAGTAGTTGTACACGACGTAATTCTTGCCGTTGCTGAATCCGCTCGGACCCGCCGACGTCGCAACTTCGAGAATCTGATCGCCCGCGAAGGCCCCGTTGGCTTGGGCTCGATACTCGGCAGGCGTTATCACCACAGATTCATACCTGGGGTCGAGCCGGCTGCACCAGTTTGGCGTGCCGCATGCGGCGTTTCCGAAGGTGTACGGGTTGATCGCTATCGTGTTAAAGAAGTACGTCCCGCTGTTGTCGGCCCACCGGAAGATCCGCAGGTTGTTGCCATTGACCGTGCCGTCGAGCATCCAGTTCGAGACCCAGTAGAACTGATCGTGGACGCTCGGCTGCTGCGGCAGCGCAAACGTGAACTCGGTGTTGCGAGTCAGGTAGGTGTAACCGAAGCCCGCGCAAGTAGCGAGAGCGTCGAGGGGGAATCGCGCGAGCCCCGAAGCAGCAAAGCCTGAATTCGGCGGGTAATCGTTCCACGTGAGAAACAGGTTATTGTTCGAGAGCGCGATCTTCGCGAAGTCCAGCGTGTCATTCGCCCCTTCGCCAAAGTTTGATCCCTTGAACTTGTAGGTGCACCAGTTCGGACCGGTGGCCGGGAACAGGCCTTTCGAGATCGATATTGTAAGGCCGTTGGTCGATGCCCCCTCCCCTGCGTAGTCCAGCAGCATCAGGATGAACACGTCGCGGTCCTTGTCGTATACGACCTGAGTGTCGCAGCAGTATCCGGACGAGATCGCGTAGGGACTCTGATTCTTCCAGGTGACTGTGGCGGCGCCCCCATTGGTAGTGTAGGCGATGTTCCAGTTGCTCGTCTCGACGACCCTTCCGCCGCTGTTCGCCGCAGACGGCTCATTCACGGTCGATTCCCCACACCCCGGACATATCGAATTGATCAGACTTGTCTTGAAAACGGTGAAGTCGGTTGGCAATTGCTGAAGCAAGCCATCCGTCGGGGGGCCGCCTGGGCGCGCCACATCCGCCGCAGTCGTGTGCGGTCCAAGCGAAGGCGCCAGATGCATCGACTTAGCCGCCATCACCTGTTCACGAGCCGCGATCTGTTCGGCCGTCGGAGCATACGAAAGGTCGCTCGATGGTACTTCAATGACCGTTCCGGGCCCGATGCTTCCGGCCTGGGCCTTATCACTCATTGTCCCTTTCGGACCTCCGGCCGCAAAGGCAGGGCCACATCCCAGGACAGTTACAACAAGTACAACAAGCGCACCTACCAACTTAGACTTCATGGAAAATCCTCCTTAATTCTTTGTGGTTAGGTCCAGGACTGATTCTGTACCCGTTGTGGTTTCGGGGAAGGTCAAATTGGGCAACGAACTTGGGATTCAACACCCAAAATGTTGCCGCATGTTGCTACGGATTGGCCTCCGTGTCAAGGCAAAAATGCGGAAGACGCAAGCAGAAGCCGCAAAAATTAAGATGGGCTTGTGGCAGTGAGTGCATGAAATCAGGCGTTCTGCCGGGGTTCTAACGGGGATTTTTCAACAACATCCCCCTCCGCGACGCTTCAATCGGATCGCGATGGCGGCAACCGTGGCGCGGCGACAAGTACAAATGGAGCCTTCAGGTCACCGCTGTCAACATCACCAACAAAGTTGCGCTTTATGACTTCCTGTCAACCTTCACCGGGACCCCACTACGTAACGCCACGGGCGGTGACGGCGCAGGTCGGATTTAACTTCTGAGGGCGGGGAGCGCCAACTGAAAACCTAGAGCCATTTCGAAAAGACGGCCGGTGGTGCGCAGTTTTGCTGGCCGGACTGGCGCATCGACGGCTCCGTTTCGCCTTCGAATACGCTATTTTGTTGACTGTTTTTTGATGGCATCAACGAGCACTAGAAAGCTGGCGCTGTGCTAGTATTCGGCGGTTGGCCGTGGCTCCGGCCGGACAGATCGAATTCGGAGTCGCGGCTATCACAACGGCACGTCTAGAACGGTGCACGAATGAAAGACACGCTCGGAGTCCTGCTCGCCGGAGGCGCGGGTGAGCGTCTTTATCCGCTGACCCGCGACCGCGCCAAGCCGGCCGTCACCTTCGGCGGCATCTACCGCATCATTGACATCACCCTTTCGAACTGCCTGAACTCCGGCCTGCACCGCGTTTACATCCTGACGCAGTACAAGGCGCTCTCTCTGAACCGCCACATCCGCGAGGGTTGGAATATTTTCGGGCGTGAGATCGGTGAGTTCGTCGAGATACTGCCCCCGATGAAGCGGGTAAGCGAAAACTGGTATATGGGGACGGCGGACGCCGTCTACCAGAATATTTATTCGATTGGCTCCGAGCAGCCCAAGCATGTGCTGATTCTTTCCGGCGATCACATCTACAAGATGGATTACGGGCTCATGCTGAAGCAGCATAACGAGGCGGGCGCCGATGTGACGGTGGCGACCATCCTGATGGACCCGGCAGAGTGCCGTCATTTTGGAGTGGTCGAGATCGATCGCGACAGCCGGATCGTCGGCTTCCAGGAAAAGCCGCAACAGACTGATTTGCGCTCGCCCTACGATACGGCAAAGATTTCTGCCTCGATGGGCGTCTATATCTTCAATACCGACGTCCTCATTCCGGTGTTGTTGAAGGATGCGGAGGATCCCAAGTCGAGTCACGATTTCGGCAAAAATATCCTGCCCAAAATGCTCGATGACTATCGCGTGTTTTCATTCAACTTCGTGGACGAAAACAAGAAAGAAGCGCAGTACTGGCGGGACGTGGGTACGCTGGAAGCGTTCTATGAGGCGAACATGGACCTGGTGTCCGTGTCTCCGGTATTCAATTTGTATGACGATCACTGGCCGATCCGGACGTACCAGCGCCAGTATCCGCCGGCGAAGTTCGTTTTTGCGGAAACGGGACGCATGGGCCGCGCGGTTGATTCGCTTGTGTCTCAAGGGTGCATTATCTCGGGCGGCGCAGTGCAGAGCAGCGTCTTGTCTCCGGACGTGCGGGTGAATTCGTACAGCGAAGTCGAGTCCAGCATCCTGTTTTCGCACGCGAATGTGGGTCGCCGCTGCCGCATCCGTAAGGCGATCCTGGACCGCGATGTTCATGTTCCCGAAGGAACGACCATCGGGTTCGATCCGGAGGCCGACCGCGAGAGATACTTCGTGACAGAAAGCGGCATCACGGTCGTGACGCGCGACTACTCGTTGTTTGAAAATCCGGTCACGGTGGATTACTTCACAAGTGAGTGAGGCCGCTGTTGGTTCCTGCTTTCCGTTTCTGGTTTCCGCCGTCTATTTCTCGTGAGGTTCCGATGCGTCCATTGCAGTGTCTTGCCTTCGTTCTAGTTGTGTTCACCCTCGCCGTTTCTCAGACTGCACCAGTTCCTGCTTCGAAAACGGCAGGCTCGCAGCGTTTCAGCATCGACAACATCGATAAGACAGCCGACCCGTGCACTGATTTTTATCAGTACGCCTGCGGGAGCTGGATGAAGAACACTGAGATTCCGGCTGACCAGTCTTCGTGGCTCAGCTTTATCGAACTCGACGAGCGCAACCAGTACACGATGCGGGACATTTTGGAGAAAGCGGCGCTGGCTGCACCGGGACGGGATGCGATCACGCAAAAGATTGGAGACTTTTACAGCTCGTGCATGGACGAGAAAGCGGCCGACGCAAAGGGCAGCGAACCGGTGAAGCCAGAACTCGCGCGGATCGACGCCGCGAAGGACAAGGCCGCGCTCATTGAGGTGCTCGCGCAACTCCATCTCAGAGGGTCGAAGGGATTATTTGCTTTCTATTCTTCGCCCGATCTGCACAATGCCGATATGGTCGTCGCGAATATTGACCAAGGTGGGCTTACCTTGCCGGACCGCAATTACTACATCAAGGACGATCCCAAGATGGTAGAGATGCGCCAGCATCTGGTGGATTACGCTACGCAACTTTTCGTTCTCGCCGGGCGATCTCCGGAGCAGGCGACGGATTCGGCGAAGACTGTACTGCGAATTGAAACCGCGCTGGCCAAGGCTTCTATGGACCGTACCGAGCGGCGCGATCCGAAAAAGCGCGATCACAAGATGGCGCGGGATCAGGCGGTGGCATTGGCGCCGGCTTTCAACTTGAACTTGTACTTCAACACGGTCGGCGCTCCAGCGTTTTCGGATCTGAATGTAGCGAATCCCGATTTCTTCAAGGATGTAAACGGACTGCTCGACACGGAATCCATTGACGCGCTGAAGACATACGCAACCTGGCATCTGCTGAACAGCATGGCGCCCTGGCTTTCGAAGCCGTGGGTGGATGACAACTTCAAGATGAGGCAATTCCTCACCGGCCAGAAGCAGAATCAGGATCGCTGGAAGCGCTGCGTCGATGAGACTGACAGCGGCCTGGGCGAAGCGTTAGGACAGAAGTATGTCGAGGTTGCTTTCGGCTCCGATAGTAAACAGCGAATGCTCAAGATGGTGGACGCGCTGGAAAAGTCGCTCGATCAGGATATCGCCGGATTGCCGTGGATGACCAGCGACACGAAAAAGCAGGCGAAGATCAAACTGGACGCGATCCGGAACAAGATTGGCTATCCGGAAGTGTGGCGGGACTACAGTTCACTGAAAGTGGAGCGCGGCGATCTGATGGGCAACATTCTGCGCGCCAACGAATTTGAAACTCGGCGCCGGATAGCAAAGATCGGCAAGCCGCTCGACCGCAAGGAGTGGAATATGACTCCGCCGACGGTGAACGC
>QIAJ01000020.1 GCA_003225495.1 Acidobacteriota bacterium
CGGGCGCGGTCGAGACCAACTACACGCCCGACCGCGCAGCCGCCCTCTGGCAACGCGACTTGGTCAATTACTTTGGGGAAGAGCTGACAACCTTGCCCCCTGTCCTCGCGCACAAGCCGCTGTTCGAAAAGGTCCGGACAGGCGTGAACGCAATTCGAGACCTCCTGAACCGCGTTCCAGACAACATGAGCCTGGAGGACGTTAAGGCGCTTCACGCGCAGGCCAGAGAGCTGAACGCGACGATTGCGGCGGCGGATTGATTCCCCGCTTGCCGCGAGGATAGAGAGAGCCGAACTTTTCCCACGATGTCGTGGCTCCAGTCCATTCCATTCCTGGCCCATCTCAAACGGAGGGACCGCGACCGGCTTGCCCGTTACAACATCGTCATCGCCATCCTACTGGCGGGCTGGTTCCCCTCCATCCTCATGCTGGTCATTTCCTACACGATCCTGAGCAACACGCTGGAAAGCAAAATCCTGCATGATCGCCAGAGCTTTGTGCAATTGACCGCGCACCTCGTCGGCGATGATCTCAGCCACACCGGCAGCGTCATCGAATATTATCAGCCGGGCCGGCCGCCTCCACCGGCGCTCAGCAATGGCTTGCCCAGACCTTTTACTCGCATCCGCGCATCGACGGCATGTTCATGACCGACGTCGATGGCAATTTGATCGCGTCGTTGCCGGCGGTCGCTCAGGCAGAGAACCAAAATTTTTCTTCCGCGCTCTGGCGCGAAGGCGCGATGGGGTCGCCGGATGTTTATATCTCGCCGGTCCATCCCCGACCGACGGACGGCCGAATGGCGACCGCGATCGTCGGTGCGGTGCGGACGCCGGAAGGCAACGTCGCCGGTTACCTCGGCGTCTGGGTTCTCGTCGAACGAATGGGAAAGCGTTTGTCCTCGATCGACGTCGCGGACCACGCGATCTGCCAGGTCGTCGACCAGGCTGGGGCACCGCTGTTTACAAAAAACTTCGCGCCGTTTACCGGCCCGGCGCCCCCACGCCTTACCAAAATCATCGACGAAATTCGCGCGCTCAAGAACGGCGCGATCGAGCGCGACGGAAATATTTATTCGTTCACGACAGTCGATAACACCGGCTGGATGACGATCGTCGAGCAGCCGAGAGCGGTCGCTTATAAACCGGTCCGCGACTTGTTCGACAAAATCAGCATCCCGGCGCTGTGGCTGATCGTGGTTACCTTCGTGGCGGCGTTGGTCGCGGGAAGAGTGGCGCGCCGCCAGGCCGAAACCACGCGGCGGATCGAGCGCGAAGTTATTTTCAACGAAAAGATTCTCGCGAACATGCCCAGCGGCATCGCGCTGATCGATCCGGAATCGCGCCATTTTCTCCAGGCGAACCAGGCGTTCACCGAAATGGCGAAACGCTTCGGCGGACTGCCGGAAGGCCGCGATATTTATGAGGCCATTTACGATGAGGTGAAGATCGCGCCGAGTGAATCGATCGAGCGCGTTCTGGCGTTCGGCACGCCGTACCAGATCGTCGAGCACGCGTTCGTCGATCGCGATGGGATGACGCGTTTCGTGAACGTGAATCTGCTCCGTTTGCAAACGTCCGAACAAACGATCCAGGGCGTTCTTTATCTGGTCGAAGACAAGACGCGCGACATGACGCTCCGCCAGGAATTGATCGGGGCGAACGCGGCGAAGGACCATGGTGGGCGAACTGGAAGCCAGCGCCGGCGATTCGCCCGATGTTCGCCGGGCGCTTGAAGTGATTCGCCGGAACGTCGAGCTCGAAGCGCGGCTGATAGATGATTTGCTCGACGTGACTCGCATTTCGAAAGGAAAACTCCAGCTCAGTCTCGAAACCGCGAGCGTGCACGAGATTCTCCAGCGCTCCTACGAAATCTGCCGCGAAGAAATTGCCGCGAAGGATCTCAAGATCGAATTCCGGCTCCGCGCCGAACGCGCCTACGTGGAAGGCGATCCGGCGCGTTTGCAACAGGTCTTCTGGAACCTCATTAAGAACAGCGTGAAATTCACGCCGGCCAAAGGGCGGATCGTCATCGAGACGTTGAACCCGACGCCGGACCAGGTGGAGATCGGGACGACCGACACCGGCATCGGCATCGAGACCGAGCAAATGGACCGGATCTTCAACGCGTTCGAGCAGGGACAAAGCTCGATCACCCGGCGCTTCGGCGGCCTCGGCCTCGGCCTCGCGATTTCAAGGGCGATGGTTCATGCCCACGGCGGCACGATCAAGGCGGAGAGCGGCGGGAAAAATCGCGGCGCCACTTTCATAGTTACGCTCGCCACCGTCGCGGCGCCGGCCGTGGTCGCTGCCGTGCCGGAATCGAAGGGACCGCGAGACCTGGCATTGAAGGCGAAAGCCGCGAGAGACTCCGGCCCGCGCGTCCTGGTGGTCGACGATCACGTCGATACGTGCACGGGAATGAAAATGATGATGGAGCGCCGCGGCTATCGCGTGACCGTCGCGCACACCGCGGATCAAGCGGTGGCAAAGGCGGAGCACGAAACATTCGATCTGGTGATCAGCGACATCGGTTTGCCGGACCGTTCCGGTTATGAATTGATGCAGGAATTGAGCGCGACGAAAAATCTGCGCGGAATCGCGCTGAGCGGTTTCGGGATGGAAAACGACGTGAGCCGCGCCCGGGCGGCCGGATTTTCCGAGCACCTCACGAAACCGATCAACTTTGACCGTCTCGACGAAGCGATTCAAATGCTGCTCGCAGAACCGGAAGCAGCAATTCGATCCTGATATTAATTTGCTGGGACAGTCGCGGCAGCCGGCTGCTGCTCGGCGGCCTTGCGTTCGGACGCTTCCTTCAATTCGCGCGAAAGTTTTTCCACGCGCTGGCGCATTATTTTGCCAGCCTTGAATTTGACGGTCGCCCGCGGTGGGATCACAAAACTGCTGCCCGGTTCGTTAGGATTGCGGCCTACACGCGGCTTGGTCAGGCGCGGTTGAAAGACCCCAAAGTTGCGCAGTTCCACTGCGACATTGTTCGCCAGGCTGTTGGTAATGTGGTCGAGCGTGCGCTGCACAACCTCAAAAACGTCGTGCTGCACCATACCCGTCTGGTTGCTGATTGCCACAACGATGTCCCTCTTGGTGAGCTTCGGCATACACAAAGTAATCGTGTCCCGCTCCTAAGATGGTGGGCACCAATTGCAATAAAATTCGGCAGTGGCTCCTCTGGCCGGCCGGCCCGCATTTACGAATTTTTCTCCGAGAGCGACTTCCGCCGGGACTTCAGTTGTCCCTGGATCACGCCGAGCTTGGTGAAAACGCCGTTCCATTCCGTCTCGAGCCGGCGCACTTCCTCATTCGAAAGGTCGCGCACACCGCGGACGGAAACGCCGCGCTGAAGAACGTTCATCGCCCGACCGGAAAGTTCGCCGAGAACGCCGAGGACGCCGAACACGTGCTCCGTCTCCTGTAAAAGATTGGATCGGATTTCGGTGAATTGCCGTTCCTGTTCCGCCGAAATGATTGGACGCGCTTTGTCCAGACCGTAGGTGATCAGGTCGTGCAGCTTCTTCCAGTTATCCAGCTGAAGCGTGAGCAAACGCAGTTGAGTTTCTAGAGCTTTGTCTCTCATACAGGACCGTTCGCTGAAAGCTCCAGGGTCTCGTCGAGCTTCTGCAAATTATCGATCAACAAATGGGCCCAGGGCCGGTCGACCGTCTGGACCTGGCTGATAATGCCTTCTTCAAAATAGAAGCGGCCTTAGCGCCAGCGAAAGATTTCCGCCACCGCTGATTCGCCTTCAAGCGAACCGTAAACCGCGTGGCGAACCGAGCCGTGCGCGAGATAAATCTCACTGTTACCGCGACCGGATTTGAAAGTGAAACGTCCGCTGCGCTGACCGAGGCAGCTCATCTGCAAAATCTCGGCCGCGGAAAATTGGTTCAGGTTCCCGATGAGCGAGTGGCACGGATCGATTCCTTCCGCCGGTGTGCCGCCCTGGGCGAGTGACGAGACAAACGCCTGAAGCTGTTTCCGAAAATTTCGCTCGGAGCTGTCACTGGCGATAAGCGTAATTTTCTGCTGCTGAGCAATCCCGTTAGCCTCCGC
>QIAJ01000119.1 GCA_003225495.1 Acidobacteriota bacterium
ACTCGCGACACAGACTTTCGCAGTTCGCGCACTCTCTGCAAAAGATAGTAGGCAGCTTTTTGGTAATCCCAGTCGTCACACGAATTGTCTACCTCGACAGCAAATCCCGCACGAGCCGCCGCTGCACTCGCCTCCTCGACCGCATCCTTATTCGACAGCACCGTCCACCAGCGTGAACGGACGAAGGCCGGATCATCGGATTTCGGAGTCTCTTCGAGAATGTGCTGTCGAAAAACATCGCCCACCGATTTTGGAAACTGCTCCATCAGTCCATACTTCGCGACAATCCGTTCGCAGTCGCCGATCGAAGTGGCATCAGGCATCGTCGGCCCTGAAGCCAGCGCATCCGGCGTGGCATCGGGAACATCAGAGACCAAAATTGAGACCTGCTGTGCCGGATAACCTGCCTGAGCTAGCCTTCCACCTTTCACCGCCGACAGATGTTTACGAATCGCATTGATCTCCGCAATCGGCGCTCCGGAATGAACAAGCACACGATAGCTCTCCGAAAGATCCGCCAAGGTAAACTCGTCATCCATCGGCTTTTCGACAATTGCTGAACCACCGCCGGAAATCATGAAGATGACAAGCGATGCCGCATTAAGAGAGTTCAGCGACTTCAGAATGGCATCGGCAGCCTGTATTGACTCGGCCGTCGGCGTAGGGTGCCCACCCTGAAAGTATCGGAACCCGCGCACCTGGCTCCCCGCCGCGACCGGTGCCGCGACAATCCCCTCAAATCGGCTCCCCGCCTGCGCTTCAAGCGCCGCCACCATCGTGTGCCCAGCCTTGCCGATCGATATCACCACGACTCGCGAATACGAATCGAGGTCGTACAGGTCTTCGCAAATGCGGAGCAGGCCGCGCTCGCAAGTCACATGGCGCGCAAATGCACTTTCAATCGACGAGTTTTTGAGCGCGGAAGTGAAGATGTCGCGCGCAACCTCGCGCATCTGCCGGAACTGCTGGTCGCGCAGCGATCGAGCCTCAGACATCGTGGAGATTATAGAGAAATGGGATGTGATCAGTGATCGGACGTTGGCAGCGCTCGCACCCAATCTTCAATCGCCGCGCGCAACTCTTTTAACCGTCCCTCGAAGAAGTGATCTCCCGCTTCGATCCGGACCAGCTTCTTTGGCTCGGCAAATGTGTTCACCAGGCTTTCAAGTTTCCCCGGCGGACCAAACTGGTCCCGTGATCCGCTGACAAATAATTTCGGCTTCGTACACGTACGCAGGAAGTCGAAGTCATACACGCGATCATCAACCGGAGTTGCCGGCAGGCCCAATCCAATCAGCGCAGTCACCCGGGGATCAGGGCAAGCCGCCCGCATACCAACCGCCGCCCCAAATGAAAATCCAGCGAAGACGATCGGCAATGAGTATTCCCCTTCGATCCAGTCCAGCGCGGCGCGTACATCTTCCACTTCGCCCGCTCCATGCGCGTGCTCGCCTTGACTAAGACCCGCGCCGCGAAAGTTGAAACGCAGCACCGGAAATCCAAAATGATTCAACGCCTTCATCGTGTGAAAAACTACCTTGTTGTGCAGTGTCCCACCAAACATCGGATGCGGATGACACACCACCGCCGCATGAGTCGCGTCGGCCGATCCCCCGTTGAGCAGCCCTTCCAGCCGGCCCGCGGGACCGTCGATGAAGAGCGATCGAATGGTGGCGGCTTCAGTATTCATTGGTGGTCTCTGCTCATTAATCGTGAGTCGTGCATCGCTAGTATTGCAGACCTGCCCGCCAGCGACTAGCGACCGCAGGCTAGCGACCGTCCATCACGGGCTGTTACCCTCTTCCGATGGATTTGTTCGCGCTCACACGCCGGCTGGTCGACATCCAGTCCATCACGCCAAATGAAGGTGCGGTCGGAAATTTTCTCTGTGACGACCTTTGCCGTCGAGGCTTCGAAGCCAATAAAATGCCGGTCGAGGGCACCCGCGCCAACATTCTGGCGACCTGGCCGGGACATCCGCGGCCCGAAATCGTCTTCTCCACCCACATGGACACCGTTCCGCCGTTCATTCCCTCATCCGAAGATGACGCTGCAATCTACGGCCGCGGATCCTGCGATGCCAAGGGAATCATCGCCGCGCAAGTCATCGCCGCCGAACAGCTGCGCGCTGAGAATATTTACGTTGGCCTGCTCTTTTTAGTCGGCGAAGAACTGGACTCCATCGGCGCCAAAGCCGCCAACCGGCATCCGATCGGCTCTCGGTTCATGATCAACGGTGAACCCACCGAGAACCGTCTCGCCACCGCCACCAAGGGCGCTTTGCATGTAGAGCTCACTGCTCGCGGAAAGATGGCACATTCGGCGTATCCCGATCTGGGCGAGTCTGCGATCGACAAACTCGTGGAAGCGCTCCACCGGTTGCACAAGATGACCTTGCCCGAGAATCCTGATGTCGGCCCATGCACGAAAAATGTCGGGACCATTCGCGGAGGACGCGCTCCCAACGTTATCTCCGACGTCGCCACTGCCGATCTTTTTTACCGCCTTGTCGGTCCGGCCGAACCTCTCCGTCGCAAGATCACCGAAACAATAGGCGCCCTGACTGAAGTCCGATTCACTCGCGAAACGCCATTTATGCGTCTTCGAACGCTCGACGGCCTCCCCACCATGATCGCCGCTTTCACTACTGATATCCCTTCCCTGCCAAACTGGGGCGAACCCCTTCTCCTGGGACCAGGCTCCATCCACGTAGCCCATACCGAGAACGAATACGTGGAAAAAGCTCAACTGGCGCAGGCCGTGCAGCTCTACTGCGCAATGGCAAAGCGATTATCTGTGCTCTGAGTCGAAGGCCCCCCAACACAGCAAAACAGCCGCGGCACCACAGGGCATTCTCCTGATGCTACCGGTGGAGTGGCAGACCGCATCTTCAAGTCGCACCCTGATCCTTCTACGACCGCGATAGACTGGATAAATGTCCGCCTCCACCCATAACGCCCTCTCCCGCGCCGCCTCTTCCTACCTGCGCTCGGCGATGCACCAGCCCATCCAGTGGCACGAATGGGGCGAAGAGGCGTTCGCAGCTGCCAAGCGAGACAACAAACCCATCCTGCTCGACATTGGTGCAGTGTGGTGTCACTGGTGCCACGTCATGGATCGCGAATCCTACGACGATCCCGAAGTCGCAAAGATCGTTAACGAAAATTACATCGCGGTAAAAGTAGACCGCGACGAGCGTCCAGATATCGACAGCCGTTATCAGGTCGCAATCAGCTCCCTTACCGGACAAGGCGGCTGGCCCCTTACGGGATTTCTTACTCCAGACGGCAAGCCTTTCTACGGTGGAACCTACTTCCCTCCTCAGGATCAATATGGCCGTCCAAGTTTCAAGCGCGTCCTGATCTCGATTGCGCAGGCCTACCGTGAGAAAAATGGCGAGGTGGTCGAGCAGGCGAACATGGTCACCAATGCGATCTCGCAGGCCGAAGCATTTTCCGGTCGCAGCGGCGACGTCTCACCCAAAATAGTTGAGGCCATCATCGAATCGGCCGTCAAAATGTTCGATGAGCGCAATGGCGGTTTCGGCAATGCGCCCAAGTTTCCACATCCCTCGACGCTGGATCTGTTAATCGATCATTACGCGGCCACCGGCAGTGAAGCCCTGCGCGACGTCATCGTTACAACACTTGAAAAGATGGCGCGCGGCGGCGTGTACGACCAGTTGGCGGGAGGCTTCCACCGTTACTCAGTGGACGAACGCTGGATCGTGCCGCACTTCGAAAAGATGTCCTACGACAATTCCGAGTTACTGAAAAACTATGTGCATGCCTGGCAGGCGTCCGGCACCGAATTCTTCGCCGATGTCGCCCGCGACATCATTCGCTGGATGGACGAGTGGTTGAGTGATCGCGAGAAAGGAGGCTTCTACGCCTCGCAGGATGCCGACTACTCCATGGATGACGATGGCGACTACTTCACGTGGACTCTGGAAGAAACGAAAGCGGTGTTAGCACCACAGGAAATCGACGTCACCCTACCCTGCTACGACATCAACGAGGTGGGCGAGATGCATCACAATCCCGCCAAGAACGTCCTCTATATCCGGACCGGAATCGACGAAATCGCGCGCCACATTGGCATCAATCGAGACCAGGTCCGCGAACTGTTGGCATCCGCGAAGAGAAAGATGTATGCAGCCCGTCTCGCCCGTCCCACGCCTTATGTAGACAAAACGATCTACACCGGCTGGAATGCGATGTGCATCTCCGCCTATCTGGATGCTGGCCGCGTTCTCGAAATTCCTAGCGCCCGACAATTTGCCCTGCGTTCGCTCGACCGGCTGCTGTCCGAGGGATGGAACAGCGAACGCGGCCTGAAACACGTAATCGCATATTCCGATCCCAAGGCTGAACATCGCGAAACCACCGGCGTGCTCGACGATTACGCCTTCATCGCCATCGCATGCCTCGACGCCTACGAAGTGACCACCGATCTCAGCTACTTCCGCTTCGCCCGCTCGATCGCCGATGTCATGGTTGCCCGCTTTTTCGACGCTGACTCAGGTGGTTTCTTCGATACTCCGCCTGCCATCCCAGGCGGACGAAACAACCAAGAGGTTGCTCTCGGCATTCTGGGAGCGCGTCGGAAGCCGTTTCAGGACTCGCCTACTCCTGCCGGCAATCCCGCAGCAGCCATTGCGTTATTGCGGCTGCACTCCTACACCAATGAACCTTCGTATCGCGAGAAGGCCCAGCGAACTCTCGAGGTCTTCGCGAGCGGAGCGGATAAGTACGGCATGTTCGCTGCCACCTACGCTCTGGCAGTCGTCCATCTCACGCGGCCGCATTCTCAGGTTGTAATCCTGGGTCAGGATGACGTAGCTATTCAGCTTTTTCGCGAGGCCGTGCATCCCCTTTCCGTCAACAAATCGGTGCTGCTGCTTTCACCCGCCGCCGCGGTTCCGCAAAACCTGCCGCCCGCGTTGGCGGAGACCATACCGAATCTTCCGGCGTTCAAAGAAAATCGATCCTTTGCCGTGATTTGCTCCGAATTCGCCTGTCAGCCGCCCATCTTCGAAGCAGCAGAACTTACCCGCCAACTGCACACCACATCGCGTCCCGCCGCCTAGGTTCAATCGCCCAAATTGGGATTCCAGCCGCTGAAGTCTCCACGATTTCTTGCCGATAACCACCTTGGCGAGTTATGTCCCCGTTTTTCGAAGATCCCGCGATTTACAGGTCCGTGCTCGAGAACTTGCCCATTGGCATCTACGTGCTCGACCGAGAGCAGCGAGTCCGCTTCTGGAACCGGGGCGCCGAACAAATAACGGGATATTTTGCGCACGAGGTAATCGGGCACGTCTGTAGCGAGTCCCTGCCACACTGCGATCCTCAGGGCCGCGTTCTATCGGGAGATCGTTGCTCCATAACCACTACTTTTCACGACGGCCGCGCCCTTCAAAACCATGTCTTCACACTTCACAAACACGGGCACCGCCTTGGTGTTAAGGTTCGCACCCTGCCGATTCACAACGACGCCCTGATCGTGGGGGTGGCCGTTGCATTTGAGGAAGCTGCCGAGGATTCGGTCGTGGAACCCCCGGGAGCTCTGATATACGGGTGCCTTGATCCACTCACTGGAGTTCCTTCCCAACGTTTGACTCGGGCGATGTGGGCGGAAAGCCTGGCCGCACTGGAGGACGCCCACGGTGGTTTTGGGCTCCTGCGTATCCGGATAACGGGCCTGGACGAATTTTCCGCCCGGTACGGCGCCAATTCCATCGCCGCTTTCCTCCGAACTTCGGCACAAACAATTCGTCACAGTTTGAGCATCGAAGATTTTCTAGGACGCTGGGGCAAAAACGAGTTCTTGGCAATGCTGCAGTCGTCGAGCCCCGTCAAAGTCGCAGCCATGGCGGAACACATCTGGTCGCAACTCAGCCAATCTGAAGTCGCTTGGTGGGGAGACCGCTTTCCCGTAAGAGCGGCGGTCGACCACGTGATAGCGCACTCCGGGGACCAACTGGAATCGCTCCTGACCCAGATGAAACCGTCGCACCCCGTTGAACTCGCTAAAGCAACGGGTGCAACGGGCGCGTTGCCGCAATCCGCATCTTCTCGAGGATAGGTCTCTATGTTTGCGATCATCGGCATCGTCGTGGTCTTCGGCTGCATCGTCGCCGGTTACCTGATGGAGCATGGCAATCTGAGAGTTTTGATGCAGCCGGCTGAGCTCGTCATCATCGGGGGATCGGCCGTAGGAACCGTCCTGATTGCCAATCCATTAAGCACTCTCAAGGACATCGCCCGCGGAATAGCCGGGGCATTTGCATCTTCGCAATACTCCATTCAACGCTATGTGGACTTGCTCAAGATGCTCTTTGAGCTTCTCAACAAAGCGCGTCGCGAGGGTCTAGTCGCTTTGGAGCTGGATGTTGAGGAACCCGACAAGAGCCCGGTGCTCACGAAGTACGCAAGTTTTCTCAAAGACCACCATGCGGTCCACTTCCTGTGCGACAGCATGCGAATGGCAATCAGTGGGGGGATTGAGGCTTTCGATCTCGATCAGATGCTGGAAGGCGACCTCGATATTCATCATCATGAAGGAACTTTGGCGCCAGATGCGCTCAATACCATGGCGGACGCACTGCCCGGACTTGGCATCGTTGCAGCTGTCCTGGGAGTGGTCATCACCATGGGCTCTCTCGGCGGCCCTCCCGAAGAGATTGGTCACAAAGTCGCAGCTGCACTGGTCGGCACCTTTCTGGGAATTCTGCTGTGCTATGGCCTGTTCGGTCCCATCGCTCAACGCATGAGCAAGAGCGCCGAAGAG
>QIAJ01000121.1 GCA_003225495.1 Acidobacteriota bacterium
AGTTCGCGTCCATTCATTCCGGGCATAACGACATCTGTTAACAGGAGATCGATCGGCTTCTTATGTCCCTCGACGATCTGTAGAGCAGCGGCGCCATCTTCGGCTTCGAGGATCTTGTAACCCTGCGTTTCCAGATACTGGCGCGCCAGTCGCCGAAGGTTGGTTTCATCCTCGACGAGCAGGATGGTTTCCTTCCCGCGATCAGGACGAGGCAGTCCAAGGAATTCCTGTGCGGCGGCGGTCTCCTCCTTCACATCGACACGTGGAAAATAAGTGCGGAAAGTTGTGCCGCGCTGGGGCTGACTGTCCACGAAGATGTAACCGCCGCTCTGCTTCACGATGCCATACACGGTGGAAAGACCAAGGCCCGTCCCCTTCGCGCCTTTCGTGGTGAAAAACGGCTCAAAGATGCGAGTCTGGGTTTCACCATCCATGCCGACGCCGGTGTCGCTGATGGCGAGCATGACGTACTCACCCGCTTCAAGGGGAGCGTGAGTGCGTGCAAAGCTGTCATCGAGCGATACGTTTGAGGTTTCAATCGTCAGTTTGCCGCCTTCCGGCATGGCGTCGCGCGCATTGACAGCCAGATTCATGATGACCTGGTCGATCTGCCCGGGATCGGCACGGACGGCGCCAATGATGGGGGTCGGCACCATGACGAGGTCGATGTCTTCTCCAATCATGCGCGTGAGCATTTTCAGGTTCTCGGTCACGACTTCATTGAGGTCGAGAACCTTAGGCGCCAGCATCTGCTTCCGGCTGAAGGCGAGCAACTGGCGGGTCAAGGAGGTGGCCCGAACCGCCGCATTCGCGATTTCCTGAGCGGGGCCGCGCAGCGATGGATCGGGACCCAGCCGCTCGAGCAGAAACTCCGAATAGCCGGAGATGACCATCAGCAGGTTGTTGAAGTCATGGGCGATGCCGCCAGCCAATCGGCCGATGGCTTCCATTTTTTGTGCCTGCCGGAGTTGTTGTTCCAGAGCTCGCCGCTCAGTGACGTCCTCCATGAAAATCTGGAAGGTAGGCCCGGTCGATCCGTTGGGTATGACGCGGCCAGAGATGCGGGCCAGCATGGTTGTGCCGTCGAGACGCGCCAGTTCCGTTGATAGATTATTGAATTCCTTTCCAGCATGAAAATAGTCGGCTGTCTGAAACCATTGCTGGGCATCAACGTACAGACTGCCCAGGTGCATTCCTTCGATCTCTTCGGCGCCGGTATATCCGAGCATTCCCGCCAGAGCAGGATTCGCATCGAGCAAAACTCCCAGACTGTCGCAACGGCAGATTCCGTATGGCGAGTTGGTCACGAGAGATCGGAAGTTGCTTTCCGAACGCCGCAGGCTCTCCTGGGTAGCGCGCAAGGCAGCGTTGAACCAGCAGATCAGCAAGGCAACCGCGAAGAACAGCACCATGTGCGCGACCGCCTTGCGAAACTCCGGGGCATTGTGGTCGCCGATCAACGAGTAATAGGCGCTCACAGTAAGCGCGAACGAGGTAGCAGCCAAACCGGGCTTCCAGCCTCCGTACCAGGCGCTGACCATCACGGCAACGGCGAAAACGACGAGGCGGCTTTCCGCCATGTCAGAGAGGAATAGGGTCGGGATCAGCGCCAGTATGGTGCTGAGAAGCGCAACTCCATAGCGCAAAATGGGCGCACGGGCCGGTGGCACGGCCAATGTGCGGATGAGGGGGAGCTTCATTCGCATGACTCCATGCTAAGCGTATCGTGTTTGAGGAGCGAGTTACGCCAGTCCAGCCTACACCTGAATCTCGCCCAATTTCCCATTGCCCGGTAGGCCAGCATGGAAGCAAGACTTGCGGAGCGACAACTGGCAAATGATCCAGCCTATTCTGAGATGCCATTTTCGGAAAAATCAGTGGTGCACCTTATTCACCTAGAACAAAGACTTGCAACTCGGGCTGGAAAACACGAAACTGACGGCGCAGATCCGGTAAAGAACCGATGAACATTGGCCTATTCGGGGGAAGTTTTGATCCCATTCATCGCGGGCATCTGGCGCTGGCACAGGCCGCCGCAGAACGATATGAGCTGAAGCAGGTGCTGTTTGTACCCGCTAACGTCTCGCCTCACAAACAAAAACAGGCGTTAACGCCTTTTGTTCATCGCTACGCGATGGTGGCGCTGGCTACGGAGGAGCAGAGGCACTTTATTCCTTCGCTACTCGAGGCGCCTGCGGAGCTGCGCTCCGCTTCGACGGGTCAGAGACCCGTCGCCACAAAGTCGGTGGCGACAAGCGCACCCAGTTACAGCATCGATACGGTGCGACTCCTGAAACAGACCTTGAAGAAGGCAGACCGGCTTTATTTTCTGATTGGGATCGATGCTTTCCGCGAGATCGCGAAATGGCGGGAAGCGAAGGCGCTGCTGGCGGAGTGCGCGTTCGTGGTGGCGAGCCGTCCGGGATTTTCATTGAAGGATGTGGCTGAGTCGCTGCCGGAAGGCGTGCGGCCTCCGGCGGCAGTGACGAAGCCGTTTCAGAAACAGGCGGCGAGCGGGGACCTGGTGCTGCCGGGGCTCACTTTGCACTTGCTAGAGGGCGTGCAGCAGAATGTTTCAGCGACCACGATCCGGGAGGCGGCGGCACAAGGGAAGCCATTGGGGCGATGGCTTGAACCGCGGGTCGCGGACTACATCCGGAAGATGGGCTTATACCGGCAGGAAAAGGGAAACAGGAATCCGTAAAATTGATCTGCCTTACAGTAGATGGCAACTATTCGACGCAATCCCGTGTTAACAGATTTCATGTGGAAAGCCGGATTTGTCTTAACGTGCTTCATGGGTTTCGGCGCCGTCGCGGAGGCTCAGGCTGTCACGCTTACCCTTCTCCAGGATCTGAGCTCGAAACTAACCACTGGGACAACATTCAGAGCGACCGATGCCGCGGGGCGGGTCTACAGCGGTCATGTCGTGACGCATCCTGCGAAGCGACTATTGAGGCGAGGATCGATGATGCTGGTATTCGACGAGGCGGTGGCGCCGGTTACAAAGGATCCGGAAGGAATGATTCGAGCGGGAAACAAGATCCGACTGCTGAAGCTGGGGGCCTCGCTGGCAGCGGCAAAACTGGCCGATGATGCAGTGGATGGCGCCATCGGAGCGACGAAAGCGCGTTACGTTGGGGCGGCCGTATCCGCAGCACTGATCCTGTTTCAAAGAGGGGGAGAATCAACGCTCCACAAGGGAGATACCATCGAGGTCGAGCCGCGACGCACATTCCCACCGAAAACAGACTGAGTCATCCTTTACCGGGCAAGAGCGCCGGTCCTGCCGCTCCACGATACAATCGATCTACCTCATTATGCAGAAAGCATACGCCCTCAAACGCCAGGTCAATGAAGCCATCCTCGCTTGTCAGGACAAGAAAGCCGAACAGGTTACGATTCTCGAACTGGAGAAAGACTCGGGAGCATTCACCGACTACTTTGTCGTGTGCACAGGGACGAACCCGCGGCAAATCCAGACAATCGCCGACGCTGTCGATGAGCGTTTGGAAGCCATCGGTATCCGTGTCACACACAAAGAAGGTTACAAACAGGCGGAGTGGGTGCTGCTCGACTATGTGGATTTCGTCGTCCACATTTTTTCCGAGAACGCGCGACAGTATTACGACCTTGAGCGGCTCTGGAAGTCGGCGACCAAGCTTGAACCGGCGGAACTGGCAGTTAAGCGTCGACGAACTGCCGCCACTGCTTCCAGCACACGGAAGAAAAGAGCATAGCTTTGGCGGATCCGAAGCAAGGGCTATGGGGTTCGTCTTACCGGCTGATAGCGGCGGAGAAGTGGAAAGCGAAGTCTGCCGTGATGGGTAGCGGTGTCACCGAGGCGCTGGTCGAATACGCTAGGCCGCTCCCGGGAATGCAAGTGCTGGATCTGGCTAGCGGCACCGGTGAACCGGGAATCACCCTGGCGCAACGCGTCACGCCGGATGGCTGCGTGACAGCGGTCGACCTCAGCGCTGAACTGCTGGAACTTGCAGCGAAACGCGCTATCGACAAGAACCTCGGAAATTTCACTATCCGGCAAGCTGACGCTCATCAGCTGCCGTTTCCCGATCACACCTTTGATCTTTGCACTTGCCGTTTTGGCGTGATGTTCTTCTCGGACGTCGAGCGCGCGCTAGCAGAGCTCCGGCGGGTTTTGAAGCCGGGGGCCCGCGCCTGCTTCGCGGTGTGGGGATCCATTGACCAGCCGTATTGGGAGACGACGATGAAGGTCGTCCAGAAGTATGCAGGCGGAGCGATGCTGCAAGCGGGAGGATCGGATCCGTTCCGATATTCAGAGGACGGGTCTCTTTCGTTGGCCTTGCGCGCGGGTGGATTTGGCGGTGTGGAAGAGTCCTCAAGGACAGTTCCATGGGTATGGCGCGGAACCACGGAAGACGTATTTGAGTATGCGACCGCAGTTTCAGTCCCGTTCCGGGCGATGCTCGATCGAGTGCCAGCCGACAAATGGCCTGACGTTCGGAAGGAGTCGTTTGCAACAATCGATCGCTACCGCGCGGGAGATGAAATTCGCTTTGGATGCCTGGTGATTTTGGCGTCCGGCAGGGCATAACGCGTTCATCCAGCAAGAAGACTTGATCCTATGAAGATTAAGGTGGTTTGGATCGGGAAGACAAAAGAGCCTGCGATTCAGACACTGACCGATGACTATCTGAAGCGGCTTTCGCGTTATTCCGAGGTGACCAGCGTAGCAGTCAAAGATGAGGCCGCTGTTCGGTCGCTGGCACAGGGAGAACGTCAACGGGAGCGCCACAAGCTGGTTCTCCTCGATTTGCGCGGAAAGCAACTTTCTTCTGAAGAATTGGCCGAGTTCCTGGATCGCCAGCAAGTGCAGGCACTGCCATTGCTGTTCGCGATCGGCGGGGCGGATGGCTTCAGCGAGGACGCGCGCCGAAACGCCGCTTTCGTGTTATCACTCGGAACGATGACGCTGCCGCATGAATTAGCTCGTGTGGTGGTACTCGAGCAGCTGTATCGTGCTTTTACCATCCTGAAAAACCATCCTTATCATGTCGGGCATTGATCTCGGAATAATCGTCCGCTCAGACGAGTTGGTTTTTGGCGGGAAAGCGGGCGCCGCGCTATGTACCTCTGGCAGGTTTCGCTAAACTGACAAATGGCTTACAGTGGTTCGCACAGGCACAACCAGTCCTGAATTTCCAGTAAGAGGCCCTCCCTGATGAAAAATCCATACGACGTACTCAGGAGCAAAGAGCAAGAATTGGTGCGGATTCGAAAAGAAGTGGAGGCGCTAAAGGTCGTGGCGCGGCTCCTCGGCGCCGACGATTCGGCAGATAACGGTGACAATACGCCGAAAATGCGCCAGGTTGTAGAGATGCCCTAATTTTCTTGTGTCAACCGCATACGGATGGCCGAGAAGCCATCCGTTATTTCTTGCCAGGAAGGGCAACAGTGAAAAACATCTGCGCGCCCGTCTATCCCGGCTTTTAGGATCTCGAAAGAGTCAGTCCGGCGACTGTCGTCCGCTAATCCTCCTTCCCGCAAGTGGCGCTTACTACCAGGTCCACGTAAAATTAGAGATTCGGCCCTTATGTCGGATCTTCGCCGTGGTCTCATCATTGTGAATACCGGACCTGGCAAGGGTAAAACCACCGCCGCTATGGGAACTGCCCTGCGCGCGGTAGGACAAGGGATGCGGGTCCTGATGCTACAGTTTCTCAAGGGCTCGTGGCACTACGGCGAGCTGGATGCCGTCAAGGCGTTCGGTGACAAATTCGTCCTCAAGCAAATGGGCCGGGGCTTCGTAAAGGTTGGCGCGGAGAAGCCCGATCCAGAGGACGTCCGCATGGTCGAGCAGGCTTGGGCGGAAGCGGAACAGGCGATTCAGTCCGGCGCGTGGGATTTAGTGGTGCTCGACGAGATCAACTACGCGGTCAGTTATGGAATGCTGGATCCGGCGAAAGTAGCCGAGTCTCTGAAGAAGAAGCCGGATATGGTGCACGTGATCTTGACCGGAAGGAACGCGCATCCGACAATCGTCGAACTTGCCGACACAGTAACCGAAATGCGCCAAGTGAAGCACGCGTATGAAAAGGGCGTGATGGCGCAGAGGGGAATCGAATATTAGTCGTGGGTCATTGGTGGTTACGCAAATGACCGCTCGCAAGACTAGCGACTGCTTATGACATGGTTCAAGCGCCAATCCGGTGAGCTCGACACTTCGGGCGAGAAGAGAGTCCGCACCGAAGGTCTGTGGGTGAAGTGTGACGAGTGCCGGCAGATCATCTGGAAAAAAGATCTGGAAGAGAACCTGAACGTTTGCCCCAAGTGCGACAAGCACTTTCGGATCGATGCCCGCACTCGCCTGGCGCAGCTCCTCGATGACGATCAATACGAAATCTTCGACAGCAACCTCGTTTCAACCGACCCGCTGAAGTTCGTCGATCTGAAAGCGTATTCCTCGCGGCTCAAGCAGGCGAAGAAAGATACCGGCCTGAAGGACGCGATCATCAATGCCCGCGGCAGGCTGAATGGCCGCGCCGTGATCATCAGTGCAATGGAGTATTCGTTCATCGGCGGCAGCATGGGAGCCGTTGTGGGGGAAGCGATAACGCGGGCCATCGAGAAAGCCACCGAGTCGCAGACTCCGATCATCATTATTTCGGCGTCGGGTGGAGCACGGATGATGGAAGGCGCCGTCAGCCTGATGCAGCTGGCCAAGATTTCCGCTGCGCTGGCGCGTCTCGACACCGCCCGAGTCCCCTATGTTTCTGTGTTAACCGATCCTACGACCGGTGGCGTAACGGCATCGTTTGCGATGCTGGGAGACTTGAACATTGCCGAACCTGGCGCCCTGATCGGCTTTGCCGGGCCGCGGGTGATCGAGCAGACAATTCGGCAAAAGCTGCCGCAAGGCTTTCAGCGCTCTGAGTTCCTCCTGGAGCATGGGATGCTCGACGCCGTGGTTCACCGCAAGCAGATGAAGGGATACATTGCGCGGGCGCTGGACTTCATGGTGCAGGCAGCATAGGGCGTCGCTGTTCGCTCGTCGCTGGGCGTCCGCCAACCCCTCCCCGTCATTTTCAAGGCTCGGTTTAATTCATCTGGACAGCTCTTTGACCCGCGCTGGCGCCTTTTGGCTGCGCGTGGTTCGAAACGACGTCGAGGAGTTGGTATTCTGCTTGCACGTTCTTGGTCTTGCTAACGACTAACGACCGGCGACCAGCGACACCCTTGTCCTACGAAACCGCACTTGCGCAGATGTATGCGTTGGGCCACGAACTGGCCGCTGCGCCATCGCACAAGTTTGACCTGGCGCATATGCGGGTCCTGCTCGGAGCGCTGGGTCATCCCGAGGAAAATCTTGCTTGCGTCCTGATTGCCGGCACAAATGGCAAGGGTTCAACCGCCGCAACGCTCGCATCAATGCTTCAAGCCTCCGGACTGAAGGCGGGGCTGTACACTTCGCCGCATCTGGTAAGGATTAACGAGCGCATTCGCATCAATGACCTGCCCATTCCGGACAACGAATTTGCCCTGCTGCACGATGTCGTCGATCGCACGGCAGAGAGGCTGGTCAGCGAATCCGAACTTCCGTGGCATCCGAGCTTCTTCGAGATGCTGACGGCGATGGCTTTCGAATATTTCGCGCGTTCACGGCCGGATATCGTGGTGTTGGAAGTCGGCATGGGCGGTCGGCTGGATGCGACCAACGTGATCGAGCCGCGCATTAGTGTGATCACCGACATTTCGCTCGATCATCAGAAATATTTGGGAAGCACCGTGGGCGAGATCGCGCGAGAGAAAGCGGGAATCATCAAGTCGAGCGGCGTAGTCGTAACACTGCCGCAGATGCCCGAGGCAAATGATGTTATCGGCAATGCTATTCTGGACTTGGAGGCTCGAGCGGTTAGCGCCGTGCCTTTCGTGCCGCCGGTTTCTCCCGGCAGCGCGGAGTTCTGGGCCAATGCCTCGAAGGGCATTACCACGACCGACCTGCGGGGGGCTGAAAAAGGCACTCCGCCGCGATCGCGTTATCCTCTGGAAGTAATGGGTCAGCAAATTATGGTTGAGTCGCCGCTGATCGGCAGGCATCAGTTACGCAATATCGCCTTGGCGATCGCGGCGGCGGAAGAATTGCACAATCAGGGATTCGAGCAGATTACAGCCGCAACTATCGAACGAGGAATTCGCAACACGCGTTGGCCTGGGCGCTTTCAGGTTCTTCCGGCTTCCGACGGTGGGCCGGAGATCGTGCTGGACGTCGCGCACAATCCGGCGGGGGCCTGGGCACTGCGCTCCACTCTTTCCGCGGCGTATGAGGATCGCCCGATCACGATGGTGTTTGGCGTGATGCGCGACAAAGCGGTCGGGGAAGTGGCGGAGATTCTGTTCCCGATTGCTGAGCAGGTGGTGCTTACACAGGCGAATAGTCCTCGATCGGCAACAACTGAGGAGATTCGGCAGGCGGCGCGGGTCCAAGTGGACATGCGGGAAGTGCCAGATACGGCTTCGGCGATTGCCGAAGCACGCAGAATAGCTGGTCCGAATGGCCTGGTGGTGGTTACTGGATCGATTTACATCGTAGGCGAAGCGATGCTTGCGCTGGGCGTAAGCATCTAAACTCGTGGATAAGCTTGCGTCCGTTTGGGTCGGTTGGGAAGATGCGGCAAGCTGCATTTCCGCCATTGTTCTGAGGAGAAGTGTTGAACCAGATCAGCACAACTGCGGAGCTGGAAAAAAACCAGGCCCGGATGCGTCAGGATGCGCAACCAGGTCTTCGAATTCCTGCTTCCGCGGCAGCCCAGTCGAAACGCTACGGCTGGCTAAGCCGCCTTCGTTCCTACTTCATCTTTGATCCACTCATCTGGGCGTATACGCTGATATTGGGAACGATCTCACTGATTGTTTCGTTCTTCGATCGCAAGGGCCGGATGCAACACAACCTCGCGCGGCTATGGTCGTGGCTGATTATGAAGACGATTCTTTCTCCCGTGACTGTTACCGGGGTGGAGAAAATCACTAGTTCCCGGCCACGGGTCTATGCGGCGACTCACGCGTCGGCACTCGATATTCCGATCCTGTATGTGAATCTGCCCTTCCAGTTCCGAATTATTTTCAAAAGCGAGTTGCTCGGGTATCCATTCGTGGGGTGGCACCTGAGACGCTCGGGACAGGTCTGCATTAACCAGCAGAATCCGGCGGCGTCGATTGGCTCGATCAAGTCTGCTCTGAAAAGTTTGCGGAGCGGAATTCCTTTGGTGATCTTCCCCGAGGGCGGACGCAGTCCTAATGGCGAGATTTTGCCCTTTCTACCCGGAGCATTCTTTCTGGCGATCAAAGCGCAAGCAGACATTATCCCGATCGCGCTGAAGGGAACGTTCGATCTGTTGCCCATGAATACCTACCACATCAAGAGTCGTCCGCTCGAAATGCGCGTGGGGGAACCGATTTCTACGGCTGGCCTGAGCCTGCACGATACAGAGGCGGTTTCAGCTAAGGTACGGGCTGCAATTCAGGGTCTGGCACAAAACTAGAAATCGACTTGTAACCCGCTCAGCATTGCTTTCCGATCGCCCGCGCTTCTTTCACAAATTCCGCATGTGTTGTGGTCAGATCGCAAGTATCCGTGGCTTGGAATTTGCCGGACTGTATGGTAATCAGAACAGTAAGAAGTAGGAAACATCCGCTCCTTGACCGCTTCCTTTGAGCTGCGATCCGGATGAATTCATGGATTCCTTAGTCCCAAGTGGGACAGTATCATCAAGTTTACGATTTGGATTCGCGTCGCAAATCGCCGCATAGTCCTGGAACCTGAAAGGTAACGGGTGGGAAAATAGCGGCGTTTGCGCGTCGACATTCCAAAGTTCCCGATGTTGCTCTGAAAGTTTTAACTGCATCGAATCTCCTCTCGGGCGAGTCCAACTGAAAACAGCGGGCGTTTTGAACCCCGCATGAACGCCCATGGAAGCACACTCTCATCGCCCGACATGGAAGACGCTACTGGCGTTCGCGATCATCTATTTCGTCTGGGGATCGACGTTCCTTGCGATTCGAGTGGGAGTCCGGGACGTGCCGCCGTTTCTTCTGGCGGCGATGCGCTTCGTGGTCGCAGGACTTGTGCTCTATGGCTGGACGATGGTTCAGGGTGAGCGTTCACCCAGTCGCCGCGAGTGGATGTCCGCATCCGTCATTGCAATTCTGATCTTTGTGTTCGATTACGGGTTGCTGTTCTGGGCGGAGCAGCGCGTCCCTTCCGGCATCGCGGCGGTCATGATGGCTACCATTCCGGTGTTCATGGCGCTGGCGGAAATTATCTTCCTGCGAACACAGCGGCTCACACTTCGGCTCGCTGCAGCGCTATTGATTGGGATTGGGGGAGTAGCGATCCTAATGAGCCGGTCGTTGAGTCTCGGCGGAGCACCGATCGATAGGGCGGGAGCTGGAGCTTTGATTATTGCAGCGGTGAGCTGGTCGATTGCGTCGGTGCTCACGCGAAAGCTTCCATTGCCAGCTTCCAAGCTGATGAGTTCGGGAGCACAGATGCTGGCGGGAGGGGTGTTCCTCGTGCTGACGGCGGCGGCGCTGGGTGAATTTCGCGATTTTCATCCATCGGAGGTTTCGCGAGGAGCATGGCTGGCGTTGCTGTATTTGATTGTCGCGGGATCGATTATCGGATTCACCGCTTACGTCTGGCTGATTCATCATGAATCGCCGACGAAGGTTGGAACATACGCTTACGTTAATCCGGTGGTAGCGGTGCTGGTGGGATATTTTTTGGGCGGAGAAGCACTCGGCTTGCGAACCATCCTAGGGACGATCCTCGTGCTGATCAGCGTACTCGTGATCACGCTGACGCGAAAAAATAAGGCTGCTGTGGTTCCTCTCGAAACTACGGCAACTGTGGGATCCGACTGAGGTTGAGACTGAGTGGGCCCGTTCCGGCTGCCGAAAGAGTAATTAGTGGACAAAAGGTTATTGTCCGGGGACCGGACTTCAATAAAGCGCTCTCAAGTTGAGGGCATTCCATCCGGAAAGTGGGGGGAATGCCCCGTCTTGTGGAGACTCAGCTCAGTAAACTGGTCCAAATGTCGGGAACGATACAGCCTGATTCCGGTATTGATTTCAAGCGGCTTCCGCCCCTATAGAGGGACCTTGGTTTCCCCCACGTCGCAGAGCCCCACCGTGCTAAAATCTCGGGATAGCAATCTCCCTTTAGGCAAGCCCAGGTCCCCGGTTTTGATCGAACTTGCACCCTCGATTCTTTCGGCTGACTTTGCCCATTTGGCGGACCAGGTGGAACGGGCCGCAGCGGGCGGGGGCAGTGTCATCCATGTGGACATCATGGACGGGCATTTTGTGCCCAATTTGACGATCGGGCCGCCGGTCGTGAAATCGCTTCGCAAGGCAACCCGGCTGCCGCTGGACTGCCATCTCATGATCGAGAACCCAGACAACTATATTGCGGGCTTCGCCGAGGCGGGCGCGGACTGGATCTCGGTGCATCAGGAGGCCTGCCGCCACCTGAACCGGACTTTGCACCTGATCAAGAGTCACGATTGCCTGGCTGGGGTAGTAATTAATCCGGGAACACCGGTCGAGACGCTTTCGGAAGTCCTGGATATTGTCGATTATGTGCTGGTAATGAGCGTGAATCCGGGATTCGGTGGACAAAAGTTTATCCCGGGAGCGCTGGCGAAAATGCGGAAGCTGTCCGATCTGCGCTCGGCACGGGGATATTCGTATCGCATCGAGGTCGATGGGGGCATAGGGTTGGATACCGTCGGCGACGTTGTGCGGGCGGGAGCCGAGATTCTGGTGGCGGGAAACGCCGTTTTTGGCAGCGGCGATCCGACGGCAAATGCGTCGGCATTGCTGGACGCCGCTCGCAGCGCCAGTTTGCAGAGGGTGTAGGTAACGTCTCAGGTCATCCGTCAGATTACAGAGTTAGGAATCTTAATTATGCGTCGTGTTTTGGTTTCGGGATTGATCGCGCTGCTGGCATTCTCGGTGGCTTGCACCAACAAGAAGGTCAACAATCCATTGGCGAATGTGGGATCGAAGCAGCCCGACAAGGTGCTGTTCGACCGGTCCATGGACGCGATGAAGCATAACAAGTTCGACGTGGCACGCATGACGCTGCAAACGTTGATCAATACCTATCCCGATTCGGAATTCATTGCGCGCGCCAAGCTGGCGGTGGCGGACTCGTGGTACGCGGAGGGTGGGTCGACCGCGTTGCAGCAAGCGGAGATCGAATACAAAGACTTCGGGACCTTCTTCCCCAACATGCCGGAAGCAGCCGAAGCGGCTCTGAAGGTTGCGAACATTCATTACCAGCAGATGGAGAAGGCGGACCGGGATTACACCCACGCGATGCGCGCTGAAGAGGAATACCGGTCGGTGATCCTGCAGTATCCCGATAACAAAGTAATTGCCAAGGAGGCGAGACAGCGCTTGCGAGAAGTGCAGGAAGTGCTGGCGCAACGCGAGTACAACATCGGGCGGTTCTATTATCTTCGGCAGGCCTATCCAGCGGCGATTGCGCGACTGCAGACGCTGGTGGATCGCTATCCTTTGTACAGCGGAGCGGATGAGGCCTTGTTTCTGCTAGGCCAGACCTACGAGGCGGAGATCGCCATGTTGCGGGCGAACTCGAAGGTCGCGGAAGGCCCTAAATCCCGAATGATTGAGGAGTTTGAAAAGAATGCAGCGGCGGCATATGGGAAAATCATCACGCGCTATCCGGCCATGGATCGAGCCCTCGATGCCAAGGCGCGTCTCGAAGCCTTGAAACAGCCGGTTCCGCGGCCCACTCGCGCGGCCATGGAATTGAATAAGAAGGAAGTGGCTAGCCGGCGTGAGCCTAGCATGATGTCGAACGTGATGGGACCGTTCAGCAAGCATCCGGATATGGCACGGGCGACGCAATTGGGTGAGCCGTCCATGACAGATCCCACTCCGGTAAATGCGACCGATGTAGTGAAAGCTGCTACCTCGGCGATGGGCGGTGGAAAGGGCGCAGATGCCCAGGTAAGCGGACAAATCGTCAAAGTGGCTCCGGGGCCGAACCAGGAAGCGCCCCGATCCGATGCTCCGCCAGCCGCCGTGCCTGACCCGGCAGCGAATGGGACGGATCCAGCGGCAGTGGCCGCGGCACCCCCTGCGACCGATCCTCCGGCGGCTGGCCAGCAAGCTCCCGCCGCAGGCGAACTGACGCCGAATGTTGCAGCTGATCCGAATGAATTGAAGCCGAATACACCGGCGGATCCCACGGCATTGCCGCCGCTGCAACAAAACAATGAGCTCGCCAATGGAGGCGCGGCCGACAGCGCGAGTTCATCCAGTTCGTCGCAGAAGCAAGATGAACTGGTGGATATTTCATCGAGCAAGAAGAAAAAGAAAAAGGGGATGGCAAAGCTGAACCCGTTCTAAGCGACCAAATCCAGTCCCCACCGGTCCGGACCGGATTTATAAACCTTTCGGCACTCGCGCGCCCACTCTTTCTTGTGCTGCTCCTTGGCTGCAAACCCCCGACGAACCTGGTGCATCAACTTCTTTGATTCGCTTTTTATTCGCTTCATGCTAAACTGACCCAAAATGATGTGACGGCCCGCACTTTTCACTCCAACCGGCGGGTGTAGGCTACGAGGAAACTGATAGCCGCAGCCTTTAATTTCGGAAAATCGGTTTCTATAAAAATTCCAGGAGCAGCCATCATGGCCGACGAGCGCAGCAAAGCAATTGATCTCGCACTCTCTCAGATTGAAAAGCAGTTCGGTAAGGGCTCCATTATGCGGTTGGGATCGAAGGAAGCGATCGTTCCGATCGCGGTGATTCCGACGGGATCGATTTCATTCGATGCCGCGCTGGGCGTCGGCGGATTCCCGCGCGGACGGGTGGGGGAAGTCTTCGGCCCGGAGTCATCCGGCAAAACGACGATCACGCTTCAGGTGATCGCCGAGGCCCAAAAAATGGGAGGTATGGCGGCATTCGTAGACGCTGAACACGCGCTTGATCCCGGCTACGCCAAGAAACTGGGGGTCGATGTAGACAACTTGCTGGTTTCGCAACCCGACTATGGCGAGCAGGCGCTGGAGATCACCGAAGCCCTGGTGCGCTCGAATGCGATCGACGTGCTGGTGGTCGACTCGGTCGCTGCATTGGTCCCCAAGGCTGAACTCGACGGCGAAATGGGCGATAGTCACATGGGATTGCAGGCACGCCTGATGTCTCAGGCGCTGCGCAAGCTGACCGGGACCGTTGCGAAGTCTCGTACCTGCCTCATTTTCATCAACCAGATCCGCGAGAAGATCGGCGTGATGTTCGGCAATCCGGAAACCACGACCGGCGGACGCGCGCTGAAGTTTTATTCGTCAGTGCGCATCGATATCCGCCGCATCGCCGCTATCAAAGAGGGCGACATCGTTACCGGCTCGCGCACGAAGGTAAAGATTGTGAAGAACAAAGTCGCCGCGCCGTTCCGCGAAGCGGAGTTCGACATCCTTTACGGAGAAGGCATTTCGCGCGAGGGCGACCTGCTCGATCTGGCGGCCAATCAAAACATCGTCGAGAAATCTGGTTCCTGGTACAGCTACAAGGGTGAGCGTATCGGACAGGGACGCGAGAATGCCCGCGCCTTCCTGAAAGAGAATAAAGACTCGCTGGCGAAACTGGAAACTGAGGTGCGAAAGGCTTTAGGTCTGACTCCAGCGGCCGTGCAGAGCGCTCCCGTCGCGGCTGCGGCGGCGCAGGCTACCGGCACGGCAGGTCGGGTAACGACGATGCCGAGCCTGGCGTCCGATGCGAAGTCTTCGGCTGCAAAACGCTGATCGTATAGAGCAGGATGCTTGGCGCAGGGCGAGGGCTTCATGCTCTCGCCTGCCAAGTTTTATCCATCATGCCGGAATCCCCTGAAAATCTGCTGCCCCTGCTTCACCGCTACTGGGGATATCACGAATTTCGTCCCCGGCAGGAAAACATCATCCGCAGCCTGCTGGCCGGACACGACACATGCGTGGTAATGCCCACCGGTGGCGGCAAGTCACTCTGCTACCAGCTTCCTGCGGTTGTTTCCGGCAAGACGACCGTAGTCGTTTCCCCTCTGATCGCGCTCATGCAAGACCAGGCCGCGCAACTTGCGCAGATGGGGATTTCAGCTGCGGCGGTCAATAGTTTCCAGACTTCGTCCGAGCATAGCCAAGTGATGATCAACGCGAAGCGAGGCGATTATCGTTTGATCTACCTTTCTCCGGAACGGCTGGCGCGGCAGGATACCTTTGAATGGTTGAGCCAGGTTCCTGTTGGATTTTTTGCGGTCGACGAAGCGCACTGCATTTCCGAGTGGGGACACGAATTTCGTCCGGACTACCGCCAACTGAGCCGCCTGCGCACGCGCTTTCCTGATATTCCGATTGCTGGTTTCACGGCGAGCGCGACCAAACAAGTTCGCCATGACATTCTCAAACAACTGCAGCTGCGCACTCCCGATCTTTATATCGCTAGTTTCCATCGTGAAAATCTGCGCTACATCACGCGCGAATGTGAGTCCCACACGCAGATGGCCTTGTTGCTGCGCGCGTTGCGCCACTACACCGAAGGCAGTGTGATCATTTACGCACCTACCATTGCCCGCGTGGAAGAGACGGTCGAGCGCCTGCAGGAAGAAGGCATTGGGGTTGTCGCGTATCACGCGAAAATGGAAGCCCCGATGCGCCGCCAGAATCAGGAGCGCTGGATGTCGGATGAAGTCCGCGTGCTTGTCGGCACAATCGCCTTCGGACTCGGCATCAACAAGCCGGCGGTGCGTGCGGTCATTCATCTGTCGCTGCCAAAGTCCATCGAGCAGTATTACCAGGAAGCGGGCCGCGCCGGGCGGGACGGGCGTCCTGCGGATTGTGTCTTGCTCTGGCAAAAGCGGGACCACGTTCTGCTGGAATATTTCATTGGAAAGATTTCGGACGAGACAGAGCGTGAGCGTGCATGGGATCGCAAGCGCGTGATCGCGCGGTTCGTGGATTCGAAGAATTGCCGTCACCGGCAAATCTGCGCCCACTTCGGAGAAATAACGAAGTGGGACCGTTGCGGCAGCTGTGACAACTGCGGAGCTGTACCGGAATGGCTCACCAGAGAACTCCCGCCGGTCTCGGCCCCCCCTGCCAGGCGAAAGATTCCTATTCCCAAACCGGAGGCTGAAGATTTGTGGCCAAAAGCTACGAATCCGGCCGAATATGATCCGGGCCTGGCGGAAAATCTGCGCGAGTGGCGGCGCAATCTGGCACGCGAACAGAAAATTCCCGCTTACGTCGTGCTCCACGACAGCACTCTCGAAGAATTGTGCCGACGGCGGCCGACGAAGCTGGCGGGACTGCGGCAGGTTGCCGGGATCGGCGAAAGGAAGGCTGAGGTGTATGGTCTCCAGATCCTTCAGGTATTGCGCGAATTCGACGCTGGAAAACGCGCGGTAATGGCAACTCGAAAAGATTTGTCTCCTGCCGATCAAACCCTCACGCTTCTCAGCCGGGGCGCGAGCTTTGAAGAGATTGCCCGAACACGGGATCGGCAGGTTTCTACGATCGTCTGCACCGTCGCGAATCTGATCGAGAGCGGAAGGACGGAACTCAATCCTGCGTGGGTGTCACCAGGCGCTCAGCCGCACATTGAGGAGGCGTGCGAGAAGGTCGGCATAGAAAAACTGACGGACATCAAGGCCGCCGTACCGCCTTTTGTCAGTTATAACGATGTACGCTTGGTTGTCGCTTACGTGCGAGCGCAGCGAAGGGAGGCAGTGAAAACCGCCTGAGATCGGCGATTTATCCCCCGGCGAAAGAGTGGGGGCGTCTCCGCCCCCAATGCGAAAGCAAAACATCCCTCTCCATCAGAGGGAATTGAGGAAGGTAATCAGCTGGTTCTTCTGTTGATCTGAGAGAAACTCAAATCTCCTTCTGGCATCGGTCCCTTCGCCATTGTGACGTTCGATCGCGTCCGTACGCGACGTCGAAAGCCCGTCATGCATGAGTCGATCGCGCGTTCGCATGCCCCAAAGCGGTGCGGTCCGCATTTTGTTGGCGGTATCCTGCGGTCCGTTCTGGACAATGCCATCGCCCGTCAAGACCTTGCTACCCAAGGCATCCGGAACGGTGAAAGTGTCGCCATTCAGCTTTGTTCCCGTCGGAACGGTCGTGATAGAGGCAACGTGACAGGTGGCGCAACCGATTTTGGTAAAGATCTGTTGACCGGCCTGCGCATCAGCAGTTGCAAGCAGAGTGGCATCGACCGGCGGAGCTTTGGTGGTCCGCATGAAAGTGGCAAATTGATCGATGTCGTTGTCCACGTCCTCGGGATCCGTGGTTGTCTTGCAAAGTTGTGTGGAGTCGGTGAGGTTCAGCCGGCTGGTGATGCCTTGTTCGTTGACATAAGCATCTCCTGAGAATGAAAGCAGGCTGGCCTGCTGATCCTTCCAGCCGAAACGGCCTACGCGGGTTGTACCGGCGGCTTCGGCAATCGGGACCATGATGAACTCCCCTTTGATGTGACCACCGCTCTGCCCGGGTTGAGCGGCCGCAATGGCTTTGAGCGTGTTGTCATCGATTGCTTCCACAAAGCCGTCCCCGAGAACGTTCAGAGACATGCGGAAGGTGCGGATATTTTCAGTGCCAGGAGCTCGCTCTTGGGCCTCCGCGCAGATTGCCCGATCATTGAGCAGCGAACGATTAGGAACCACCGTTTGGCCCCGATTGATCGCGATGTTCGGACTAACAAAGTTGCCATTGCGATCGCGGTGCCCCAGGCGGAATTCAGCAATCTGGCTTCCGCCGCCTGTTACCGGGTTCTGATGACATTCCGCGCAGGACCGGGCGTTGTAAATCGGTCCGAGTCCCTTATCGACGCCGTCTTCTTCTTCAAACACAGCTTGCGTGTTTCCAAAGGTGACATCGTCCACCAGGCCGTTACCCTTGCTTTGGCCGCCCGGGTTTGTGCTGAGGGTCGGTGTATCGAAGCCCGTAGGCGCTTCGTTTCCCTGTTGTGAGAGTAGTTGGGTGACAGTGGCAAGCACTACGACAAGTGCGGCCACCAGGAGAGGTGCGGTGAATCGTTTGCACGTTTTCATTTTCTTCTCCACGCCGGGGGAGGCAGGCATGTCCCTGCGCAGGGATCTCCCTGTGAAGGACGTGCGTTGTATGGCAGGGAAGGAGCGGTCCAAGCGCCCGTCCCTAGTTCGGGTCAAGCCCTAGCGAGAGGCAAAGAAGTCCTTGCAAGGCTGGCGACTTTTTTCGTCGCTAGCCAAGGAGGCAGGTTGCCTTTTTTTGGAGTTCGTTTAGGCTGCGTGCACTCTATGCACAAGTTCAATTTGGGTCAAGAGGCTGGAAGTGCATTTGTGTTGCGTGAAAGAGGCCGCCGGAAGCGCGGTTTGGGACAATCTGCTCGGTTGTCCGAGCGGCCCAGGGCCCAGGAGAGATTGGCCAGACCTCTCACGTCCAAAATCACAAGTTTTATTTCGAGGTCGCGGGCGCAGGTGAGTAGTCGAGAATTGTGCAATCAAATGACACGGCATTGACATTTTGTTCATTCCATAGTCATAGCCTTTGACGATTGACAATCCCCCGGGGAATTAGTCGTTCCAGACCTGCATATTTTTAGGTCGTGATGCGCCGCTCCCTGTGTTGATACGCCATCTATAGGAGGCTTTGCATGCAACGACGCACTCTCGCCCTCTCCGTTTGCCTTGGAATCGCAGTGGTACTGGGATCCGTCCCAGCCTTGGCACAGTATCAACTCAAAAATCTGGTTTCAAATCAGGTCGGCGCCGCGACCCACACCGACCCGCTAATCGTGAACGCATGGGGACTGGTCCACGCGCCTGGCAGCCCTATCTGGGTCGCAGATAACGGCTCAGGATGGTCCACCCTGTACAAGGGCTCCGGGAAGGCCGTCAATCTGAGAGTGCTGATTCCGTCAGTCGTGAACGGTCCGGGCTCGCCCACCGGAATCGTGTTCAACGGATCGCCGGACTTCCAGTTTCAAGGCTGGTCCGCGCTCTTCATGTTTGCGACTCTGGACGGAACGATCAGCGCATGGGCGCCGCAAGTCGATTTGAACCAGGCGTTCATCCAGGTCAACAACTCTGCTTCAGGAGCCGTCTATACAGGCCTCGCGATCAGCAGTAAAGCAAGCGCCAATCGCCTGTTTGCCGCCGATGTAGCAAACAACAAAGTGGACATATTCGACGCGGAATTCAAACTCGTCTCATCGTTCACCGATGCTGGGCTGCCGGCAGGATTTACACCGTTCGGCATCCAGGATATTAATGGCATCGTGTATGTCGCCTTCGCGGATGCGGCAGGCGGGCGCGGCGGTTTCATCGATACGTTCGATGAGAACGGAACGCTGTTGAAACGGCTTGTCCAAGGTGGGAAGCTTAACCAGCCGTGGGGAATCGCGATTGCGCCAGCAAGCTTCGGTCCTCTGAGCAACGCGTTACTCGTCTCCAACAACACCAACAGCGGAACCATCAACGCGTTCAATCCCGCGACCGGGCAATTCATGGGCACAGTCACCGATGCACATGGCAAACCGATCGTGATCGACCAGCTGTGGGGAATCGAGTTCGGCGGCGGCACCGCCAACAATGGCCGCAAGAATCAACTCTTCTTTACCGCCGGGCCGAGCAACAATTTGGCCGGAACGTTTGGGGTGATCGCGCCGATGTAGTGAGTCCATGGATAAAGCTGCTACAGAGCCGCCCGCGAGGGCGGCTTTTTCATGCACTTATTCGTAACGCAGACTTTCGACTGGATCAAGCTGCGCGGCGCGGCTGGCGGGAATCGTCCCAAAGATAATCCCCACCAGTGACGAGACGACGATCGCAATGATGGCCGACAGGCCGGAGATCGGAATGCGGTACTCGGTAAAAAAACGGACAGAAAACGGAATAGCAAGTCCGATAAAAATGCCAATGAGGCCGCCGATCAGTGAAATCAGAACCGCTTCGGAAAGAAACTGAAAGCGGATCTCCCGGTTGGTAGCGCCGATCGCCTTCCGGATCCCGATCTCCCGGATGCGCTGGCTTACCGTGGCCAGCATGATGTTCATGATTCCGATGCCGCTCACCAGCAGCACAATCAGCGCGACCGCCAGCAAAACCATAGTGAGAGCATTGGCCGTCTTGTCGGCGACGGCTACAAGCTGCGTCAGGTTCTCGACTTTATAAACCGATTCGGGACGATGGCGCGCCTGGATCACGCGCTGAATCTGAGCTGTAACGGGCACCACCATGGAAGCGTCCGTGGTCGAAAAATAAATCTGCTTCACCGTGGGCGTGTCCTGGAAATATCGAATCACGGAATAGGGGATAAGCATGGTGTTGTCGCTTACTTCTGACTGTCCAAAGGTGTCCACCCGCTCGCGGAAGATGCCTACGATCGTAAACGGCAAACCGTTCAGCTTGACCGTTTTGCCGAGCGCCTCCTTTTGTGAGCCGTAGAGCTGTTCCGCCAGCTTTTGAGTGACGATACCAACTTTGTTGTGTGCCTGCGAATCCTGTTTGTCAAAAAAGCGCCCCGCCAGAACGACCAGGTTGCGGACTTGAAGGTACTCGGGATAAACGCCCAGGATTTGAAGATCGCGCTCTTTGCCATTACCGACCGGAATGCGCTCAATCAGCGGCACGACCGGCGAGGCGGCGGCGATGCCGGAGACGTCCCGCTGGACGGCCAGCATGTCGTCAATGGTGAGCGAGTCATTGATGGTACTGGTAATACGCTCTCCGCCACTTTCGTATTCGGCGTACACGAGGTTCGCGCCGATCGCCTGGATCTGATTCAACACATATTGTTTTCCAGTCAACCCGATCGTCGTCACCAGGATCAGAGACGCCGTGCCGATCACCATTCCGAGCGCGGTAAGAGCGAACCTGACCTTATTGCTCAGGAAGGTGTCATACGCGAAACTGAAGATCTCGCCCAATGCAAGATGGGCGCGACCATTGCTGGCGGTAGCTGTAGTCATCTCGTGAGTTAGATGCTACGGACACTTGAAGCTACGCGCAAGGAGAGGCGTGTTGACCGGCGCTTCGGGCGACGGCTATGCTGGCACGAACCTCACAAGGTGCAGGATGCATTCCCGGCTTCAATCCGTTTCATGATCTCTAATCAAACTGGCGGCACAATCGATTCAGCAAGAGTGCGGCAAGCCGAAACAGGCACACCGGCGAATCCGCGTGTCTTCCCACTTCGAGCGAGGCTGCATGCGGTCTTTCAGAGCACACTCTGGATGGTCCTGGTGGCGCTGGCGATTCGCCTGATCGTGATGGGCTTCCTTTACCAGGAGCAGCTCGATCCCGATCGTAATCACTGGCGCTTCGCCTATGAAAATGGCCGGCTGGCGCGCTCGATTGCCGAAGGCCATGGCATGGGAAGTCCTCTTTTCGAGGACACCGGCCTTAGCGCCTGGATGACCCCGATTTATCCATACTTTGTGGCAGGCATCTTCAAAGTTTTCGGAATTTACAGCACGACATCGGCGTTCGTCCTTCTCGTATTGCAAGCGATGATTTCGGCATTCACGTGCCTACCGATTTATTTTTTTGCAAACAAACTTTTCGGATTGCGGACGGCGATCTGGTCGGGATGGGCTTGGGCATTCTTTCCGTACGGGATTTACTTTCCGGTAGAACGAATTTGGGGCACATGGCTCTCGACTTTGCTGGTGAGCGTGCTTCTCCTCATTACCTTGTATCTCGAGGAATCCTCCCGCGTATGGCTCTGGATCGGATACGGCGTGCTGTGGGGAGTAACCGCCCTGACCGAGCCGATTGTGATGAGCGCGTGGCCATTTATGACAGGATGGGCCGCTTATCGTCTCTATCGAAGGAAATCCCGCTGGCTGATGCCGTTGCTCGCTGGCACGCTTGCTCTGGTGATCGTCGTAACGCCGTGGTTTATTCGCAACTACTCGGCTTTCGGACGCTTCGTTCCTTTTCGCGACACTTTGGGTTTAGAGCTTCACGTCGGCAACAACGGAGACACATTTCACTGGCATCCCCGGTTCATCGGGCCTTGGCACAATGATGAAGAGTGGAAGGCTTTCAAGGATCTCGGAGAACTAGAGTATATGGAAAGGGAGAAGCAGCGCGGAATGGACTACATTCGCAGCCATCCGGGCTGGTTCGTTTTCGTCACAGCGCGGCGCTTTATTTATATCTGGACTGGCTTCTGGAGTTTCGATATTCGCTACCTCGCCGAGGAACCTCTCGATCCGCCCAATGTCTTTTTCTGTACCGCTCTCACAGTGCTGATGCTGATGGGCCTACGTCGCTCTACCTAACCCACCCAGAAGTCTATGCTCGGCGCCAGATCGATCCGCTGATCGTTGTGCTCGCTGTTTACGCTCTATCGCGCAGGCCTGATAAGTCTGTTCAACCGGTGACAGAAAACCAATCGTGACCGAATCTGCGCCAGAGTGGCCGTGCTGAATCGGAATCGGGAGAACTGTGCTGATACTTAAACGCATTGCCGGTCTGGCGTCATTGACCGTACTCGCTTTCCTGATCCATGGATATCATCCTTACGCCGAGGATGCCGAAATCTATCTCCCCGGCGTCCTGAAAATCCTGAACCCAACTTTGTTTCCCTTGAACGCCGAGTTCTTTAGCCAGCACGCGGGAAACACGTTGTATCCGAATCTGATTGCCGCGTCGGTCAAACTCAGCCATCTGTCGTTGCCATGGGTCGCTTTCTTGTGGCAGATCGCGTCCATTTTTCTGTTGTTGGCGGCGACGTGGCGCCTGGCCGCCGTCTTGTTCGAGGAGGAAGAAGCCCGCTGGGCAGCCGCTGCTCTGATGGCAACTTTGCTCACGCTGCCGGTTGCCGGAACCGCTCTCTACATCTTCGATCAATATTTGAATCCTCGAAACCTGGCGGCATTCGCGGCACTGTTCGCGGTGGAAAGCGTACTGCGTCATAAATATGGGGCGCTTGCTTTATGGCTGCTATTTGCGGCCGCGGTCCATCCGCTGATGGCGAGCTTCGCCATTGCATTTTGCATTTGGCTCATGGTGCTGGATCGCTACCCTTTGCCGTTCCTGGGATTCGGCGCCGTCCTGCCGTTCGGAGTCACGCTAGATCCCCCGCCGCGGGCCTACCACGAGGTTGCCCTTCGACAGTCATATTTCTATCTCTTGCGATGGGAATGGTACGAGTGGATCGGGCTGATCGCGCCAATTATTCTGTTCTGGCTTGCCGCTCGATGGGCGCGCCGTAGGGAGATGCGAAATCTGGAACTGGTATCTCGAGCGATGGTCCCATTCATCCTGCTGGCCGCAGTTTCCGCTCTCGTTCTGTCCATCCCGGCTCGTTTTGAAGCGCTGGCGAGGCTCGAACCGCTGCGCTGCCTGGCTCTCACCTACATGCTTTTGATCGTGATTGGGGCGGGCCTTTTGAGCCGGCTTCTCCGCAATCGACTCCAACTCAGCCTGGTGCTGCTCGTTCCTCTGGGAATCGGAATGTATTTCGAACAGCGGGCATTGTTCCCCGCAAGCGCTCACATCGAGTGGCCCTGGGCGCGGCCGCGTAACCCGTGGGCACAGGCATTTGAGTGGATTCGCGCGAACACTCCGGTTGACGCGCTGTTTGCGCTCAATCCGGATCATATGAATCTTCCGGGCGAAGACGAAAATGGGTTTCGCGCTCGCGCCGAGCGCAGCATGCTGGCGGATATGGTCAAGGACAAAGGAGCTGCGTCGATGTTTCCACCGCTCGCGACTCAGTGGTGGGAACAAGTGCAGGACGCGAAGAATTTTCAGCACTTACAAAAGGCCGATTTCGATCGCTTGCGGCAGAAATATGGCGTCAGCTGGGTGGTTGTGCAGCAGCCCGGACTAGCAGGAATTGATTGTCCTTATGAAAATTCAGCTGTGCGAGTGTGCCGGATTGATTGATTCGCGATCTCGAGACTACCCCCGCTGAGAGGCTGCCCGGACTCCCCCGTTGTAGTAAACCTCGGCGCCGGTTTCCAGAGTCTTTCCTTCTTTGCTGAAAATCTTGCTGTGAGCGATGCCGGCGCGCTCCATCGCAAATTGAAGCGTCGTCGCGATCACGCCCAGTCCGTACTGCACGCTCCGCCGGAAGTTGATCGAGGATGCTTCCTCGAAATATTTCGTGGGGCATGACACTTCGCCGATGCGGTATCCGAAGTGAACGCACTGCGCCAGCATCTGGTTGTCGAAGACGAAGTCATCGCTGTTTTCGCGAAGCGGCAGTCGAGTCAGCACCTCGCGGCTGAACGCGCGGTAGCCGGTGTGGTACTCAGAGAGCTTGATCCCTAGAAACAGGTTTTCTAAAGCGGTGAGCAGCCGGTTGGCAACGTATTTGTAAACTGGCATGCCCCCGTGAAGCGCGGTGCCGCCTATGATGCGTGATCCCAGAACCACGTCGTATACGCTATAAGCCACCATGCTCGCCAGCGCAGTCACCAGCAGCGGAGTGTACTGATAATCGGGATGCACCATGATCACTACGTCAGCGCCGGCCGCGAGCGCCTCGCGGTAACACGTCTGCTGGTTGCGCCCATAGCCGTAGTTGCGATCGTGGACGTAATACTGCAAGCCCAGCCGGTGCGCGATATCCACGGTGCGATCGGAGCTGTGGTCATCCACCAGGATGCGGATATCCACCAGATCGGGCAACTCGGCTACAGTGGCTTCCAGCGTCTTTTCCGCGTTATAAGCGGGTAGCACCACCGCGATGCGCTTGCCGTTAATCATTCAGAAAGAATCCTTCTCAGCCAATTCTAGATCATAAAGGAAGCAGCGGCCCGCCTCAAATGAGGCCGTTCCAGCGGCAGGCGCTGATAAAATAGTTGCACACAGGATTTATCGCGACACCTGAATTTATGGCCCCGCGCACGCTATTTGAGAAGATCTGGGACGCCCATCTGGTGAGTTCGCCGGAAGGACAGTCGCCGCTTATTTATATTGACCTGCACCTGGTTCATGAAGTGACTTCGCCTCAGGCATTCGACGGCCTGCGAACTAACGGACGCCGTGTACGGCAGCCGCTGCGAACCGTGGCGACGGTTGACCATAACGTTCCCACTACCCCGCGCGGTCTGCCCATCGCGGACCCAATCGCAGCCAAGCAAATTGAAGCTCTACAAAAGAATTGCCGCGAGTTCGGCGTTCCCTTGTTCGATATCGATTCCCCCGAGCAAGGCATTGTGCACGTGATCGGGCCGGAACTGGGCATCACTCAGCCGGGCATGACAATTGTATGTGGCGACAGCCACACTTCGACCCATGGCGCATTTGGGTCACTGGCCTTCGGTATCGGGACGTCCGAGGTGGAACACGTCCTCGCAACCCAGTGCCTCCCGCAGAAGAAACCGAAGACAATGCAGATCGACGTGCGCGGCCGGTTGCTCAATGGTGTCACGGCCAAAGATCTCGCGCTCGGCATCATCGGACGTATCGGAACCGGCGGAGCCGCCGGATACGTGATCGAGTACACCGGTGAGGCTGTCCGCAAACTTTCGATGGAAGCCCGCATGACGCTCTGCAACATGAGCATCGAAGCGGGAGCACGCGCGGGAATGATCGCGCCCGACGAGACGACACTTGCCTACGTCCAGGCTCGCCGTTTCGCGCCCAAGGGAAAAGATTGGGACAACGCTGTGTCAGCATGGCAGACCCTCGCGACCGATCCGGGCGGGAAATACGACCGGGTCATCGAGATCGACGCCGCGTCGCTCGCACCATTCGTGACCTGGGGAACGAATCCCGGGATGGTCGTGCCGGTAACGGAGCGCGTTCCTGAGTTGGCTAGCTTCGCGCAGGAGTCCGACCGCCGTGCCGCGGAGCAGGCCCTGTCTTACATGGACTTGCAACCTGGAATGCCCATGGAGCAGATCACCGTGGATCGAGTGTTCATCGGATCGTGCACGAACTCTCGAATTGAAGATTTGCGTTCCGCCGCGCGAGTCGCGAAGGGACATCACGTGAACCCAAAAGTGCGGGCGATGGTAGTCCCGGGTTCGCAAGCGATCAAGCATGCAGCCGAGCAGGAAGGCCTCCACCGGATTTTCCTCGACGCCGGTTTTGAGTGGCGCGAGTCTGGATGCTCCATGTGTCTGGGAATGAATCCAGACATCCTGCAACCTGGCGAACGGTGTGCGTCTACCAGCAATCGCAATTTCGAAGGTCGCCAGGGGCGAGGGGGCCGCACCCATCTCGTCAGCCCGATGATGGCCGCGGCAGCGGCGATCGCGGGGCACTTTACAGACATCCGAAACTGGCGGTTCAACTAACCCAATGCAGCCCTTTCGAAAACATACCGGCGAGGTCGTTCCGCTCGATCGCGTGAACGTGGACACTGATCAAATCATTCCTAAGCAATTCCTGAAGCGTATCGAGCGCACGGGCTTTGGCGAATTCCTCTTCTACGACTGGCGATTCGCAGCAGATGGAACCGAGAAGTCTGATTTCGCCCTGCATGATCCCCGTTACTCGAAGGCAACCATCCTGGTTGCCGGAAAGAATTTCGGCTGCGGTTCGTCGCGCGAGCACGCTGTCTGGTCGCTGGCGGATTATGGCTTCCGCGTGATCATTGCCTCGGCCTTTGCCGATATTTTTGCCAACAACAGCTTAAAAAATGGATTACTAACGGTGACACTCACCGAACCGCAGGTTGCCGAGATCATGCGCCGCGCGGCCCACACTGCCAGCTATCGCCTGTCGGTTGATCTGGAGAAGTTAACAGTTGAGGACGACCAAGGCTTTTCCGCGACGTTCACGATGGACGATTTCGCCCGCCATTGCTTGTTGAACGGCTTGGATGACATCGGGCTTACACTGAAACACGAAACGGCGATTGCCGCTTACGAATCAAAGCATCCCGTACGGCCCGAGATGAGCGCAATCTTGCCGGGGCGCTGATCAGCCGAATATTCCCGAGCCTTTGTATTCCTGCACCGTGTTTCCACCATCGACCACGATTACCTGTCCAGTGATATAAGAGGCTTCGTTGGAACACAGAAACACAATCAGCGCGGCCACCTCTGCGGGCGTCCCCGGACGGCCGACTGGCGTGTTGCAGCCGGCGTCGATCTCTCGGTCGCTTGACGAAGCAGTCTTAATCCATCCGGGTGCGACCGCATTGACTGTGATTCCAGATCCGCCTGTCTCCAATGCCAGCGCACGCGTCAGCCCCACCATCCCGGCCTTTGCGGCGCTGTAGGCCGACATTCCGGGATTGCTCGCCACCGGGCCTGTCACCGAACTTACATTCACGACGCGCCCGTACTTTCTCTTGACCATGTGTGGTAATGCCACCCGGGTGACATTGAAGCAGGTTTTCAGATTCAACTCGATCTCGCTATCCCACTGCGACTCCGTGAGTGACTCGAAACGAGCGCACAATTCTTTCGATCCCGTCTGCACCAGGCCAGCGTTATTGACCAGGATGTCCAGTTTCCCAACCCGTTCAATGACACGCGCCACCAGCTTTTCAGCATTCTCGAAGTTTCGTAGATCACAGACGAATCCCACGTTCTCGCCGCCCAACTCGGCCGCCCGATCGTGGATCCGTTCGCTGGTGGAGGTCATGCAAACAGTCGCCCCTTGTGCGGCCAAAAGATGCGCGGTAGCGAATCCGATTCCGTCGGCGCTGCCCGCTCCGGTCACCAGCGCCGCCCTTCCTTTCAAGTCAGCCAGCATGCCGGACGAGAGTAGCCGTCCCGCTTCACTCGCGTCAATCTGACGCGGACCCCTCGTAAGTTGTAAACTCATGAGTTTCAATCGCAGCGCCGCTTCACGAACCGACCACATGGATGGGAGTTTTTACGTGAGAAGACTGTTGCCGTTTAGCCTCGGGTTGTTCATTCCGTTCTTTGCCCTTTTTGCCCAGACCACCGCGCCTCAAAAGGAGCTGACCGTGGGGGCGATCTTCGCGGAAGGTGGACTCACCGGACGCGCTCCCGAAACCATCAAGTGGAGTCCAGATGGCACCAAGGTATCGTTCGTGCAGCGCGACGACACCGGCGAGCGCGGCGAACTGTGGTACTACGACACCACTACCGGCGAAAAGAAAGTTCTGGTCAGCGAAGTCAAACTGGCGCAGCTCTCGCCGCCTCTCAGCAAGATCAAGGATGAGCGCCAGAAAGAACGCGTTACCCGCTACCACGTCGCGGCCTATATTTGGTCGCCCGACTCCAAGCATCTGCTCTTCGACTCTCAAGGGCAGCTTTGGTATTTCGACCTCGCAACCGGAACCGGCGTGCAGATCACTTCATCCTCCGATCCGAGCGACGATCCCAAGTTCTCGCCCGACAGCAAACGTCTGGCATACGTGCGTAAACACAACCTGTATGTGCATCCAGTATCAGGCGACCAAGGCGAAATCCAGCTCACGCGTGATGAGAACAAAGACAAGGATAAAGACAAGAAAGATAAAGACAAAAAGGACGACAAGGAAGAAAACATCCTGAACGGCGAAGTGGACTGGGTTTATGCCGAAGAGCTGTCGGTACGCAGTAATTTTTTCTGGTCGCCCGAGGGCCACGACATCCTGTACCTCCAGATGGACGAAACTCGTGTGCCAACCTATCCGATCACGGATTGGATACCGACTCATCCTCGCATCGATTCCGAAAAGTATCCCAAAGCGGGAGACCCGAATCCGGTTGTTCATTTGGGCGTCGTTGGCAGCGGAGGGGGTAAGACGCGTTGGATCAAGCTTACCGATGACGATGACACCTATTTACCCCGCTTCGGATGGATTCGCGAAGGCTGGGCGTGGGCGCAGGTGCTGAACCGCAAACAGGATACGATGGATCTCTATTTCATCGACACCAGGTCGGGGCGCACGCGCAAAGTCCTGACCGAGTCGATTCCCGACGCATGGGTAAACGTTGGCGACGATTTTTACATTACAAAAGCGGGCGATCGTTTCCTATGGACCAGCTGGCGCGACGGGCATACGCACATTTATCTCTACAGCTTCAGCAAGGAAGATCCCCTCTCGGCGGACGCCAAACTCGATCGCGAAGTGGAAACCGGGGATTACGAAGTAATCGAGATCAGTGGTGTGGATGAGCAGTCCGGAACCGTTTTCTTTGCGGCGAACAAAGGTGACCCACGGCGTGAACAGCTGTTCTCGGTCAAACTGGATGGTTCGGGAATGCAACCCTTGTCTTCCGAAGAGGGCAGCGCCACCGGAGATTTCTCCGATGATGCCAAACATTACGTCGAGCATCGCTCCGATAGGCTGCAACCGCCGAGTCTCGCGGTATGCTCGAGCGGTGGCCCCTGCCAGAGGGTCTGGGAATCGCGAAGTGTCGCCGAATTCGGGCTGATCGCCGCCAAAGATCTGGAATTCAAGGCCGATGACGGAACTCTCCTCTACGGATCTTTGCTGTTGCCGACAAACGCGGATGCGAGCCAGAAGATTCCGTTGATCGTCTACGTCTACGGGGGGCCTGCCGGGCAGACGGTGCAGAAGGCGTGGGGCGGACCCACCGAACTGTTTCACCAAATGCTGGTGAAAGAAGGCTTCGCTGTGTTTACGGTTGACAATCGTGGCACCCCCAATCGGGGAAAGAAATTCTCCGCCGCCATCCGCAAGCAGTTCGGCGGAGTCGAATTGAAAGATCAACTCGCCGCTCTTGATCAGCTGGAGGTGCAATTTCCGCAACTCGATCCCGCGCGCGTTGCCATCTGGGGATGGTCGAACGGCGGCTCGATGACGCTGTTTGCGCTCACGCATTCCGGCCGCTTTAAAGCGGGGATTTCGGTAGCGCCCGTGACCAGCCAGCGCAATTACGACTCGATCTACACTGAACGTTACATGGGACTGCCGAAAGAAAACGCGAAGGGCTACGACGATTCGATCGTCAGCGCCGCCGGCAACCTCCGCGGGTCGCTGCTGTTGGCGCATGGCACCAGCGACGACAATGTGCACTTTCAGAACACGGTCCAGGTGACCGATGCCTTGATCAAAGCGGGGAAACCGTTCCGCCTGATGTTGTATCCGAATAAGACGCACGGCATCTAGGGACCTGAAGCGCGCACCCATCTATTTAAGATGATGGAAGAGTTCTGGAACAAAGAATTGAAATGACGTGAGCCCTTGGTGACCCATGCACCGCACTGTCCTCGGCGAT
>QIAJ01000120.1 GCA_003225495.1 Acidobacteriota bacterium
CGTTTGCAACAGATAAGTATGAAAGCGTTCACTGCGCAACAGCGCCACAACCGCGATGACCAGGAGAATGGCCAGCACACCGACCGCGCCTGCAACCCAGGCAAGCACACGCTTCCAACGCGGTTGCCTGAATTGCAGCAGAGGAGCGCGCCAGGAAGGCTGGCGATCCGAAAACGGTGGTTGAGGTAATGCGCTCAAAATGCCTGGCCCAGAGTGATAAAGATTTGTGTAGCCTTTACGCCCGGGGGTGCGTTGAAGTTGTGTCCGATATCAATGCGCACCGGTCCCACAGGCGTCTTGTAACGAAGACCGAATCCCAGCGTATTCGTGTAGTCCGATCCGAACCCCCCGAAGCCCACACTTTTGAAAACGTTGCCGCCATCGTAAAAAGCAACCACTCCAAGCCCTTTTTTGATGGGCAACGGAAAGCGGAATTCAGAGTTCGCGATAAATAACTCGCGGCCTCCGTCCGGAACCTGAATCCTGCTGCAAGTGGAAGGATCGTTGGGGTCACTGCAAACCGCGACCGTCCGCTGCGGACCTGCTCCATTCAACGGAACTCCGCGCAGCGTACTGCCGCCGCCGGAAAAGAACAGCTCGCTGACGGGAATGCGGCTGTTCGCAAAGGGAGCCGCAATGCCCACCCGCAGACTGTTCGCCCAGACGATGCCCGCCCCAATCTCTTTGTAGTAAGCCGTCTGTGCGCGCAATCGGGCGAAGTTCACGCTCGATCCCATCGCCTTGGTGTTCAGATCAACGTCCAGCGTATGAAATTTCCCCTTCGTCGCATCGAGCGGATTGTCGCGCGTATCGAAGGCATATGCCGCGGCCAAAGTCGAGAGGTGAACATTGCGATCTTCCGGCAGGACGAGATCAGGAATCAGCAAGTTGGTGAGCGATGTGTGACGGAAGCCATAGCGCAGTGAAAGCGTTTTGTTCCCCACTGCGTTGAGCATCTTCTCCACCTGGAATCCCGCGTCAGCGGTTCCAGAAGTAAAAATCGGATTTTCGCTGTTGCGCTCCCCCGACAACGTCAGGTTGGAACTCCAGTAGCTCCCTGCAAAAAATGGATCCGTATAGGAGAAACCTGCCCGCTGAATCAGCCGCGCTCCCAGAACCGCAAACGAAACGCTCTCCCCCAGTCCTCGGAAATTACGATGCGTGTACTGAAAGGTTCCGCGCGGCCCCCAGAAGGTTTTCTGGCTGGTCCGAAAGCCCGAGGGCAGACCCGTCGGCGGAATCCCGGGCAGAGCGACAGTCCCGCTCGGAATGCTGCCGCCGCGATTAACGACTTCAAATCCGAATCCGTACCGTATCTCGTTCGGTTGCGACTCATGAACTTTTACGAGGACGTCTTCTTCATTCTGAGTCGTGATCTGACGTCGAGGATCGATCTGCGCCCAGTCAAAAATGCCCATCTTGTAAAGCCGGTTCTCCGCCATCAATAGTTCATCTTCCCGCATGGGCGATTCGGTCTTGAGCCGCACGGTCTGATCGATCAATGATTGTTTCGTCCGGCGTCCGCCTAGCGTCACTATTGAATCAACCGTAACCTTGGGCCCCTCGGTAATGAGATAGGTGACTTCCAGACGGTGCGCATTGCCATTGATCTTCTGAGCTTCAGCCCGGAAGCTTGCGTTGAGATAGCCCATCCGCAGGTATTGCGCGATGATCTGGTTGCGGTCCTCGTCTACCATTTTCGCGGAGTAGGGCTGTCCTTCGACCGCCCGGAGTCCCTTCGGTGCCAGTTTGTTTTCAGGAACCGTCCGATTTCCCTCCAGATGCAGTACCTCGACAATATCCTGCGGCCCTTCCTCGACACGGAACGTGGCTGCGATATTGCCGCCCTTCTTCGTGATCTCCGGCGTGACCTTCACGCTGCTGAAACCCTCGGCCTCATAAATGTTCTCGAGATTCTTCACGCTAGCCCGCACCAGCTGGTCGCTGAAACTGCCGTGAGAAAAGAAGGGAATGATGCCAGCCTTCTCGACTTTCACGTGGCCCCTCAAGTCGCCGTCCGATAAATGCTGGTTCCCGGCGATGCGAACTTCCTGCACTTTGTGACGCTGCCCCTTACTCACCGTATACACAATCGCCCCGCCCGATGTCCCTACCGTGGACTTGGTATCCACTCGAACGTCGAAAAATCCCTTCGATTGAAAGTACGAAATAAGATTCTGCCGCCCTTCCTGAATCAGCTCCGGATCAAGCCCCGCTTGCTCGTACACGGGGAGAAGCCGCCGTCGAGTCCTACTCCACAGATGGGCTCCCTCCACTTTCACCTGCACACGCGGCTGCGATGTGACCTTGAAGTAGAGGTCGGCGCGATTGGTCGCAGGATCGTACTCCGCATTCGCCAGTTGTACGCGGCTCCCGAGATAATCCTGGTCGATTAACTTTGACTCCAGATATTGAGTCGCTTTTTGTACTGTCCGCAGCGAATAGACTTTGCCGCGCCGAATAGCACTCCCTCGCAGACGCGCCCGGTAAGACTTCAACGCGCTTTGCAGCTTCGGTTCGACGTCTGATGGCGCGCCCTGAAAGATCACCTTTCCAAACTTGGCGTGACGATTCAACTTCACACGGAAATTCACGTTGACAATGCCGTGGACCGCGTCGTTTTCCAACTCCGGACGCACCTGCGCCTGAAAGTATCCATTCTTCTGAAAGAACTGCTGCAGAGAGTCCTGCGTGGTAGTGACGTCCAGTGGAGAATAGGCCCCTCGGGGCGGATAGTCGGAAACCTGTATCAGGCGCGAATACGCAAACCGCTCCGCTCCCGGAAAACGATAAATTCCGAAATATGCTGCCGGCTGCAGCACGAACATCACGCGAATGCCGTCAGCCTGAGGCCGTATTTCCAAAACCACTTCCTTAGCCTTGCCGCTGGCTTTCAATGCCGCAATCGTCCGGTCGATCTTCGTTTTCGCCAGAGGCTCCCCCTTCTTCTGTGCAAGCAAACCTTCCAGTGAACTCGTATCAAGTTGTGGCTGACCTGCGATCTCCACTGCAGCCACAGGCTGCCCCTCGTAGGAAGGCAACACTTCCTGAACTTGCGGCGCTGTCTTGGGAGTCTTCGCAGAATCCTGGGCAGGAGCAGTAAGCGAGCTGCATCCCACTACGGCGGCAAGAATCAGGATTCTCCGCAACAATGTCAGCGTCAGACGCCCGCTTGCACGGTAACCGTACGAAAGAAGATTTCTTAACTCAAGAATCGGCACACTACCGCCCTCGTTCGGACCTTAGATGGCCCAAGCTGGACTGAGTTTGTTTAAGAACGGACGATGATCGTCTCGGCGGATGTAAAGGGATAACTTTGTTTAACTACAGAGTGAACCCGATTTATCGCCACGATAAATGCGAAATGGGACCGCTTGATAGTCAACGACAATCCCGCTTGCTGGTGATAGTCATCATTGTTGACGTAGATGTCCACCTTCTGTAAACCAGCCGCCAGCGCGTTGAAAAATCCAGCCACGAACGGTATGGTTTGCGCGTTCAGATTGCGATTCTGTACCCCTCGCTCGGGCGCGCACCCTGGGAACGCGCCAGCCTTCGGAACAGCACGAGTCAGCCCAAGCAACAACGATGACTGCGGGGAAGCGGCTGTGGCCCAAACCTGCTTGTTTCCTTTTTTGGGACATTTGCGCGTCCGAGCCATTTCTTTTGTGAAATCCATTTCATAGCTCTGCTACTATGTGGACTCTCCCCTTAGGTAAATGGTTTGGTATTCGTCGTTTTGACGACCCGGGTTTGGAAGTCGGGATGCCCTACTCTAGTGGGCTCTCCCACCTCCAGCCCAGACACCCCTGCTGGTAGGAGTGCGATTGAACGACCCTGGTGACGGAAAAGCCGTCCGGCGAAAGCGAACCTGGTACCGGCGGCGCCTGCGGTTTCAGCGAGCTTCGCTCACCGCTGTCATGCTGGTTTTGCTGGCCGGTGTCTGCTGGCAAAGCATAGCCCGCCGCCTCGCGCTGCCCAGTCTGCACACTTCAACTTTCCTGCCTGAATCTTTCTGGACTCGCGGTGACATTCGAACCGATCTATCTCTGATGTCGCACACCCATGTCCGCCACGTTTCCCGGCAGGCGCAGGGTACATATCCATACTCGGTGATCCCGGGTGGTGTGCGTGACGTAGCGGACCTTCGGGAGCATGCGGCTCGTGACTACGTTGTCCGCCGGCATTTTGCGCGTTTCGACTACCGTCATGCTCGCCTCGTCCGGTCCGACAAATCCCGCGATGTCTATCTTTCTTACCGCATCCGCGATCGCGTTTTTTGGACGCGCAAAAGGGTCCGCCTGCTCGAGGCGGAACTGCTGCTCACTGATGGCAACATCACGGCCCGCGCCCGTTGCGGTAATCAGATTTCGGAAACACCCAAGCCAGAGGTTTCCGACGACGAGCCCGCGCCGGAAGTCCTCGATCAGCCGGTGGCTGCGCTCGAACCGATTGGCCCCGCTTTGCCCTTTCGCTTTCCGCACGTGCATCCCAATCTTCCCGGCGCGGATGGCGATCCGCCTCGCGGCCCGCAACTCTTCGCGGGCGGATTTATCTTCCCCAACGTCGGCTTCGGCGTAGGCGGTCCGCGCGGAGTCTGCGAGTCGGCCGCCCAGGAACAGTTTGAAGAGTCACATGGCATCGTCGACGATGAGAAGAAAGAGAAGCACTGCCGCGAACACCATAAGCCTCCGAAAGTTCCTGAGCCCGCCACGATTGTTCTGATGTCTTCCGGCCTGGTCGCCGTGTTCTGGCGCCTTCGCCGCAAGGCAGCGACCGTAACCGCCTAGTCATTCCGAGGCCAGCTGCTTGTGGCACGTCCATTCCCCGGCCTCTTTGCGGAACTAGTGCTACGACTTCCGATTGTTATTCGGTCTCCCCACCAGCAGTAGACTCGGCATAGGACCTTCAATGATCTGCCGATTCCGAGTCGCGTGCCTGCTGACGCTTTGCGTATCGCCGCTTGCCTTGCTGTCCGCGCAGACTCGAGTTCAGCACGTCGCGGTTCTGGGGAGCGGGCAAGCGATTGAAGTGGAGATCCAGTCCTCGGGCGCAGTCATTCCGCAGAGCCAGATGATTACCGCCCCCAATCGAATCATCGTGGACTTCCCCGGAGCCCTTCCCGCACCGCAACTTCGCACTCTGACCGTCAATCGCGGCGCTCTGAAATCAATTCGCGCAGGATTGTTCTCCTCGAATCCGCCCGTGACGAGAGTCGTTCTCGATCTCAGAGAGCCTCAGTCGTATCAGATTTTTAACGTCCGTAACATGGTCATGCTCAAAGTCGGCCCCGTGAATACCGCCGGCAACAAAGCCTCAGGCCCCACTCTGGTCTCGGTTTCAAGCCCGGTAACTCCCGCAACTCCCCCGAAACCGCCCCTCGAAGTGGAATTTGAAAACGGCCTCCTGCGGATTCACACCGAGCGCGCGACCCTTGCCCAGGTGCTATTCGAAGTCCAGCGCCAGACCGGCGCCGAGATCGCCATCCCCGCCGGAGCAGAAAGCGAAGAGATCGCTGTCGAACTAGGCCCCGCCCCCGCGCGCGAAGTCCTCGCCACTCTACTAAACGGCTCCCGCTATAACTTCATCTTCGTAGGAAATATCCGAGGCAGAAATTTACAGAAGGCAATTCTCAGCGTGCGGTAGCTCTTCCTCGTTCGATATCTGGACACTCGAAACTTGAAAGCGTGCGCGGCCTACGGCGAGAGCAGCCGGACCGCAACCGCCGAGCCGCCATTCCCGAAAATCGGCGGACTCGTGGCATTTGTGCCGCAACCGACGAGGTTGATGACGGTAGTCCTGATGTGTCCGGCATTAGGTCCTCCGGTGGGCGCGCCGTTACCGTCGGGGTTCAAGAATAGCTGTACGAATCCGATCACGTGTACGGGCGAAATAGGAATGGCGCCCCCGCTGTTGTAAACCGGGACCGTCACTACGGAGTTGCTGACCAGCAGTTTAGTCCCGGGTGGGGGCGCTAGTGGATTGTCGTCTCCGGCGATGAAGTTAAAAGGGGGATTAGGACCACCTGCATTGTCGAGACTGTCCCCATTGTTGTTCTCTGAATGAGTCAGACAATTCACCGCTTGACCGGTCTCGCTGTTGTACGGGTATGCCGATGAGTCAAGTTGCATCGGACCACCGCATGAGATCGGAGTCTGGACGCAACCGGCAACGGTCTTTTGATAGTCCGTGGGAGGGACAGTGCAAGACGGAATTGACTGTGTGGGAACCGGGAAACTTGTTTGGTCACCAGCATAAAATCGCCACCGAGACGGCGCAACCGTGGACGGTTGAGCGAACAAACGCCGCGCAAAGTTTGCCCCCAGCAGCGTCGTGTCCTTGATGTTGCCTGTCGCAGGGTCGAAGATCTGAGCGCCACCGCCGCGAGGGTCCAGGTTCGGCAGCACCCACGGCTTAACGCAAACCGGGGCGACCGGAGGCGCATCTCCCGCAACTGCATTCAGGCCCGAAGGATTGTAGGCTTCTGCCGTAGCCGTAGCACTGACGGCAACTTGTGTTCGCCCGAAAATCCGAGCAAAAAATGTTGGCAAGTCGTTCCTGGCAATCTTGACAGTAACCAGCGGATTGGCGCTGCCCGCCGTCGACGGCGAGGGCGCAGGGACGATAGTAATCGTGATTTCCGTACCGTTGTCGATCAGATTTCTTCCCCCCACCTTGTTGTGGACTGCAACCTGAGTCGCCACCGTGCGCGCCAGGCTCTCCACATTGGCCACTAATGCAACATCGGCGGGATTCGAAGTCATGCCCGAGTTTGCGATCACACGCGCCGCTGCCAGTGCCGCTCCGTCTGCCGCCAACTGAGCTTCGCTGCGCGCCGTGTAAAAGCTCACAACATCAATCGCCAGTGCTGCAATTGCCGCGACCACAAATAGCAGGAAGACGGCGACCAGCAGAATGACGATACCTTCCTCTCGCTTTCGCCCCGCAATGTTTTCCGCGCGCTTCATGCTACCTCACATCTGATTATGAACAGTCGACGCTTCGTCCAGGACTGTGATGGCTGCATATGTGGCTCCCGGAATCAGCAACTGAATCACACTATTGAATCGCCACCGGTACGGGTAACTCACTTCGACCGTGCTACCGATGACGGCGGGTGGGCCAGAGTTAACAATCACCCCTCGGTCGACAACAATTGTCAGATCATCAGCGCCGCAAGTAATGGTGTATTTCCATTTCAAGCCACTCACCCGCAATCCAGCCGGCGCGCTGCAACCTGTCTCCGGGACGATGTTATTGCTCATTAACGAATTTGAAACGACCGTCACGATCTGCTGTAAAGAGTCGGGACTCGCATTCGTAGAAAGGACGTCAGTCATCGGCTGTGACCCCGCCACGACTGCCCCTTCCTGCGCTGCCTGTGCGATCTTCTGTTTCTGGTTGAAAGATCCGCTGAAGTCATAAATACCCACGATGAACACCACCAGCAGTGGCAACACGACCGCAAACTCCACCAATGCCGAGCCTTTGTTCCGATTCCGGAATCCCCCACGGCGGACCATTTAGTTCTCCATCCGGGTCTGCGCATAGGCTCTCAAGGTGATCGTTTGAAAATTGACGGATGTAAATGGAAAGTAAAACTGAAAAGGATACTTGAAACTGACAATGACGCCGCACTGGGCAAGGCTTGAAGGACTGTTGAGTAAGACTCCGCGGCAGATGGTAATTGAAACACCCGAGGGGGAACATGTTAGAGGTGGTGCTGGCGGTGGACAATCAACTGGCAAAGTCGCGGGAGGATCTTGCGCGATCAAAGCTCTATTGAGACTTGCCGTATCGGTAATCGCGTATACCGCATCCTGCACTTGAGTATTGGTCCTGGGAGTATTCCCACAAGTGGCGCACGTGGGCCGCGCCGCCAAAATCGCTCCCTGCTGTGCCGCTTGCGTTATGGTGGCATAGATCTGGAACGCCCGACCGAACCACACAATTCCCAACAGAAACATGAATACCAGCGGCAGCACCAGCGCCGCTTCGGCGATCTCCGCGCCTTCCGCTCGTCCGAGTCTGCGCACTATTCTCAACGTCGCCGGTCTAAATTTTCCCAATCGCTTTCCCCACTCCCAATACCACCACCGCAAACGCCATCGCTACCCCAAGAGGAATCTTCGTGGACTGCGGATTATCGAGCGAAACTTCCGTTCCCGGCATCCGCAACCGGAAAAATGCCGCCAGCATATGGACGATATTCCGAAGCGTTTGCATCAGCCGTCGCTTCCAGATCACCACCACCAGCGCCATCACTCCCGCCACCAGGATCGTCACCATCAGCACTGTGATCAGTTGCTGCGGCCCCAGACAAGCCCCCAGCGCTCCTGCCAGCTTCCAGTCTCCCGCGCCCAGACTGCGAAGTAATACAAAGGGGAGGAGCAGCCCCAATCCCAGTGCTACCCCGAGCAGAGCGGCCCTCATCCCGGCCCAGCCGAACAGAGTCGAATTGACTCCAACTCCCGCAACCAGTCCTGACACCGTGAGCCAATTGGGAATCCGCCGGAAGCGCCAATCCAGGATACCCGCGCAAATCGCCGTCAGCAAAGCGGGAATCCAGGGACCAGATTGGAGCATGGTTGCCGCCGGCAGACGGACACTCTGCGGGCTCACAGAAGGCACTTTAGGGCTTTCTGGAGGGTAAAACAAGTTCTCAGTTCCCGTTCTCAGAAAAACCGCCGCCGGTTTAAAACTGAGAACTGGGAACCAAAAACTGAGAATTGGGAACCGAAAACTTCTATCCAACTTGAGAACTGCCTAGCGCGAAACTGGTCCCGCCGAATTTCGCTCTGCAATCACTTTCCTGGCGTTGTCGGCGAGCGCCCGAGCCTGCGGCAACAGTTCCAGAGCCTTCATCACTTCCGGATCAGTCTCCGCTCGCACCTTCAGCCCTTCTTCCTGACCAAAAGAATCGACGAACAGTTCGCTCTTGATGTTGGACCGCAGCCAATCATGATTCTCGATCAGTTCGCCTTCGGTGAAGGGAATCTTCTCCTCGTCGAGGAACTTGTGAAAGTCCTGCATCACAGCCTCGTCTACTTCGAAGTTCTGCGTGACCTTGTGTCCCACCACGTAGCGCTTGGCGAAGTTGAAAAATGCGTAATGTTGCAGCAGCGTATCCTGCAATTTATTCGACTTCACTGCCGGCAGCTTCACATCCGGCAGGATTCCGCCGCCGCCGTAAACCGTGCGGCCGCTGTCGGTGAGCTTCACTTCGTGGTTCGCGTTGTTCTCTTCTTTATCGCGAGCGTAGTAGTAGTCGTACAGCGAAAGATTTGAGTAGTCGCGCTGGATCAGCCGTCCGCTCGGCGTGTAGTAGCGCGCTGTAGTCAGCGCGAGCCCGGTGTTCTCGGCCAGCGGATAAACCGTCTGCACCAGACCTTTGCCGAACGTGGTCTCTCCGACGATCAGCCCGCGATCGTGATCCTGAATCGCGCCCGCCACAATCTCTGCCGCCGAAGCCGTCCCGCGATTCACCAGCACCACCAGCGGATAATCCTTGCCGCCATTTCCGTGCGCCGCCGTGTAACGCTTCTCCGGTGACGAACGTCCATGATGCGAAACGATCAGCTGTCCCTTTTTTAGAAACTTGTCCGCCACGCCCACGCCTTCGCTGAGCAATCCACCCGGATTCTGCCGCAGGTCCAGGATCAGGCCCTTAACGTCGCCATCTCTTCCAGCGCTTGCGCAACTTCATGTTCCGTCGTTTCCTGGAATCCCGAGACATGCAGGTAGCCCACGCCCGGCTTGATCATGAAATGTAGGTCGACGCTATACCGCGGAATTTCGTCGCGAATGACCGCGAACTCGAGCGGATGATCCGCCCCCTCGCGCAATACCGTAATCCGAACCGTCGTGCCTTTCGGCCCTTTGAGCAGATCGGCCACATCGGCCGTGCTCATGTTGTCCGTCGCCTTGCCGTCCACTGCGGCAATAATGTCTCCCGGATGTATGCCCGCCCGGTAAGCCGGCGTTCCGGCAAACGGCGCAATCACGATGACCTTATTATTGCGCGGTCCGACCGTCATGCCCACGCCGTAATACTTCCCACGCTGCTCTTCCCGCAACAGTGAATATGATTTCGGATCAAAGAAATTCGAGTGCGGATCCAGCGAATGCAGCATCCCCGGGATCGCCCCGTTATAGATGGCCTTATCCGCGCTCACCGGCTCGGCGTAATTTTCCTCAACGGTCTGATAGACCTGGGTGAACTGCTTATAGCTGTCGCGGACGTCAGAGTCGCTGCTCGGTGTTGCCGCCGGGCTGACCCTTTGTGCGAAAACAATCCCCAGCAATCCAAACACACCGAGGACAAAAACAATCAGGAAGAGAGAGCGACGAGAACTACCGGCCATGTGTCGAAATCCTTGGGCAGGGCGATGTGGAGGGATCCTGCCGCATCTGAGCGCAGTATAGCACGCAAGGACGCCTACCTGATTAGACGCAAGATACGCCCCAAAGTTACATCCGGACCCCAACTTAAGGGCAAAATTTAGCCAAATTGGAAAGCCCAGCTGACCCGCATCTTGGCATCATCTCGGGATAGCGTTTCTGGCATGAATTTGCGTGGAGCGCGCCATGATTCGTTGAATTTTGCGGCTGTCCGTCCTCACTGAACTCTTCAGACTCGGCAAGTCGCGTGTCTACCCCGGAATTTTGGCTGAATTCCTAAAAGAACTTTGTAACGCCCTCTTCCAGCACCACTACCCGGTCCTTTACTCCGGCCGCCTCGGCTTCCTCATCGAGCAACTGTAACGGCTCTTCAATCGGCTCATGCGAAAGCCGGAACGTCCCGTAATGCATGGGCACCATCCATCGCGCGTTCAAATCGAGAAATGCCCGCATCGCATCCGCCGGACTGGTATGTACATTCCGGAATTGCGGCGGGTTATACGCCCCGATCGGCAACAGCGCCAACTCCGGCGACAGCCGTTTTCCAATCTCGCGGAACCCGGAAAAGTATGCCGTGTCTCCCGCGTGGTACACCGAGTGTTTTCCCGACCGCAACACGTAACCGCCATATCCGCGATGCGAATCTTTGATGATGCGTGCGCCCCAATGCCGCGACGGCACATGCGTGATATCAAGTCCGCGGTGGCGATAGGTATTCCACCATTCCAGTTCCACAATGTCCTGAAATCCAAGGTCAGAGACTAGGTCAAACACGTGATGCGGGATCACCAGCGTCGGCGACGTCCCTCGCTCTTGCCGCGTAAGCCGCGCAATCGTGCGCAGCGACTGCCGGTGCAAATGGTCAAAATGTGCATGGGTGACCAGGATTACATCCACCGGCGGCAGATCCCGCATATGCAGCCCTGGCTTACGGATGCGCTTCAGCAGAAACAGCCAGCGCGCAAAGTTCGGGTCGATGACGATGCTCTGTCCGCCGATCTGGAGAAAAAAACTGGAGTGTCCGATGAACGTAACGCCCATCTCGCCGTTGGTTACCAGCTGCGGCTTGTGAGTTCGCCCGGTGCGGGGTGTGACCACTGAACGCCGTACCAACCGCGTGAACTCGCTAGCCCGCTTCCGAAGCGCCGGATTTTTCAGCGAAGCCTTAATCATTCACTCCAACCAATCTCCCCCAACGCGAACCGCCACCAAATATGCGTAGAGACGCGGCTCGCCGCGTTTCACGGCAAGTCCCGCTTCGCACATTGCAAACGCCACGACCTACATCGCGTCCGCTTCTCACCGCGAGTCGTAAATCCCAGTTTAGAACAAAACCGGTTTTCCTTGACCGTGACTTTCCCTGTCATATCTAATCCATGTTTCATCAGGAGACACTCGGATGCGCGTTGCCTTTTTGGGAATGGGAATCATGGGACGGCCGATGGCCGCCAACCTCGTCAAAGCAGGACACGAGGTTAGCATCTGGAATCGCACCCCCGGCAAGGACAAAGACATCGACGGCGCCCGTACCGCGTCCTCTCCCTCCGATGCCGCGCGCGGCGTCGAAGTCGTCTGGATGTGCCTCTCCGATACCAAGGCCGTCGAAAATGTGCTGTTCGGTCCCAGCGGCGTCGAAGAGTCTCTGACCGAAGGCATGATCATCGCGGACTCCAGCACCATCTCTCCTTCGGCTACTTTGCGCTTTGCAGCTCGCGCCAAGCGTCGCGGTGTCCACTACGTGGACTCCCCCGTGACCGGCTCCAAAATTGCGGCCGAGAGCGGCAGCCTCATTTTCATGGCCGGCGGAGACGAGCCCATCCTCTCAACTCTCGCGCCCCTTTTTCAATCGATGGGCAAGCAGGTCTTCCACATGGGCGATACCGGCAAAGGCCAAGCCACCAAGCTCGCAATGAATCTGCAGATCGCCCTCATCTATGAAGGCTTTGCGGAAGCTCTCACACTCGCCACCAAGTTGGGAGTCGATATCGAGCGCCTGATTCCGCTCGTTCAGGCCTCCATGGTTCGCTCCGGCGTAGTGGACTACAAGGCTCCCTTCGTAATGAAGCGCGATTTCTCTCCCAACTTCCCCCTGCGCCTGATGCTGAAAGACATTCACCTGACCTTGGATGCCGCAAAGGAAGCTCGTGTCCGTCTGCCCGGCCTGGAGGCAGTAGAAGAGGTCTATGATCTGGCAGCCGAGGAAGGCCACCAGGATCTCGACTATGCCGCCACCCTGACATTGCTGGAAAAATGGGCGGGCGTGGAAGTCAAAGGTGCGGCGTGAAGATTGCGAATTGAATACCACTCGCAAGAGAGTGAGTTTACGAAGGCGGCATCATCTCTCAGATTGGTGCCGCGCCGCCCACGAACTTATTATTCCTTTTTCTTCGCGAACGCCTTGATGTAATTCACCATGCTCCAGACGTCGTCCTTCTTGGCACGATCGCCTTCGGGCGGCATTTCGCCTTTGCCCGTGCGGGTGATATAGAACAGTTCGCCGTCGGTTCGTCCCTTCAGAGAATCCGGATTCGTAAAGTCGGTGACACCCTTAAAGTCGGACGCCATATCGCCTTTGCCGTCGCCTTTATCCCCGTGACACATGGCGCAATCCATGTGATAGAACTTCTTGCCCTTTGCCAGCGACTCGGGTGTGGGTTTCACAGGGTTCGTTTCGCTGACAGCTTCCGGCGGGATCTTGAATTCAACAGGCGTAGTCGGTTTTGCAGCCGTGGGAGTTTCTTCCGACCCCACCAACCCGGTAAACACCAACAGCGGCACACAAACCAGTAGGCTTTTTTTCAACACGGCACCCTCCTTCACAGAAGTCCATGTTGCAAATTTCGATTATTCTACGACTGCCCAGAACAGTTGAAAAGCTTAAGTTCTGGGACAACCCGCCTTGGGAGCGGCACCCCTCGGTGGTTCCTGCGCGCCGTATGGGTTAGGAGTTCCTGACTACCCTCAAAGCGCTTCCGAGTTCCTTGCCCTTCGCAGCACGAAGGGCGCAGGCTAAATTACGTCCGTAACCTATTGCCCCAACCGGGATTACACAAGTATTACAGTGCCTCCCTCCTTCCCCTGCTATCGTTTTATTTATCCGGTGCAATTCTCCGTGGGAGCAGCCAGCCATGAACACTGAAAACCTTGAAGCCGATCTCGGCAAACAACACGCCAGCGTAGACGGCATCAATTGGGGTACCGCAACCGCCATGGCGCTTTTCCATGTCGGCGCCGTTGCCGCCCTCTTTTTCTTTACCTGGAAGGCATTTTTCGTTGCCATGTTCCTGTGGTGGGTTTCCGGGAGCCTCGGCATTGGCATGAGCTATCACCGGCTCCTCACCCATCGCGGGTACAAGACTCCCAAGTGGGTGGAATACTTTCTCACCTGGTGCGCCACCTTGGCGCTCGAAGGTGGGCCGATTTTTTGGGTTGCAACCCATCGCATTCATCACCAGTATTCTGACGAGCACGGCGACCCGCATACCCCCCGCGACGGCAAGTGGTGGTCGCACATGGGATGGATCCTCACTGGCCGTTCCATGCATCACGACACCACGACGCTTTCGCGTTACGTTCCGGATCTCACCAAAGACAAAGTTCACGTCTGGCTGACGAAGTATCACTACACGTCAAACATCATTCTGGGCGCGATCCTGTTCGCGATCGGCGGACTACCTTTTCTGTTTTGGGGAATTTTCGTACGCGTGGTCGTGGGACTGCACGCTACCTGGACCGTCAACTCGATCACGCACATGTGGGGATCGCGCCGATTCGCGACCAAAGACCTTTCCACCAACAATTTCCTGATCGCCCTCCTGACCTTCGGTGAAGGCTGGCATAACAATCATCACGCGCATCCGGTTTCCGCCCGCCATGGCCTCACCTGGTACGAAATCGACTTCAACTGGTACGGCATCTGGGCCCTTAAAAAACTAGGCCTGGCCCGGCACGTCTACAAGATCAAGCTGGAAAATCTTCCGCCTAAGCCAGCTCTGACGCGCGACCTCAATGCCGC